>CBFHHK010000013.1:34185-37219 GCA_965655435.1 Planctomycetota bacterium | reverse complement strand
CGGAGGCGAGCCCCTGGCCGCGGGTGACGAGGGGCCCGAACCCTTCGACCTGCTCGTCGTGGCCAGCGTCGACGGCGGGGCGCCGGACCTCACGCGGACGACCTTTGACCTCTGGTACGACGTCAAGCGCGACGACTCGCGGGAGGCCATGGGCCGCGCCCGGGGCGCCCTACGCGACCTCGGCGAGGTCCGCTCCGCCGAGCGGCGCGAGCACCTGCTCGGAGGAGATCCGGGCGCCGGGCTCTCTCCCCTGAGCACGGACGTGGCCTCCGAGGCCGACGCCAGCGGCGCGCGCCTCGGGATGTGGCTGCCCTTCATCGTCCTGCTCGTGGTCATCTCGGGCGGCGCCTACGCGGCCCTGGCGGTGTTCGCCGGCGAGCGAGAGGCCGGCACCCTGGAGACGCTCCTGGTGCAGCCGGTCCCGCACCGCTCGATCGCCATGGGCAAGCTCCTCACGGTCTTCGTGGCCGGCTGCGCGACCCTCGCCATGAACCTCGGGAGCCTGGTCGTGTGCGCCGCCTCGGGCTTGATGGACATGGGGACCATGGGCGGTGGAGCGAGCGAAATGGCGTACGGTCGCCTGGCGTCGCTGGTGGTGGAGCTCCCCACCTGCCTCCTGCTCTGCGCCGTGCTCTGCCTCGTGTGCGGCGGCGCCCGGACCTTCCGCGAGGGGCAGCTGCTGATCTTCCCCGTGACGCTGGCGGTGATCATCCCCACCGCCATCGTGCTTCGCCCGGAGGTCTCCCTCACCGCGCTGTGGGCGATCGTCCCCTTCTCCGGCTCCGCCCTCGCGCTCCGCGAGGGACTCGAGGGTGACCTCAAGCTCCCGCTCGCCGCCCTCGTGATGCTCTCCCACGTTGGCTGGACCTGGCTCGCGGTGGCGCGGCTCGGCCAGGTGCTCGACGCCGAGCGAGTCCTCGGCGGCGGCGGTGACCGCAAGAGCGAGGCCCACCTGCTGCAGGCCGGGGGACGCCATGGCGTGCGCTGGGGCTTCGTGGTCGTCATGGGCGTGTACCTGATTGCCATGTCCGTCCAGCGCCTCGACATGGACCTGGGGCTCTGGTTCACCTTCTGGATGATGCTGCCCGCCCTCGCCGTCGCGATCGCGTGGACGGCCCCACGCGCCCAGGGGGAGCCACGTCGCCTCGCGGCGGGCCTCGGACTCCGGCTTCCGAGGCCGTCCCACGCCCTCGGCGCGCTGCTCCTCGTCCCCGCGCTCACCCGGGGCGCCGAGCTCCTCCTCCAGTGGCAGTCCAAGGTCCTCCCCTTGCCCCCCGGAGCGGCCGAGGGCGGCATCGAACTGGAAGCGCTCATGGGCTCCTCGAGCCCCATGTGGCTGTTCTTCTTCTTCGCCCTCTCCCCGGGCATCTTCGAGGAGCTCGTCTTCCGCGGCGCGCTGCTCAGCGCGATGAAGCGCGACTTCACCTGGAAGCGCATCGTCTTCTGGCAGGCCCTCTACTTCGCGCTCGTCCACGCGTCGATCTACCGGCTGCTCCCCACGGGCATCCTCGGCGCCCTGCTGGCGCTGGTCGCCCTCCGGTCGCGGAGCGTGCTCCCGGCCATGCTCCTGCACATCAGCTACAACGGTCTCCTGATCCTCGGAACCGCAGGGCACCTCAGCTTCACCAGCGAGGCCTGGTTCGTCGAGTACGCCCCCTGGGCCGCGATCCCCGGCCTCGCCCTGTTCCTCGTGCCACCGCGCGCCTCCGCCGACCGCTCCTCGAGGTGACCCCGGCCTTTGAAGTGACCCCGGCCTTCGAGGTGACTCCGATCCTCGACATGACCCTGGCCTTCGAGGTCACGCGGACCGTCCGTCGGCGCAGGGCGGTGACGGCGCCGGGACCGTCCGGCGCTGCGGGCGCTCGGCGGGAACGTACCCGACGCAGGTGAGCCCCTTCGCGGTGGTGCCCCTTCGCGGGGCGGCTCAGCGCGGTGGTGACTCAGCGCGGTGGTGGCTCAGCGCGGTGGTGGCTCAGCGCGGTGGTGGCTCAGATCAGCCGCGGCTCAGGGCGGGGCCCGACCCCGGCATCGAGCTCACCGTTCCGACCCGGTGCCCAGCTCTTCCCCGGACGCTGCGCTCGTCGGCTCGACGAGCCGAGTCACCTGGAGGGCGGCGGCGCGGACCCCGTCCTCCTCGGTCCACATGCCGTGGAGCCTTCCGGGGCGATCGGGGTCGGCCGTGAGGCTGAGCCGGCCGCTACGGCGATCAGGTCGCACGGTGGCGATCGAGGTCGCCGGACCCGGACGGCACCCGGGGGCCACGATCCGAGCGGTCCAGACGGCGGTCCCTCCTTCCCCACCGGTGCGGCTGTCATCGACTGCGAGGTAGGTCACCACGAAGCGCTCCTCTCCCGCGGCCGCGATATCGACGCGTCCCAGCACGCCGTCGGCGGCCACCTCGACGGGACGGCCGTAGCGCTGACCACCATCCTGCGAGAAGGCCACGAGCACGCGGGGGGCGCCGCCGACGCCGCCCTCCGTGTACCAGGCGGTGGCGATCGTGGCTGCGCCCTCGACCCCAGCCGCACTCCCCGCTGTGCTCCCCGCTGGGGCCTCTGCAGGTGCCAGACCCACGGCGATGGCGGGTCCGTTGACCGGGCACCCCTCGATACGCCACCCATCCTGGAAGACCGGACGTGGTTCGCTCCAGCTCCCATCGGGCGCCCGGCGGACGGTCCAGATGTCCCGGACCTCGGCCTCCGTACGGTTGCGATAGACCACCACCGAGGAGCCGTCGGCCAGGGCCGCCGCGTCCGTGGGGCAGCAGTCGCAAACGAGCGCGTCGAGGAGCACCTCCTGGCCGAGGCTGCCGCCGGCACCGAGGGTCCGTGCTCGCAGCTGCATCCCCCCGGCGCCGTGGCCCCCCCCATGACCACCCTCGAGCCCGGCGGCCTCGCCGCCGGCGCGCCCATCGAGCCAGACGCAGAGCGCGCCGCCCGTAGGCTGCGGGAGGAGCGAGACAAAGCCATGCTCCACGGGCTGCTGGTCGTCGTGGAGCCAGCCCAGGTCGCGGCCCGGCGGGCCATCCTCCTCG
>CBFHHK010000013.1:25176-34176 GCA_965655435.1 Planctomycetota bacterium | reverse complement strand
GAGACAAAGCCATGCTCCACGGGCTGCTGGTCGTCGTGGAGCCAGCCCAGGTCGCGGCCCGGCGGGCCATCCTCCTCTAGGGTCAGCCGCACGCCGTAGGCGTAGGTGGAGTCACCCAGCCGCTCGAGGGTCGCGGCCAACAGGGCGCCGGAGCTCAGGCGCGCAGCCCGCGGCACGTCCGCCCAGTTCACGAAGTAACGCCGCCTGAGCGGGTCCTCCTCCGGTAGCTCCTTGGTGACGGTTCGCTCGGACGGCGAGGAGGGATCAGAGTCCCCCAGCAGCACGAGCCGGTAAGCGTCGCTCCCTCCACCCGCAGCGCGGGCGATCATGACCGCGGGGGGAATCGCCTGGTCGGCGCCAGGCCCGAGGGGTCCGGACCCTCCGTCCTCCACGGCGAAGGGATCCTCCACGAAGACCGGAGCCTCCACGAAGACCGGAGCCTCCACGAAGACCGGGAAGCGGGCGCTCGTGGGCCCCGCGAGGGGCACGAGCTCCACCTCGAGCTGAACACCGGCGGTCGGATGAAGGGCGGCCGGGGTCCCCGAACCGAGGAGGATCGCGGCGACCCCCGCGAAGCCGACGCCGGTCCCGAGGACGGAGAGCAAGCCGACCCTCTGTCCAATCAGGAGGCAGAGGGGCAGCGTGAAGAGCGGCGTCGAGCTGAACAGGACCGCCGCGAGCCCCCCCGGGAGCTCACGCATGGCGTAGTGGTAGGGCAGCAGGCCGAGCACCGCGCTGCCGACGCCGATGAGCGAGGCCTTGCCCCACACCGACGCGGGGCCAGGCGCGACGAGCATGGGCTCCACGAGGCGGCGCAGCTCCCGCGCGGGGCTGCTCGCCCTGCCCATGCCCGAGAGCAGGGCGATCGGGACGGCGCCGCAGGCGCCGCCCATGAGCCGGACGAACCCGCCGGTGAACACGTCGACGTCCTCGAAGCGCCCCCGGCCCAGGGGGACGGCCGTCCCGATGGCCGTCGCCGCGCCCATCGCGAGCAGGACGCCGATGATGCGCGTCGCGCGCGAGTTGATGTGCCCGGCGCCATCGTCGGAGCCCTTGCGATCCAGGGTCACCAGCAGCACGCCCACGAGCACCAGCGCCATGAACCCGACGAGGCGGCGGTCGATCTCATCCCCGGCCAGCGGCACCGCGAGCAGCGTCGCGATCGGCACGTTCAGCAGCATGACCGTCGCCGCGGTCTGCACGCCGCAGCGCCGGAAGGCGGCGAAGTAGAGGGTGTCGGAGATGGCGAAGCCCAGGAGCCCTGACCCGAAGAGCCAGAGCCAGGCGTCGCCCACGGGCCAGCGCCCGTTGCCCGCGAGGGCCAGGGCCAAAAAGCAGCTAGCCGCCACCCCGTTCTTGAACAGGTTGGCGGCAGCGGGGCTGACGTCACCGCGCGCGAGGACGCGGCTGATGGAAATCGAGGCCACCGCCCAGCTGGCGGCAGCAGCGAGAGCGCATGCGAGCGCAGCTGTGGACACGCTCGAAGGGCGCCTCGATCAGCTCTTCGCTTCTTCTTCGCCCTTCTCCGCCTTGGAGAGGACGACACCCTTGCGGGCGTCCTTACGGGCGAGCAGGAACTTGCCCGACCCCATGCCGATCTTCCGGACACGACGGCGGCCACGGGTGGGTCCGCCTGCTTTGAACTGTGACTTGGCCATGGCTTTGATCCGCCGCCCCGGGGCATCCGGGGCGATCGCGGCCAAAGAGAGTAGGAAGGGGGCCGCCCCGTGTCGAGGGTCCTCGGGCTGGAAGATCCCAGGCCGTAGACTGCGGGCATGAACGGCCGGCGCATCTTCATCGGGGACCTCCAGGGGTGCAGGGAGGAGTTCGAGGCCCTGCTCTCCAAGGTGGGCTTCGATCCCGCCGGGGACACCCTCCACCCCGTCGGAGACCTCGTGAACCGGGGTCCAGACTCCGTGGGATGCGTCCGCCTGTGCCGGGAGCTCGGCGCCCGCCCCGTCCTCGGTAACCACGATGTCCACATGTTGAGGCAGTGGCATGACCCCAGTTGGAGGGGCCGCAGGACCTCGCTGGAAGCGCTCCTGGCCGCCCCGGACGGCGAAATCCTCCTCGGCTGGCTCGAGCAGCAGCCCCTCGTGCTCGGCTGGGAGGATGTGATCTGCCTCCACGCGGGGATCCACCCCGCCTGGACCGACCCGGTCGAGCTCCTGACGGGGAGGGACCTCCTCGACGCCGAGGACGAGGCCGTGGAGTTCGCGCTCCGCGCCCGCCACTGTGACTCGGCCGGAGCGCAGCCGGAGAGCGACTGGCCCCCCCCGGGGGACCCGTTTCAACCCTGGGACCACTTCTGGCGGACCAGGGCCGGAGAGCCCCGGACCGTCGTCTTCGGGCACTGGGCCCGGCGCGGCCTGGTCGAGCTCGAGCGCACCCGCGGGCTGGACACCGGCTGCGTCTACGGCGGAGAGCTCACCGCCTGGATCCCCGAGGAGGACCGCATCGTCAGCGTGACCGCGCGCAAGCGGTGGCACGGCGGATCATGACCTCCCGGGCGCAACGCCAGGCCGGGCGATACGAGGACTTCGACTGGTACGAAGCCCCCGAGTACTACGACGCCATCTACGACGTGGACACCGACCTCGAGGCGACCTTCCTCGAGGCCGCCTTCGAGCGTCACGCGGCCCCCGGTCGCGGCAGGAGGGTCCTCGAGCCCGCGTGCGGCTCCGGCCGCCTGCTCGCGGCCATGGCCACGAGGGGCTGGCGCGTCCGGGGCTTCGACCTCGGGGACGCCATGGTGCGCTATAGCCGGGAGCGGCTGCGCTCGGAGGGCTTGGCCGGGACCGTGGTCCAGGGCGACATGGCCCGCTTCGAAACGCCGGGCCGCTTCGACCTCGCCCACTGCCTGGTGAGCACCTTCAAGTACCTGCTCAGCGAGCGCGACGCCCGCAGCCACCTGCGAGCCGTGGCGCGGGCCCTGCGACCCGGCGGGGTCTACCTGCTGGGCCTGCACCTCTCGCGCTACGGCACCTCGCGCAAGGCCCATGAGCGCTGGAGGGTCGAGCGGAACGGCGCGGAGGTGGACTGCGCCGTGACCACCTGGCCGCCCGATCGGGCGCGACGACGGGAGAAGGTAGAGGCCCGCATGCGGGTCATCGAGGGCGGGGCAGAACGCCGGTCCCGCACCACCTGGGAGTTCCGCACCTACGACGCCGCGGAGGTGCGGCGCATGCTCCGGGCCGTCCCCGAACTGGAGCATGTGGGGACCTATGACTTCCACTACGAGATCGAGGAGCCCCAGGAGCTCTCGGACCGGCAGTTCGACACCATCCTGGTCCTCCGGCGCCGCGACTAACCGCTGCCGATGCGGCACGGACGGCCATTTCGACAGGCCAAGATGTCATCTTGGCACTCCGCGCAACGAGCCGAAGGGACGGCGTAGAAGAGGCACCGCGCAGCGGTATCCCTTGAGCACACATGACCTTGGGCTCGATCGACCGTCATCAGCGGGGTGCACCTGGCCCCGATCTTGATCCTCCAGGGCTCGAGGCGCTCCGCATCCGGCGGCGCCTGACGAGACCCACCCCTCAGAGGACGAACCATGGTTCTTTTTGATCGCGACCCCTTCCAGATCTTCCACCGCGCCCTGACGTCGGCCCCCACCCGCTCGGCGGCCGGGCCCCTCGGCCGACCCCGGGCCCCCCGCGGCACCGAGGCGCCCTCCGCCGGCGCGGTCGACGTGACCTCCGACGAGACGGGCACCCAGCTCACGATGCTGGTGCCCGGCTTTGGCGCCGAGCACATCGACGTGAGCGTCGAGCGGGGCGCGCTCCGGATCCGCGGCGAGCACGGAGCGCGTCGGTTCGAACGCTCCTTCCGTCTGCCCCATGCCGTCGAGATGGAGGACGCCAACGCCCACGTGGACCTCGGGGTCTTGACCCTCACCCTGCCCCGCAGCGGCGCCGAGCGACGGCGGCAGATCCCCGTGCGCCCGGCTGGTCCGGCTGGTCCGAAGGGCGAAGCGACCGAAGAGGTCGGGGAAGAGCAGGCGGGCGGAGCCGGCGGCGAGGCCTGATCCGACTCTCCCCTCGCGGCTCCAGGCCCGCCGTCGAGCCGCAGGGCCCTGGCCCGTGATCCCTGGCCCGTGATCCCCGGTCGCTGATCCCCGGTCGCTGGGGCTCGGTCGCTGGGGCTCGGTCGCTGGGGCTCGGTCGCTGGGGCTCGGTCGCTGGGGCTCGGCCGCTGAGGCTCGGCCGCTGGGGCTCGGCCGGCAAGGCTCGGTCACCGAAGCTGGCCCATGGCCCCGACGGCCGCTCCCCGGAGCGGTCGCCGGGCGCCGCCCGTTCCCCTCACACCGGCCAGCACCTCATTCGGTCCTCGACCAGAGGCCCCCGTACGGCGTCGAAGGGCGCCGGTCTGCTCGGCGGCCGGAGCCCATGGCCAGCAGGCGCGCTCAGAGCTCGGCCGTCACGAGCTGGCACTCGATGCCGCCATTGAGGATGCGGTGCCGCTCGGCGCGGGAGAGGCGGAGCAGCCCGGCGAGGCGGGAGGAGCCCGTGAGCAGCGCGGCGCGATAGCCGGTGAGCTCCTTGAGCTGTGCGCCGAACTCGCCGTGCAGCTCCTCGACGTGATCCCCCACGCGCTCGCCGTAGGGCAGGTTGCTGACCACCGTGCCGTTCCAGCCCGCGCGCGGCGCGAAGGTGCGGGCGTCGGCGACCTCGAGGTCACCGAGCTCGGTGAAGCCCAGCCCGTCCAGGTGCCCCCGCGTCTCCTCCAGCCGATCGGGCACGATGTCGTGCCCCACGAGCCGGAGCTTGCGCGGGATGCGGACCTTGTCCCTCGCCTCATCCCGCAGGCGCGCCCAGCCCGCGGCGTCGTGGTCGCGCCACGTCTCGAATCCGAAGCGCTCCCGCGAGAGCCCCGGGGCCATCCCCGCGGCGATCATCGCGCCCTCCACCAGGAGCGTCCCCGTCCCGCAGAACGGGTCGATGAGGGGACCACGACGATCCCAGCCAGACCGCAGCACGCAGGCCGCCGCGAGGGTCTCCGCCAGCGGCGCCCGGCCCTGGGAGTTCCGCCACCCCCGCCGGTGCAAGGACGCGCCCGAGGTGTCGACCGAGAGCGTCGCGCGGTCGCGATACAGGTGGAGGTGGACCCGAACATCGGCCGTGTCTCGATCCACGCTCGGCCGGGTCCCGTCCGCAGCGCGGACCTGATCCACGATCACGTCCTTCACTCGCTGCTGGAGATAGCGGCTGTGATCGAGCACGGAGTCCTTGGTCTGAGCGTCGACCCAGAGCGTCCCCGAGGGCTCGATGAACGCCGACCAATCCACGCTCCCGACGCCCTCGTCCACGGCTGACTCACTGGGGCACTCGAAGCGCGCCTCACGGCGCAGCACGCGCACCGCGGTGCGCAGCCAGAGGTTGGCGCGCCAGGCCTCAGGCATGGTGCCCTCGAAGCGCACCCCGCCGACCTGCTGCTCCGGTCGTCCGAGACCCAGCTGTCGGACCTCCTCGTGGAGCAGCGGCTCGACGCCAGGCGCGCAGGTCGCGAAGTAGGTGAAGCGTTTTCCGAACATGAGGGGTGGGGCGGTGTGGCGGCGAGCCGGGACCCTACTCCCCTCGGTCACAGGGCGGTAGTCAGGGCCCCGGATCCGCGGCGGAGCCGATGCCTCCCGAGAGCAGGAACCGCGACAGTGTCGATGGGCGGCCCATCAGTGGGTCCTTCAGTGGGTCCTTCAGCGGGTCCGCGAGCGGGCCCGTGAGGAAGCCAGCAAGCAGGCCGTGCGAACCAGGACCGCGAACGAGGCTGGCCGGTCAGGCCCGGAGCACCGCGCAAAGGCCCCCTCCCCAGGTCTCCGCCTTCGCCGCTCACCGCTCACCGCTCGCAGTCCGCCCTGCCCCAGTTGATGCGGCCCCGGTTGATGCGGCCCAGGTGTGTTCGGCCCCGGTGGGCTCGAGCCACGTCGGACCGGGCCAGGCGAGCCCAGGGGCCGTGGGCTCAGGCCGACATCGTGTAGACGCCCGCGTCGCCGAACGCGCGGCGCCAGAGGTCCGTCTGCAGCAACCCGGTGGGGTCCAGCTCAGCCTTGAGACCACGGAAGGCCGCGAGCTTGTCGCGGTCGAACATGGCCTCCACGGCCCGGGGCCCGAGGACCGAGTCCTTGGCGAAGTAGAAGCGGCCGCCGCGCTCGAGCACCACCCGCGTGAGCTCGTCGCACATGGACGAGAGGTCGTGGCGCCGCGCGTCGGAGACCTTGAAGTCCATCGCCATCGACCAGCCGTCGAGTCCATGGGTCAGCAGGAACGGGTCTGGCCGGTGCCGCTTCAGCACGCCGAGGTACGACACGAGGCCGCGCTGCTGCTGCCGGCGGAGGATCTCCTTGAAGCCGTCGTGAGCGCTCTCCGCAGGGAGAAAGACCTGGTACTGGATGAGGCCCGTTCCCGGCCGGCGCCCGTAGGCGAACTTCCAGTTGGGCACGAAGTCGAGCAGGAAGTTGAAGGCCGCGTGGGACTGGCGATACCAGCCCTGCCGCTGCTCGAGCTTCCCCATCTGGTGCTTCGTGAAGTTCAACAGCCGCATGCCCGGCTCGTTCGCGAGCAGCCGCAAGATGCGCCAGACCTCCGCCTTGGGGAAGCCGAGGATGGAGCTGGGCAGCGCCTGGTGGTCGAGCCGCAGGGTGCGCTCGGGCTCAGGGTCCTCACCCGGGCCGAGGTAGCGGGCGTGGTGAATCAGCCCGCGCCCAGCGGCGTCGCCGCTCCCGAAGCAGTCGACCCATCCCACGAGGTAGTCGGCGGTGTCCGTGTGGGCGTCGACATACTCCATCATCGCGCCGATGTTTGGCACCGAGATACCGGCCACGTCGATCTCGCCGGAGTGGATCTTCTTCGTGGCGATGCGGACCCGCGTGATCGCGCCGAGCATGCCGAAGCCGCCGATGGCCGCGTGGAAGAGGTCCGGTCGCTCCTCGCGGCTGGCGAGGACCTGCTCGCCCGAGGGGAGCACCAGGTCGATGTCCTGGATGGCGTCCCCGATGGGGCCAACCTTGTAGTTGTTCTTGCCGTGGATGTTCATCCCCGCGGCCCCGGCGAGGGTCGGGAACATGGTCCCGGACACCACCTTGGGCCAGTAGCCCCTGGGGAGCGCGTGGCGCCACAGGTCCCGGATCGTCACCCCCGCCTCGCAGTCCGCCACGCCCGTCTCCTCGTCGAAGGAGAGGATCCGGTTCATGCGGGTGACATCCAGCACGTCCCCCTCACGGTTGATGCTCGCGTCACCGTAGCTGCAGCCAGAGCCGCGCAGCGCCACGGAGGCGCCGCGGGCGCCGGCGTCAGCCAGGACCTCCGACACCTCGCCGGCCGTGCGCGGGCGCCAAACCCGGGAGCGGGCACCGGTGCTCATCCCCCACCCCTCCACGTACTCCACCCCCGCCGCAGGACCGAGGATCGTGGGCCGGCCTCGCCTGGGGAGACCCGGCCCCGCTGCAGGGTCCAGGGGCACCATCAGATGCTCATCCGTCGGAAGAGGAACGAGGGGATGGCGCGGATGACGAGGCTCACCGGCAGCCACCGAAGGGGCACATGCCGGACGTCGAAGAGCCGGCCGCGCGCCGCCTTGAGAATGTCCGCCGCGGCGCGCTCGGCGCTCACCGGCATCATGAGCTCATCGAGGTGCGCGGTCATGGGCGTCTCGATCATGCCCGGCTTCACCGTGACGACCTTGACCCGCCGTTCAGCGAGACGGTTCCGGAGGGACTCGAAGTAGGTCGCCAGCGCCGCCTTGGTCGCGCCGTACACCGGTGCCCCCTTGCGGCCCCGATCGCCAGCGATGGAGCCGATACCGACGATGGTCCCGCCGCGCTGAGTGTGGAACAGGCGCGCGGCCAGGTTGGTCCACGTGACGCAGCCGCCCAGGTTCACGTCGATCATGGCGAGGTCCTTCTCTGTGTCGTACTCCTCCGGCCCGACGTCGGGCATGACCCCGGCGGCGTAGACGAAGAGGTCGAGCCCCCCGAGCTCGGAGACCAGCTCGTCGAAGACCCCGGGCGCCGCCGCCGCGTCCGTCACGTCATGGGCTCGGTGCACGAGGCACCCGGTGCCCCCGTCCAGCTCCTCGGCGAGGGCGCCGAGGGCCTCGCCACGGCGCGCGACGGCCCCCACGGCGTAGCCCTCGTGCACCAGCTGGCGGACGAGGGCGGCCCCCATGCCGGAGCTGGCGCCGATCACGAGCGCCTTGCCTTTGCTGTCGGTTGATTTCACGGCTGCTGGATCCCCTGGACCCATCGGACGGAAGCCTACGCCGGCTGAACGGAAGCGCGAGTCGGAGCGTCCAAATCGGTGGGATCAGCCCACCTCGGTCGCTAGGGTCTTGCACCCGCTGGGGCCGGAGGGCCCACGACACCCCCATGAGCCGCATCCTCGAAGGCCTGAACCCCGAGCAGCGCGCCGCTGTGACGCAGACCTCCGGTCCCGTTCTGGTGCTCGCTGGGGCCGGCTCGGGCAAGACCCGGGTGATCACGGTGAGGATCGCGTACCTCATCAGCAACGGGGTCCTCCCGGAGAAGATCCTGGCCATGACCTTCACCAACAAGGCGGCCGCCGAGATGCGTGAGCGCCTCGGCAAGCTGGTTGGGAAGAAGAAGGCCAGCGCCGTCATCGCCAGCACCTTCCACTCGTTCTGCCTGCGGACCCTGAGGGAGTACGCCGCGGAGATCGGGTACCCCGAAGGCTTCACCATCGCGGACTCCTCGGATCAGCTCGCGATCCTGAAGCTGAGCCTGCGCGAGCTCCACATTCCCGAGGCGCGCATGAAGGTGCCGGAGATCCAGTCCATGATCTCCCTGGCCAAGAACCGGCTGGACACCCCGGAGTCGTTCCTGGCCCGCGCGGGTGACAGCAAGCACGAGCTCGTCGGCCGCGTGTGGGAGAAGTACCGCGACGTCCTGCGGCGGAGCCGGCGGGTGGACTTCGACGACCTGCTCACCGAGACCCTGCGGCTCCTGAGGGAGAAGAAGGCCGTCCGTCTCGAGCTTCAGGCCCGCCA
>CBFHHK010000013.1:22637-25077 GCA_965655435.1 Planctomycetota bacterium | reverse complement strand
TCGCTACCTCCTGGTGGACGAGTACCAGGACACCAACGGGGTGCAGTTCGAGATTGTCTGTCAGCTCACCGGGCCAGAGAAGCACCTGTGCGTGGTCGGGGACGACGACCAGAGCATCTACGGCTGGCGAGGCGCCGACGTCTCCAAGATCCTCGGCTTCGAGCGGAGCTTCCCCGGGGCCAAGGTGATCAAGCTGGAGACCAACTATCGCTCGACCGCCCAGATCCTGGGGGCCGCGAACCGCGTCATCAGGAACAACCCCAACCGCCACGACAAGGCGCTGCGCTCGGCGATCGGCGACGGCGAGCCGCTCATGGCCGTGACCATGCGAGACGAGTCGGTGGAGGCGGAGAAGGTGGTCGCAGAGATCAAGCACCTGGTGAGCCAGGGGCACGCCTACTCGGACTTCGCCATCCTGTTCCGCACCGCCGTTCAGCCCCGTCCCTTCGAGGCGGAGCTGCGCATGAAGGAGGTGCCGTACGTCCTCGTGGGCGGCATGAGCTTCTTCGACCGCAAGGAGGTCCGCGACGTGCTCGCCTACCTCCGGGTGGTCGCGAACCCTCGCGACGAGGCGTCGCTCCTTCGGATCGTCAACTCGCCGCCGCGGGGCGTGGGCAAGACCACCCTGGACCGCGTCCTCGAGTTCGCGACCCAGGAGGGCATCTCGGTCGCCGACGCCTTTGACCGGGCCGAGGAGATCGACAAGATCAACCTGCGCGCGGTCGAGGCCGTCCAGGGGCTCCGTGCGCGACTGCGAGCGGTGCACAAGCTCTACCCCCTGGGCGAGGACCTCGTGGAGCTCGCCCGGAGGGTCGTCGAGGAGGTGGCCTATCGGGATGAGGTCCGGCGACTCTATCCCGAGGAGGCGGACTTCGAGAAGCGCTGGGCCGCCGTGGAGGAGGTCTTCAACTTCGCGGAGAACTATATTTCCCGGCGGAAGCGGCCGGGCCTTCTCGGGTTCCTCAACGAGTTGAGCCTCAGCGCCTCGGACAGCGACTCCGCGGAGGACGCGGCCCGACGGCAGGCCGTGACGCTCATGACCCTTCACTCTTCGAAGGGGCTGGAGTACCCCCGCGTCTACCTCGTCGGCCTCGAGGAGGGCGTCCTTCCCCACCAGCGCGCCGCGGCCGAGGACGGCGTCGAGGAGGAGCGACGGCTCGCCTACGTGGGCATCACCCGGGCCCAGCGGGCCCTCACGCTGTCATGGTGCGCGGAGCGCGCCCGGGGCGGCCAGAAGGTGGCCCGCCACCCCTCCAGGTTCTTGCTCGAGGTCCAGGGCAAGGCCCCGCCGGAGGGCTGGATCCCGGCTGGAGAGGGTGACCCCACCGGACTCAAGGCGGCCAAGAAGCGGCGCCGCCGACGCCGCGCCCGTCGCTGAGTTCGCCCCCGGGCCAGATCCCGGCCAGATCCCGGCCCAGCTGTCGGATCCGCGATCGACCCAGCTGCAGGGCCAGTTGCAGGGCCAGCTGCAGGGCCAGCTGCAGGGCCAGTTGCAGGGCCAGTTGCAGGGCCAGTTGCAGGGCCAGCTGCGGGGCCTGATGTCGGATCAGTGGCAGGGCCAGCTGTCGAGTCAGCTGCCGAGTCAGCTGCCGGGCCAGACCCAGGACCCGGCCCAGGGCTAGCCTCCGAGTCCGACGCTGGACCTCGCCCGGCACCCCACGAGCGGGGCCCGCGCCGCGCCGAACGCGGCAGCGGTCGCTCCGGGACGCCTCGTGCCGCCGAACGGGCCATCGCAGGCCCGCAGGTCATCCCGGCTTCCCGGGGGCTCCCGGCGCCTCGATCGAGGGGGCGTCGGGCTCACCAGCGGACTCGCTCAGCGGTTGGCCGGCGCAGCAGTTGAACGGTGGAAGGAGAGGATCTCCCGCGCCACCGTCGCGGGCGCCTGCTCGTGCGGGTAGTGGCCCGCCCCCTCCACCACGACGAGCCGCGCCGAGGGGATCCGCTCCGCGAACGTGGCGCCAAAGGTGTCAGGGGGATAGGCCTGGTCGAGCTCCCCCCAGATCAGCAGGGTCGGCGCGCCGAGCCCCACCAACTCCATCGCCCGCGCGCCGTTCTCATCCCGGACGAGGTCAATCATGGCGTTCCAGTTCCCGCGGTTCTGGAGCGCGAGAAACACCTCCCTCACGCGCCCCGGGTCGGCGCCGCCGTCGAAGTGCGGGTCCAGCGCCGAGGCCACGCGGGGCTCGCTGTTGGCGAGGTATCCGAGGCGGGCGACGGACCACTCGCGCATCTTGACCTCCTCGCTCAGGAACTGCTCCCGCGTGCGCGGCAGGCCAGAGGAGTCGATCAGGACCACCTTCGCGATCAGGTCAGGATGGTCCAGAGCGGCGCGCCAGCAGAACTCACCGCCGTAGGAGTTGCCCACCAGGGTGACGCCCTCGAGGCCCAGGGCCCGGAGCGTGCCCGCCACGTGATCCGCGCAGCGCTGGAACGTCACCTC
>CBFHHK010000013.1:8878-22539 GCA_965655435.1 Planctomycetota bacterium | reverse complement strand
CGCCCTCCTCGACCCCGAGCATGCCGTGCCCCAGCACCTCGACCGTGTAGATGTCTTCCTGCCCCGCGATCCCGTCCTCGCCGAACAGAACGCGGGTCCAGGCTCCCATGCCGTCCGGGGTCCCATGGACCAGGACGATGGGGCTCCGCGCCCCACGCTCCACAGGCGCCCGCTCCGCCCCGTCAGCAGCGGCCGGTGCGGCCTCTGGCGCGGCGCGGAGAAGCTCGGCGGCCATCCACGGCTCCCCTGCGTCCGTCGTGCCGGTCCTGAGGTGCTCCTGCAGGCGGGCGTTCTTGGGGAGAGAGAGCGTCTGCTCCCTGACCTCCTCGACGGCCATCGAGCCGCACCCGCTGATCACCACGCCGGAGAGCACGAGCCCCACGGCACCGGTGAGCAGGAGGGCCCGGACCACGCGTCCTGAGCGGGGGGGGGACGGTGTTACCGATCTTGTACGCCTCATGTGCCTATCTCTCGCGCTGCCTGCGCTTTGGAACCCGGTCCGACTCGCGACTGGAGCAGCATCCACGGGTGCTGGCCCTGCGCCGAGGCCTACCTTGGATTTCGCACCTCACCTTCGACTGGATGAGGCCGCCGCGTGGGCCAGGGGTGACAGGGCTCCGTGCCCCCCTGCAGGGCCAAGGCGAGGTCCGCAGAGTGAGGGGGACAGGGAGCCCCGCGGCCCTTCCCGTCCCTTATCCTGTCGGCCCCGCGGGGGGACCATCTCACCTCATCCGCTGCGAGCGACCGCACGAAGACCGCAGCAGAAGAGACAGGTTGTCGCGCCCCCGCGCCCGGGAGCGCCTCAGGTGACCTCGCTCCCGCCGATGACCCCTGGCCTTGAACCGAGGCCGCCCACCGCCCGATAGCCATGAAGACCGCGCTGAAATTCGTCGACAGGGGACTCGTTCCGCTCCCGCTCCTCAAGCTGGGCGTGAGGCGGCTCCTGGTGCAACGCCTCGAGGACGAGAAGGCGAGCCCGACGAGCTCCACCGACTCGTGGATCAAGGAGATGGAGCGCGGCCCCGTGGCCGACGTGCCGGAGAAGGCGAATGAGCAGCACTACGAGGTGCCCCCCGGCTTCTTCCTGAAGTCACTCGGGCCTCACCTGAAGTACAGCTCGTGCTTCTTCGAGCGAGGTGACGAGGACCTCGGGACCGCGGAGGCCCGCATGCTGGAGCTGACCTGCGAGCGTGCGCAGCTCGTGGACGGGCAGGCTGTGCTTGAGATGGGCTGTGGCTGGGGCTCCCTCACCCTTTGGATGGCGGCGCACTACCCCAACTCCTCCATCACGGCGGTGTCCAACTCGGCCCCCCAACGGCGCTTCATCTTGGAGTGCGCCGAGGAGCGAGGGCTGAAGAACATCGAGGTCATCACGGCCGACATGAACGAGTTCGAAGCGCTGCAGGGGCGGCCCGAGGGCTTCCGCTTCGACCGGATCGTCTCCGTCGAGATGTTTGAGCACATGCGGAACTGGCCCGAGCTCCTCGGCCGCGCCCGCAGGTGGCTGGATGACGCAGGCCGGATGTTCATCCACGTCTTCACCCACAAGACGTTGAACTACCCCTTTGACGTACGCGACGACACCGACTGGATGAGCGAGCACTTCTTCTCGGGCGGCATGATGCCGGCCGATGACCTGCTCGTCGCGCTCACCCAACGCGACTCGCTGCCCTTCGCCGTTGAGCAGCACGATGTGGTCAATGGTCGCCATTATTCGAGGACCGCGAAACTCTGGAGAGAGAACCTCGAAAACCGCAAATCCGCCATCATGCCCGTGCTAAGAGACACCTACGGTGCGGCGGCGGGAACGTGGTTCCAGCGCTGGCGTATCTTCTTCCTCGCCTGCGAGGAGCTTTTTGGCTTCCGCAACGGGTCGGAGTGGGCTGTCTCCCACTACCGCCTCGCCCCCACCACAGTTGACACCGCCATGGCCTCGTCCGCGAACACGGACGGTAGGGTCGGCCAAGAAGTGAACTCCTGATGCAAGCTTCTCTCAAGCGCTCCTCTCTCGCCGTGATTCGCTGGTTCGACTCCTGGAACGGCGTGGAAAACGACCCGACCGTCGCCACCGCGGTGAGCGCAGCCACCGCCGAGAGCCCCGCGAAGGCGAAGATCGACTGGGGGCGCGTGGTGCCCTTCCTGGCGATGCACGCCGCGTGCCTCTTCGTGTTCGTGGTCGGGTTCTCCTGGGTCGCCCTCGGCGTCGCGGTCGGCCTCTACGTGCTCCGCATGTTCGCCATCACGGCGGGCTACCACCGGTACTTCAGCCACCGAGCCTTCCGCACCTCGCGCTTCGGTCAGTTCTGCCTCGCGGTCATCGGCGCGAGCGCCGCGCAGCGTGGTCCGCTCTGGTGGGCAGCGCACCACCGCCACCACCACGAGTTCTCCGACCAGCCCGAGGACATTCACTCGCCGACCCAGCGTGGGTTCTTCTGGAGCCACGTTGGCTGGGTCCTGGACCGCAGCAACTTCGCCACACGGCTCGAGCGGGTGAAGGACTTCTCCAAGTTCCCCGAGCTTCGGTTCCTGGACCGCTTCGACATCGTCGCCCCGACGCTCCTCGGCATCTCGGTCTTCCTGCTGGGCGTCGCCCTCGAGACGTGGGCTCCCGGCCTCGGGACGAACGGCTGGCAAATGCTGGTGTGGGGCTTCGTCGTGTCGACGATCGCCCTCTACCACGGCACGTTCACTGTGAACTCCCTGGCGCACGTCTTCGGCTCTCGCCGCTTCGCGACGAAGGACACCAGCAGGAACAGCTTCCTCATCGCGCTCATCACCTTGGGCGAGGGCTGGCACAACAACCACCACCACTACCCCGCGTCTGCGCGACAGGGCTTCTACTGGTGGGAGTTCGACGTGTCCTTCTACATCCTCAAGGCGCTCTCTGCCGTTGGTCTTGTCTGGGACCTGCGACCGGTACCCGAGCGAGCGCTTGCGGCCAGGCGCATTCAGAGCTGAGCCCCGCCTCGCGCCTCGACTCCTGTTATTGACCCGCGCCGGATGCTGCCCTGCCAAGCTCCTTGAAGGTCGCTGTCGTTGGCAGCGGCGTCGCCGGAATGGTGACCGCGCGGCGTCTCCACGACGCCGGGCACGAGGTGTCGTTGCTCGAGGCGCGCGACCGGATTGGCGGCCACACGGCCACCCGGGAGGTGACCGTGAACGGCCGGGAGTACGTGGTCGACACGGGCTTCATCGTGTTCAACGAGCGGACCTACCCCGGCTTCTGCTCGCTGCTGGAGGAGCTCGGCGTCCCGTGGAATACGAGCGACATGAGCTTCAGCGCCCGGATGGAGGGGCCCGGGGTCGAGTACAACGGCACCAGCACGGCCAGCCTCTTCGCCCAATGGAGCAACCTGTTCCGGCCCCGCTTCTGGAGCATGATCCGGGGCATCTTGCGCTTCTACAAGGAGGCTCCTGAGCTGCTCCAGTTACCGGCCGGTGAGCCGGGACCGAGCCTCGGCGAGTATCTGCGCCAAGGCGGCTATTCGAAGGCCTTCATCGACTGGCACATGGTCCCGATGGCCTGCGCCGTCTGGTCGGGCAAGCCCGGGGAGATCCTCGACTTCCCCGCGCGGACGCTCGTCCGCTTCTTCGCCAACCACGGCTTCCTGCAGGTCGACGACCGACCGCCGTGGCTCACGGTGCGCGGCGGTAGCCGGGCTTACGCAGAGAAGCTCCTCGAGCCCCTGGAGGACCGAATCCGCACCTCCGCTCCGGTGGAGCGCGTCACGGCCCGCGGCGCGGGGGACGTGGAGGTGACCGTCGCCGGCGAGGCGCCGGAACGCTTCGATCGCGTCGTCCTCGCCTGCCACGCCGACCAGGCCCTGGGCATGCTGGAGGAGCCCACGGAGGTGGAGCAGGACGTCCTCGGGGCGCTCCGCTTCCAGCCCAACTCGGTCATCCTCCACACCGACGCCTCGCTCATGCCGAAGCGCAAGGCCGCCTGGGCCGCATGGAACGTCCACGTGCCCGCCGCCGCGCCGTCGGAGGGCGACCTCGTGCGCGTCACCTACTGGATGAACGAGCTCCAGTCGATCGAGGGCCCCGACGACCTGTTCGTGACGCTCAACTGCAAGGACCGGATCGACCCTGCCAAGGTCGTCAGGGAAACGGTCTTCTCCCACCCCGTCTACGACGCGGCATCGGTCCGGGCCCAGGGGCGGCACGCCGAGATTGACGGGGTCCGAGGGGTCCATTACTGCGGCGCCTACTGGCAGTACGGGTTCCACGAAGACGGCGTCCAGAGCGCCCGCCGGGTCCTCGTGGCCATGGGCGTGGAGCCGGGCTTCCCGGCCAGGCCCGAGGAGCTCCGACCAGGGATCGCGGGAGCCACGCCGGAGGCCGCTGGCGCTTCGCGATGAGCCGCCCCCCCATGCGCGCCTCGGCTGTCTACGAGGGCCGCGTGGTCCACGCGCGCCACCAGCCGCGGCAGCACCGCTTCACCTACCGGGTGTTCGAGCTCCTGCTCGACCTGGAGGAGCTCGACGACGTGTTCGACGGGGCCTGGTTATGGAGCGTGGAGCGGCCCAACATCGGCTCCTTCCGCAGGCGCGACTTCCTCGGCCCCACGGACCGCCCGCTGCGCGAGGCCGTCAGGGAGAGGGTCCGCCGAGAGACGGGAGAGCCCCCCCCGGAGGGCCCCATACGACTCCTGACGCAGATCGCGCTGCTCGGCTACTGCTTCAACCCCGTCTCCTTCTACTACCTCTTCGAGGCGGACGGCGAGACGCTCCACTCGATCGTCGCGGAGATCACCAATACCCCCTGGAACGAGCGTCATCAGTACGTCCTGCTCGCATCCGAGGCCGACCGCGATGGCGAATGGTTTGAGTGGAGGTTCGAGAAGGACTTCCACGTCTCACCCTTCTTCGAAATGGACCACCGCTACCACTGGCGCTTCACCGCCCCCGGCGCAGAGCCAGGGTCCCCCCTGAGGGTCGCGATGGAGAACTGGGCTGGCCCGGACAACGAGCGGGTCTTCGACGTGGCGTTCGATCTGGAGCGTCGCCCCCTCTGTCCGTCACAGCTACGCAAGAGCCTCCTCCGGCACCCCTGGATGAGCGCTAAGATCCTGGCCGCCATCTACTGGCAAGCGCTCCGGCTCTGGACCAAGCGCACGCCGTTCTTCTCCCACCCGAAGAGCGCCTGAACGCCACGCCCCCCGCGCGGCCCTGCCTGCACCATGACCCTCACCGACCCGAAGACCACCGTGACCGCCCCGGAGAACCGGAACCCCAAGGAGGAGGCGCGCGTCCCCGGCGACGCGCCGGCCCCTCCCCCGGTCCAAGTGACCGAAGGCAGCTCCGTGCTCGAACGCGCCGTTCGTACACGCCTCAAGAGGATCGTCAGCGGGTCACTCACGATCGAGGCCCCCACCGGGCGCGAGGTCTTCGGGAGGCCCGCCGACCCCGGCGCCCCCAACGTCGTGGTCTCTCCTGCAGGCTGCGTCGGGAGGGACGACCCGGATGCCCACGGGACCGTTGTCGTCCATGATGAGCGCTTCTGGAGCGCCCTGGCCCTGCGCGGCAGCGTCGGCGCGGGGGAAGCCTACGCCTACGGTTGGTGGACCTCACCCGAACCGACCGACGTCGTCCGGGTCCTGGTGGCGAACCATACCGCCCTCGAGGGAATGGAGAAGGGCCTCGCTCGACTCTCGCTCCCCATGCTGAAGGCCTTCCACTGGCTCCGCGACAACAGCCGTTCGGGGTCGCGAAAGAACATCTCCGCGCACTACGACCTCTCCAACGACTTCTTCGGCCTCTTCCTCGACCCGACGATGACCTACTCGTCGGCCTACTTCGATCGCGCGGACGCCTCGCTGGAGGAGGCCCAGTTCGCGAAGATCGACCGGCTCTGCGAGCGGTTGGACCTGGGTCCGAGCGACCACCTGCTGGAGATCGGAACGGGCTGGGGCGGCTTCGCCCGCCGCGCCGCGCTGAAGTTCGGCTGCCAGGTCACCACCACCACGATCTCGAAGGAGCAGCACGCGTTCGCGGTCCAGCGGATCTCCGAGGCCGGTCTGGAGGGCCAGGTCGAGGTGCTCCTGAAGGACTACCGCGACCTGAGAGGGCAATACTCGAAGATCGTCTCGGTGGAGATGATCGAAGCGGTGGGCGCGCGCCACTACGGGACCTTCTTCGAAACCTGCGCGCGCCTCCTCGAGCCGGGCGGGGCCCTGGGCATGCAGGCCATCACGATTCACGACGCGCACTTCGAGCGCGCGCGCAAGGCCGTTGACTTCATCCAGCGCCATATCTTCCCCGGGAGCTGCATCCCCTCGGTGACCGCCCTCTCCCAGGCGGCCTCTCGCACCAGCGACCTCCGTCCGGTCCACATGGAGGACATCGGCGTCCACTACGTGCCCACGCTCCGGATCTGGCGCGACGCGCTGCGGGAGCGCCGTGAAGAGGCGCTCGCGATGGGCTTCGACGAGGACTTCCTGCGGCTCTTCGACTTCTACTTCTGCTACTGCGAGGGTGGCTTCGCCGAGCGTCACATCTCGGTCGCCCACCTCACCTACGCACGCGCAGGCCGCTCGTTCTCCCCTCCTGTCGCGGCAACGCTCGCGCAGCGCGGTTGAGCGCGCAGGACACAACCCCCGGGACGCCCGCGTCCGCCGATGTCCCCTGGGCCCCCTGGGCCCCGAGCACCGCGGGGAAGCTGGTCAACTTCGTGGTCTTCCAGCTGGTCTGGTTCGTGTGCGTCTACGGCGCCGCAGAGGGCATGCCATGGGTTGGCCCCCTCGCCGCCGCCTTTCTGCTCCCGGTGAACCTCCTGTTCACCCCCTACAGGAGCGCAGAGCTGCGCCTCTGGGCCCTGGCGGGGGTCCTGGGGCTGGCGCTGGACACCGCCCTGCGGACCTCCGGCTGGATCGCCTTCCCGGCCGCAGCGGGCGCGCTGCAGGGCGCCGCTCCGGAGCCGTCCAGTGGCGCCGGAGCGCTCCTCCTTGCCCCCCTCTGGATCGTCACGCTCTGGGTCGCGTTCGGCTCTCTGCTCAACTCCTCCCTCTCGTGGCTGAACGGCCGCACCCGCCTCGCGTTCCTCCTCAGCGCGATCGGAGGCCCCTTCTCCTTCTGGTCCGGCACCAGGATCGGCGCGACGTCAGTTCCCGGCGGCTGGATGGGCTACCTGGCGCTCTCCATCGAATACGCTCTTGTGGTGCCCTGCCTCATGCTGGCCAGTCGAACGCTGCTTCAAGCGGCGAGCGGCGGATCCCGGCAAGTTCCACAGGACGCGACCCCGCGGGTTGACCGCACGGAATCTCCCACCGCCACCGGGATGAATGACCATGACCCGAGCCGCTGAATTCACCGCAGAGCTCATCCGCACCACGAGTCGCGGGTTGGCCGGCCTCTCGACAGCCCGCCTGTTCGAGAAGATCGAGGCATCGGACACGCGGTACGGTGAGTCGGGGTTCGACTCCTGGCGGAAGGCGCTCTCTGCTCGACTCGAGGCACTCGCGTCGGCGCTCGAGGCCGATGAGGTGAAGCTGTTTGCCGACGACATGGTCTGGTTCCGGGCGGTCATCACCGCGCGGGATGTCGAGGCTGGGGATGTCACCGTGGCGCTCGAGAGCATGCGGGAGACGTTGACCGCCCAGCTCCCGGGCAACAGCGACACCTCCATCGACCGCTTCTTCGATGCTGCCGCCGTGGCGCTGGCCGAACCGGCCGCACCGTCGACCGGCCTGCTCGACGGCTCCCGAGCCCTGGAGCTCTTTGACCTCGCGCTCCTCGGCGACCTCGCGAGCGCGCGCAACTACCTGCTCGACGGCGTCCGAGGCGGCGTCTTCAGCTTGAATGAGGCGGTCATCGACATCCTCCTGCCGGCCGCCCGAGAGGCGGGGCGGCGCTGGCACGTCGGAGAGATGGGCGTCGCCGCCGAGCACGTCATCACCGCCACCCTCCGGAGCGCCCTCCACGGGCTCACGGCGGCCCTGCCGCCGGCGACGCGCAACGGCAAGGCGGTGCTGGTCGCCGCCGTCCCTGGCGACGCCCACGACACCGGGCTGGTCGCGTTCGCGCTGCTCCTCGAGCAGGACGGATGGCGCGTCGCCCTCGCCGGAGCCGACACCCCTGCCGATGAGATCGACGCGACGGCCGCGGCGTACGGCTGCGACGTGATCGCCGTCTCGGCGACGCTGGTGGCGCAGCGCTACGCGTTGACCAGCTACCTGGCTTCACGCGATAGCTCGATCCCGGTTCTCGTGGGTGGCCCCGCACTTCGAAGCGAAGAGGACGCCAGGAAGCTCGGCGCAGACGGGTTCGCGAAGGACCTCATCAACGGCGTCCAATCAGCGCGAGCCCTCGTCGGCCTCAACTGACCCCCTCGGTCGCTGGCAGCGCTCGCTTCGAGGACGCGGATCTCCCCGGTCCCAGCTGACAGAGCGCTGAGCTCGGAGCACCCTGGACCTCTGGCGCCACCACCGCTCGACCCTCCCCGCTGGGTTTCTGCCGCTGGGTTTCTGCCGCTGGGTTTCTGCCGCTGGGTTTCTGCCGCTGGGCTTCCTCGGCGAGGGCCAACTCGCAGCGTCTCCAGCGCAGCGTCTCCAGCGCAGCGTCTCCAGCGCAGAGTCGGCAGCGCAGAGTCCGCAGCGCAGAGTCCGCTGCCTGCCACTGGCTGGCCCGCCTTCTGCCCCAGGCCCCATGACGAGGTGCGGCGGCGCCCTTGGGGCACTCCGCTTGCGCTCTCTCCCGCCTCGGGGGGGGCGCGCAGAGTTCCAGGCTGCGGAGCCCCCGGATCAATGGCAGTGCTAGCTCGCGCGGCAGGTTCGACCGGCCCCCCAGGGCCAGCTCAGGCTGCAGGGTGGACTGAAGCTGCAGGATCGACTCGGGCTGCAGGATCGATTCGGGCTGCAGGACGAACTCGGGCTGCAGGCCCACTCGCCCCGCCATGGCGGCCCCACCCCGAGGCGGGCGAGCGTGCCGCCGGCATGGACGACGGGCCACATTCGCCTCGCCCAGCGTCACTCTTCCGAGGGGTGGATCGCCGGAGGCGGCGACGTTCACCCGGCCGCTCGCCCCTGGGCGTCCGACCACCGTCAGGAGCCGCGGCGCCCCCTCGGGTCATAGCCGACCTCGCGACCCTGCGACGAAGGGCGAGGGGCGCGGGGCTGCATGACCACTCACAGGACGCCGCAGCGGTGGGCCCGGCCGACCCGAGACGCGGCTGAGGGCGGGGACATGGACACGGGCCCGCGCGGGCCGACGTCCACGCCGGCGGGCAGCGCAAGACAGGGAGACGAGGCCGCCTCCCCGCGATCTCAGGCCCGGGCCGCGATCAGGACGACCTGCTCGCGCTTCGAGACCATGACGCCCCCGGGCTCCTCCACCGTGACCGCGAAGAGCCCCGCGCGACCGAGCTGAAGCTGAGCGTCGATGGGGATGATCACCTCACCTGCACCAGAGACGTCGAACACCCCGCCGCTCACGGGGTGAGCCTCGGCTGCTGAGTCCGAGCCACGGAAGATCCAGAGCTGGTACTGGGAGACCGACGGGTCGTTGATGGCCAGACCTTCGATCCGCATGAAGCCGGCGTTCCGGGCGGCGCTCCAGGTCACGTCCCCCGAAACCCCCTCGGTGGTCCAGGGCAACACCTCGACGTCGGCGGCCGTGGCGATCATCTCACTGCGCCGGAGCTCGGGAGATCCTGCGCCGAAGGTGGCCTCGAGCGAGGAGACGCGGCCATAGGCTGCGATAGTCGCCACGAGGAGTGCGGCCGCCGCCAACCAGCCCCCCACGAGGGTGAGGCGAAGCAGCGGGCGCTCCGATGAGGACGTGGAGGACGCACCGGAGGAAGACCCGGGGGATGAAGGACCGGGCGCGTCGCTCGCCGGCATCTCGCCAGCCAGGTCCGAACCCTGTCGATCGCCGTCGGGCTCGGCCTCGGGCACAACCTGTGGTTGCGGCGTCGGGCGGGGGGCAAACGGGGCCTGCGGCGCGCGTTGCGGCACGTCCCGGAGCGTGTCGTGGAGGTGGGAGTGACCCCGATGTCGAGCGTCTTGGGCGTCCGCTGCAGCCTGGGCAGAGAGGACATCCTCCAGTCGGTCCACGATCTGGTTGGGAGCCTGCTTCTCCTGGGCGCGGCCGAGGGCCATGAAGAGCGCACCTGCGGCGTGCTCGAGCTCGCGCACCCGGTCCTCGTCCACAAGGGCACGTTGACTGTCGGAGAGCACTCCGAGCCCCTCGAGCGCGGCGATGGCCGCGAGCTCTTCTCGGCTCTCGCCATCGTGAGACGGCATTCCGGGTCCGACCATCATGATCGGTCCTCCACCACGCTGCGGCGCGCCTTGAGCTTCTCGGAGACCTCGGCGAGGCCGCGGCGAATGTGGCTCTTCACCGTTCCCAGGGGGATCCCTGTGTCGGCCGCGATCTCGCGGTGGGTCAGGCCTTCGACCACGGACATCTCGAGCACCCGACGGCGATCGCCCGAAAGCTGCGCCACGGCCTCCCGCGCCTGCTGCGCCTCGTCGTCGAGGTCCACCTGTCGGAGCCCCTCGTCCTCGGCACCGGGCGCCAGCTCCTCGTCGAGAGGCTCGGGATCAACGCGTCGCCCTGCGCGGCGGCGGCGGTCGATGACGCGGCGGCGCGCGATTGTGGCGATGAAGGTCGCCTCGGAGGCTACCGCGGGGTCGTAGCGGCCGGCGCTCCGCCAGACATCCACGAAGATGTCCTGAACGACGTCCTCGACCTCATGCGGGTCCTTGGAGAGGCTCGACGAGAGCGACCAGACCAGCGCCGAGTACCGAGACAGGACGTCTCGGACAGCGGAGGGGTCGCCATCGGCGACCCGGGCGAGCAGCGAGGTTTCCTGGGCGGAACGGGGGTTCATGTATGAGTCGCCGTCGCGCTCAGTACGGCAGACGGTCGCGCTCATGGTAGCGCCGCAGGGTCCCGCCTCGATCACCTTCGGCAATTCCCTGGACGTTTCCCGGCTTCTCGGGGGCGCCACAGCCTTCAGGCGCCGTGGTGCCGGCGGCGCCAAGGGGACCCGCTTCGGGCGCTCTTCCCTCTCCACGCGCGGCGGACACGCGGATTGGGAGCTGAGATCAACCATGAGAGAACGGGCGCGGTGCGGTGGAGTGGGAGCAGAAGGTCGGGTGGGACATCGTCCCGGTCGCCGCGAGCCGCGACGCCTGATCCGCGCGGCAAAACTGGCACCCGTCGCGTAGGCCCTCACTCGCCAGGGGAGTCGCGCCGCAATCCCGAAGCGATGCACGGATTCTCCATCTCGGTCGAGCATCCGGCGCACCGCGCCCATGTCCCGAGGAGAGACGCAGGGCCCTGGCGGTCACGGATTCGAACGGCGGTCTTCGGATGCATAAGGCCGGATTCCGACATCGAGACCATGTCCATCCCCGTCATCGCCATGCTTGTGAGCCTCGGCTCCGCCGTCGCCGGAGCCCTCCTCGCCTTCGCCGTCGCCGAGCACCGAAACCGCCGTGAACGCGCCTCCCTTGCCAAGGAGATGACCCGCCAGGTGCGTGAACGCTACGAGGTCTACGTGCAGATGGAAGACCGCGTGCAGCGGGTGATCAGCGAATTCGATCGCTCGGAGACCGCCCTCCGCACGCGCCTGAGCGAGCAGACACGGCAGATGAGACGCCTGCAGAAGGCCCTCGACGCCCACGAGGGGATCTCGACGAAGTTCGCGGAGAAGGCCCCCGTGGCGTCCCCGGAGTTCCCGGTGGAGGACACCGGGCCCCGAGAGGTGGCCCAGTTCCAGGACGACGTCGCGGCATGGCGTGAGCGGATCCACGAGGCCACCCGGGAGAAGGAGGTCGAGCTGGAGCGCCAGACCACTGTGATCGACGAGTTGACCGCGCGCATCGAGTCCCTGCACCCGCTCGAGGGGCAGCTCGGGGAGACCTCGGACCGCCTGGACGCGACTCAGGGTGAGGCCCGCAGGCTGAGGGATGAGCTCTCCGGCGCGGAACAACAGCTGGAAGAGGTCCGTGAGGCGTTGACCTCCTCCGACGCGAAGCTCGAGGCCGCAGACCAGCGCTCCGCCACCCTCGAGACGGAGACGGCCGACTTGCAGGAGCAGAACGAGGAGCTCCGGAGCAGCCGCGACGGCGCCCAGCAGGAGCTGGAGACCGCGCGCAACGAAGCCGAGGCCGCCCTCGCCGAGCTTGAGGAAGCCGTCCAGCGCGGTGACCAGTTGGCGACGTCCTTGGCCGAGCAGACCGAGGCCCTCTCGGCCAGCGAAGAGGCCCTCTCCGCCCAAGAGGAGGCCCTCTCGGCCCAGGAAGAGTTCGCCCGCGAGGCGCGCACCAGCCTCGAAGCTCAGGTGGCCGCCCTCGAGACCGCGGCGGACGAATCCGCCGAGCGCGGCGCGGCGCTCGCCGCGCAGCTGACCACGGCAGAGGAAACCTGCGCCCGCCTCGAGGCCTCCATGAGCGCCAGCGACGAGGAGCACCGCGCCCAAGCCGCCGAGCTGGAGTCCAATCTTCAGGCTGCCCAAGAGCAGAGCGAGCAGCTCGACGGACAGCTCTCCGAGGCTCGAGCAGCGCACGCGGAGGTCGAGGAGGCCATGGCCGCGGCTGCCGCCGAACACGACGCCCGCGCGACGGAGCTGGACCAGCAGCTGAGCGAATCGAAGGATCGCTGCGAGGGGCTGGGCCAGGAGCTCGAGGAGGCCGGCCAACAGGTCGAACGACTGGAGTCCGAGCTCACCCTCGCCGAGGAACGCGGTGAAGCGCTCCACGGCGAGCTCGAGGAGTCCCGGGCTCGCTGCGAGCAACTCGACGGGGACCTCGAGGTCAGCCGGGGCGCCCGCGCCGACCTGGAGTCGTCCCTGACGGCCGTCCGCGAGGAGCACGAGGCCCGCGCCGCGCACCTCGAGACGGCCCTCGCCGAGACTCGCAATCGTTGCGAGCAGCTGGAGGCCGACCTGGCCACGAGTGAAGAGCTCTTCGGGGCTGCCGAAGATGCGCTGAAGGAAGCCACCGACTCCCACGCTCGCCAGGCCGAGCTGTTGCAAGAGGAGCTCACCGCGACTCGCATCAGCGCGGACAACCTCGAGCAAGACCTTGAGACCGCCCGTGAAGAGGCCCGCGAGGGTGCGGCGCAGCTCCAGGCCGCGAGGCAGGATGCCGAGGCGCTCCGCGCCTCGTTCAATGAGGACCAGGAGGTCGCTGCGGGCTCCATCAACGACCTCAAGGATGCGCTGACGGAGGCCCGTGAGGCCCTCGCCGCCTCCCAGGACGAGGTCGCCGAGATCTCCGCCGACTCCGAGGGTCGCGCCGAGACGGCCCGTGAAGACGCTGCAGCCCGCGAGAGGGAGGTGGACGAACTCATCCAGTCCCTCGAGACCCAGCTGGAGAACAGCGCCAAGCACGCCGACGAGGTCGAGGCGGCGCTCGCCGAACAGACCGCCGCCCACGAGACGACGGCGCAGGAGCGCGCGGGCCTCGAGGGGAACGTGCGCGCGCTCCAGGAGGCCCTCGGGGCCGAGGGGGTCAAGCTCACCGAGGCGTCCGAGGCGGCTGACTCGGCAAGTGCGGCTCTCGACCAGGAGACCGCCCGGACGTTGGAGCTCTCCTCCACCATCGACGAGCTCCAGGCCGAGGTCGAGCGCCACGCCACCATGGCCCGCGCCGCCGACGAGCAGAAGTCCTCCACCGAGGCCCAGCTCTCCTCCACCATCGAGGAGCTCCAGGC
>CBFHHK010000013.1:0-8781 GCA_965655435.1 Planctomycetota bacterium | reverse complement strand
TTGCCGAGCTCGCCGCACGACGAGACGAACTCGCGGGCGAAGCGGAGGCCCTCTCGGTCGAGGCCGAAGACCTGAAGAACCAGCTGGAGGCCGCGGTCTCGGAGGCGCTGACCGGCGAGCGCTCGAGAGAGACGCTCACCGAACACGCCGCTGGTCTTGAGCAGGACCTCTCCAGGCTGACCCGCGAGCTCGAGCAGTCCAGGACCGAGGCGGTCGCCACCGCTGCGGAACGCAACGACCTCTTCGAGACCGGCGCATCCCTCGAGGCAGACCTCGAGCAGCTCAGGGGCCAACTCGGCGCAGAACGCCGTCAGGCCACCGAACAGACGGAGGAGCTCGAGCGCAAGCGCGCCGACCTCTCCTCCGAGGTCGAGTCGCTTCAGGCCGCCATCGAGGTCGAGGCCCAGCGAGCGAGCGCCGCCAGCCACGAGCTCCAGCGGACCACCGAGGAGCGCGAAGCCCTCGAGGCCAAGGTCGAGGAGCTCGGAGCCAAGCGCACTGCGCTCGAGGCCGCGCAGGGCGCGCTCGAAGAGCGACTGTCCGAGACCCAGCAGCTCAACCAGCGCAAGAGCGAGGAGCTGCAGCAGACGACCGGACAGCTCGAGGAGGTGTCAAGCGCCCTCGCTGAGGCACGCGAGACCGCGGCCAGCGCGGACCAGCAAGCCGCGGACCTCTCAACGAGACTCGGCGAGCGTGAAGCGGTCCTCGCCGCGACCGAACAGTCCATGGCGACGTTCCGGGAGGAACAGGCCGGCGTTGTGGCGGGTCTCAGGGAGAACGAGGCACGCCTCGCCCAGGACATCGACGCCCTCGGCGGAGAAAGGGACCGGATCGCAGGCAGCCTCGAGGCTGCAGAAGCCGAGTCGAACGAGCGCGCCCGAGCGCTCGAGGAGGCAGGGGCTGAGATCGAGCGGCGGACCGCTGAGATGGCCGGGGAGCGCGAGCGCTTCGAGACTTTCGAGCAGGCTACCGGGGCTGAGATCGCCGGGCTGCGCAAGGAGATCGAGGACCGCCAAAAGGCCATCGAGGCCGTCGACGCGCGCCTCGCGGAGGCCCGCAAGGAGAAGAAGGGACAGTCCAAGGAGATCACGGCCCTTCGATCCGAGGCCAAGAAGCAGGCAGCGCGCCTCGCCAAGGCGGAGCAGCGGGCCGAGGACCTCGACACGAGGCTGAAGGCCGCGAGCGCTCGCCTCGCCGACCAGGAGACCCAGGCAGACGAGCTCACCGTGGCGCTTGAGGCTGCCAACGAGCTGCTCGCGGACCGCTCGGGCCTCCTCGAGGAGAAGGGCTCGGCCATGTCCGCCGCGGCCTCGATGCTTGCCAACCTCAAGCCCATGCTGGCCGCCCTCGAGGACCAGCTCACGGACGAAGAGAAGGCGAAGAGGGCCAAGGGCGGCAAGCGCGCGAAGTCCTAATGGCCTGAAGTAGCCAACATTCCACTAACAAGCGGGCTATCCCCAACCATGGGGATAGCCCGCATCTTATTGCATGTTGACTGACCTCGAACTATCCGATAGCGTTGTAAACAAGGCCGTTTCAATCGAGAGATCTTCCCGACGGCTAGCATCCACTGGATCGACAGAAACCAAGAGCACCTATGGCCGAACGTAAACCGAAAGCAGGTAAGACTCGCTACCGCAGAACGGATGAGGAACTCATCGCGGATCTCCAGAAGAGGATCGAGGATCTCAAGCAGCGAAAAGCCGCGAAGAAGGTGAAGGCCGACCCCGCAGCCAAGGAAATGAACGCGGCCTTCCGCGCCCTCACCAAGGCCGTAGAGAACTCGAAGAAGTCCGCGGACGCCGAGCTCAAGCGCGCGCTGAGCGGCGCCCAGCGCACGCTCGCCGAGTATTACGAGTCCAAGGGCATCAACGTCCCCAAGGCCCGCAAGCCCAGGGCGCGCCGCAAGAAGTGACCCGAGCGGGTCACCGGATCATGGGAGCCCCCGTCGCCGCTCAGCGGACGGCGGGGGCTCCCTGGCGTTGAGGGCGGGCTCCGTGGCTCTGCCCGACCCCGCTGGCCAAGGCCAGCCTCCCCGCGCCCCCCCTCCCGCGGATGAACTCCCCTCCTCGGAATGGAGTGGCCGCGGTCGGCTCTCTCCGACCAGACGCCGGCAGCTCCGCCCCCGAGCGAAGCGGCACGACCCTCCCGGGGGTCGTGGGGTCGTCCTGGATCGAGACGGGCCCACGGCACGGCGGTTCGCCGGTCTTCCCCGACCCACCCGCAGCCGCGACATCGGGGGCTGGCCCCCTTACGATCGGGGGCATGAGCGAGGGGGAAGAGACCGGGTCGGGCGCCGAGCCCGTGATCAGCGCGGGAGGCGTGGTCCTCGTCCGCCGCACTGGGGCAGGCGCGAGGATCGCCGTGATGGAGTCCGGTGGCCTCGCGAGCTTGCCCCGAGCCGAGGTCGGACCTGGCGAGAGCGCCGAGACCGCGGCTCGCCGTGCCGCTCGCGTCTTTCTGGGCGGGTCGCCGCGGCTCCTTCGGACCCTCGGCGAGACCCGGGAGACGACCGATGGCGGACAGGTGCTGACCTGGTTCTGGCTGGCGTCGCCCCGCGGTGGTCTCCGCAGCGGCACGTCGAGCGAGGCGGCTCCCCCGCAGGGGTTCCACCTCCACTGGATGGAGGTAGAGGAGGCTCGCCTCTCACTGGAGTCCGAGGACGAGGCTGAACTCCTTGCCCACCTCGGCGCCAGGGACCTCCGCACGCCGCTGAGCCCCCTCGCGTCGGGCGAGCGGAGGGAGCTTCGAGCCGCCCTCTCGCTGACCCGCGAACAAGCCCTGCCCCGGCACGGAGCGAGCGTGGGCGTCGTTCACCCCGAGGCGACTGATCCCTCGGGAGGCGCCGCCGTGACCGATCTCTCAAGTGAGGTCTCGGAGGAGGACCTGGACGCGGCCCTCGAGGCTGCCCAATACGAGCTCCATCGAGCGGAGGAACGGCTGGAGCGCGGCGACCTCGAAGGCGCCAGGCGCGCACAGGTGCGGGCCGCACGGGCGGGCCTCTTCGCCCTCGACGGCCCCGGGCGTCGCGTCGAGTTCGCGCGGCTCTGGAGGAGCCTCTCCGCCCCCACCCGACAGGACCTCGGGCTCGACGGCTTCACGCCCGGCTGGACCCCTGGACTCTGCGATCTCCTGACCCTCCACGACGCGGCGGAGGCGCAGCGAGAGGAGCATCACCGCGAGCGGGCCACCTCCATCGGACACCAGGTCCGTGCTTCGCTGGCCCTGCTGGCATCGGTGACTGCGTTCTCGTGGCTCGCGGCAGCCGCCCCCCTTGCGGTGGAGCACGGGCTCGACACTCCCGCCATGTACGCCCTGCACCTCTCCTTGCTCGGCGCCCTGGGTGGGTGGAGCGGAGGAGCGCTACGCCGGGTCCGCTCCGTCCGAGGGCACCCCGCGCCCCCACGTCCCGCGCTGACGCCCCCCTTCGAGGCTGCCTTGGGCGCAGGGGCTGGCCTCGCGGCGGGCCTCGCCCTCTCCGCAGGGTTCACAACGCCCCCTGCGGGAGGACACCTGGCCTTCGTGGCGGCGACGACCTACGCCGCGGGCTGGTTCGGGTTCAGCCTGCTCCAACGCCGCTGATCGGAGACCTGAGCAGCGGGTACGGCCTCACTCCTCGGTCAACTGCTGCTCGATCCGATCGACCTCTGCCTGAAGCTCGGCCGGCTCCCCGTTCCACGACTGCATGAACGCCTCGAAGCGCTCCTGGGCGAGGAGGCCGTCCTCGTTGTCGATCGCGTCCTGGATCCGTCCCAGCTCGAGCAGGGCCTCGGTCGCGTTGGCGTAGGCGGACTCCACCACCTCGAGGCCCTCACCGAGCCCCGCCCGCAGCTCCGCCTCGAGCGCATCGGCGCTCGCGTAGCCTGCCCCCGGGAAGTTCACCTGCGCGAACTCAACGAGGCGTCGGCCGCTCGCGTCATTGCCCGCGAAGAACTCGCCGGACGCCGCCTCGACCAGGGCGTAGAAGACCGAGTTGCGGAGCACCGACGAGCGGGCATAGAGCCCGAAGATCCGGTTGGCCTCGGCGGTGTCATCCGCCTGCAGCGCTGCCACCACGCCCTCGGTGGCGTCCGCAGGATCGCTGAACGTCTCGACGGTGGTCGCCGTCGAGGAGCAAGCACAGACGAGCAGGAGCGGCGCGAGGCCGAGCGTCATTCTTGAGGGCAGTCGCATGGCCGGATCATGCGGCAGACCCGTTCACCCGCGCGACAGTTCCTTGGATTCCCCGGCCCTGTTGAGTCTCGGTCCTGTCAGCTCTGAACCCGGTGGGGTCTCAATCCGGTGGGGTCTCTGCCCGGTGGATCGACTCTCCGCCCTGGCCCCATGCCCGGGAGGGGTCAGCGGGGAAGCGGGCGGTCGGCGTGAGCGCCGGCGAGACTCGGTCCACGCGCTCCCCTCCCCCGAGCCGCTCCCGAGCCGCTCCCGGCGGGCGCCGCTCAGGACGGGACGGCTCGGCTTCCGCGCCCGAGGCGCCGGGTGATGGCGAAGCCGAGGAGGAACAGCAACGTCGCACCGAGGACCTCGAGGGGGTCGGGGCGGAAGCGCGTGAGCGTCAAGCCCGCCCGCTTGAGGTCCCCCTTGGACTGTCCTTCCCACGGACCCGCGAGGCCCGCCAGTTCCTCCGCGTCCAGCGCCTCGATCCTGGCAGCCACCTCCTCAACCGGCTCGTGCTCAACGACCACGGCGACGATCGCCTTGCGGAGCTCTCGCGTCGCGAGCTCGGGATGCACCGGCTGCTGGAACGGATACAGCCCCAGCACGGAGCCGACGAGGAGCCCGAGCAGGATCCCGTGCGACGGCGCGGCGAAGCGCTGGAGCAGCGCCTTGAGGAGGTTGGAGAGCAGCGCGATACCCAGGACTGCGCCAAGGACCACGGGCACGATGATCGAGAGCGACTCGACGGGGCTCTCCTTCAGCTGACTGAACGAGAGCGACCCGATCACCGTGTCGTACATGCCGAGCACGAGCAGGACGTAGGAGCCACTGATCCCCGGGAGGATCATGCTGCTCGCGCCCGCAGCGCCGACGAGGAGCAACACCGGGACGGTTGCCGGGAGGGGCGCGCTCCCCCCGAGGGAAGCGAAGGCCGCCATGGCCGCGATGCCCACGACCACGGCGATGAGGGTCCCCGGCCGGAGAGGGCGGCACTCGCGCCAGAGCTCAGGCGCGCCGCCGAGCGTCATGCCGATGAACAGCGCGTACATGACCGGCCGATACTCCGTCACGAGCAGCACGGCGACCCCGGAGAAGATGACCACCGCGGCACCCAGGCCGACCGCCATGACGGCGAGGAACTGGAGGGATGATCGCTTGAGCCGAAGCCTGGAGACGTCTGCCACCGCCGAGATGAACTGCTCGTAGAGACCGATGGCGAGGATCATCGTCCCCCCGCTGATCCCCGGAACGAGATTGGCGAGGCCCATGAGGATCCCGCCCTGAAGTGCGCGGGCCGTCGGAATCGGGGGCTGTTGTTCGTCGGTCATCGGGAAGGGCGCGCCCCTCCTGTGCGGAGGAAGCGAACGCGTTTTGGAGGTCGTGGGTGGCGATTGGCCCGCGGACCAGGGCTAAGCATGTCTCGCAAGGAGACACATTCACCTGGAGCGGGAGTCACAATCCCCTTCGCAAACCGACACGGCGAGCCCGCGGGGGGAAATCAGGGGACGCCCCGACTCGACACACGGCGTGCGCCCCCGCACGATTGGGCTGTCTTTCTACATCGTCCGCTCAGGGGCGATCCTTATCATCGTCGGCGAATTCTGTCGTGCTGCGGCGCTCTAGCCTCCCGCGCGACGGTCTCCAGGGCAGACCCCCTACCCTGACCGCGGGACCTCTTCGGCCCGCTACGCTTCTCACTGCAACGCGCTCTCCAGCTGGATCCGGACCCATGAAACTCTCCAAGAACTATCTCTACGTTGCGGGCACCCTCGCCTTTGCGAGCATCGCCCAATCCCAGGTCATGACCGAGGTCCGCATTTCGACCTCGGGCGTCGACCAGGAGTACGTCGAGATCCAAGGGCTCCCCGGGCAGTCCACCGACGGACTCATGGTCCTGGTGGTCGAGGGTGACCCCGCCGGCGCCACCGGCGGCGTCGGCACGCTCGACTTCGCCTACGACGTGTCCGGCGACGTGTTCACGAACGAGTTCTACGTCCTCGGTAGCTCGGAGGCCGCCACGGCGTTCCCCGGCGACATCGACAACGCCTCCTACGGCGACAACATGTTCGAGAACAGCAGCGCGACGATCTACCTCGTCAACGTGCCGGACCCGATCAAGCGCCAGGACATCATCCAGACCTGGGCGGGCACCGACATCTCCGACCCCGTCGGATCGCTGACCACCCGTATCGCCACAGACCCCGCCGTCGAGCTCCTCGACGCCGTGGCCTTCTGGGACGGCGACGCCGGCGACGTGTTCTATGACAGCGCCCCCGAGTTCGGTCCGGACGGCAACTTCCTCCCCTCGGGCATCCTCCGCGACGGCGGCTGCCCCGGCGAGTGGTGCACGGACGTGTTCGTCAACTTCTCGACGAACGGCACGCCGAACCCGCCGTACGCCGACCCGTCGCCGAACGCCATCAACCCGACGACGAGCTGCTCCACCACGGCCTCCGCGGGCTCCTGCGGCGGCAGCGGCAGCGTCGGCACGCCGTACTGCACGGCGAACAACAACAGCACGGGTAGCACGAGCGCCCTCGGCGCCAGCGGCACCCCGCTTGTCGCCTCCAACGATCTGACCCTTGAGGCCTCGAGCCTGCCCGTCAACTCCTTCGGCTTCTTCCTCGCCAGCCTCGATAGCGGGTTCGTCGCGAACCCCGGCGGCAGCGCTGGCAACCTCTGCCTCGGCGGTTCGATCGGTCGCTACGTCGGCGCCGGGCAGATCAAGAACTCGGGAAGCACCGGGGCCTTCGACCTCGCCCTTGACCTCACCCAGGTGCCCCAGCCCACCGGGTTCGTGTCCATCTCCGCCGGTGAGACCTGGCGCTTCCAGGCCTGGCACCGCGACGCCGTCGGTGGGTCCGCCACCTCGAACTTCACCAACGGTCTCGAGGTCTCGTTCCTCTGATCTGCTGAACGCGGGAGCCTCTGCCCCGGCTCAAGTCGGGGCTCAGGCACAGGATCGGGGCCGTCTTCCACCTGGGAGGCGGCCCCGCCGCGTTACCCTTGAGTGTCCCCTCGCCCCCTGCGGCCCCCCAGCATGCGCTTCATCCAGCTCACCAGCCTCCCCCTCGTGCTCGTCGCCCTCGCTGCTGTTGGCTCTGCGCAGGGGCCGCCCCCGGGGTACTACTCCAGTGTGGATACGAGCACCGCCGCGACCCTGCGGAGCTCGCTGCACTCGGTGATCGACGACCACACGCGGTATCCGTACACGAGCGGCTCCACCGACACCTGGGACATCCTCGGCCTCGCGCAGCGGAACCCCGCGAACTCATCGCGCATCCTCGACGTCTACAGGAACCGCAGCTTCGTCCGTCAGTCCGGGGGGAACTCCTTCTACAACCGGGAGCACAGCTGGCCGACCTCCTATGGGTTCCCGAGCAACGTGTCGAGCAACATGCCGTTCACGGACTGCCACATGCTCTACCTGTGCGACAGCGGCTACAACTCGAGCCGGAGCAACAAGCCGTTCGGGAACTGCACCGCCGGCTGCGGAGAGCTGACCACCGACGTCAACGGAGGCGCAGGCGGCGGGAGCGGCGTCTTCCCTGGTCAGTCCAACTGGACCTCTGGCTCGTTCACCAACGGGACCTTCCAGGTCAACGTGATCAGGAAGGGCGACATCGCCCGAGCGCTGCTGTACGCAGACGTGCGGTACGAGGGCGGCTCCCACGGCGTCACCGGGGTCTCCGAGCCGGACCTCATCCTCACGGACAACACCGGCCAGATCGCGGCGTCCAACACCGGTCAGAACGAACCCGTCGCGTACATGGGCCGGCTCGCGGTGCTCCTCGACTGGCACTACGCCGACCCGGTGGACGTGTTTGAGCGGACCCGCAACGACGTCGTGGCCTCGTACCAGGGCAACCGCAATCCGTTCGTGGACCACCCCGAGTGGGTCGACTGCCTGTTCGCCGGGTTGTGTGAGCCCGGCTTCCCCTACTGCTCCCCCGCCGCCTCGAACTCCACCGGGCAGCCGGCCACCATCGAAGGCCGCGGCAGCGTGGTGATCGCCGATGACGACTTCCGGCTGCTGGCGAATCAGCTGCCGACGCAGTCCGCGGGCTTCTTCCTGTGCAGTCAGACCCAGGGCTTCATCCCCAACCCTGGCGGGAGCGCGGGCAACATCTGCCTCGGGGGCAACATCGGCCGCGTCGTCGGCGGTCAAATCCTCAACTCCAGCTTCTTCGGGAGCTTCGCGGTGGCGGTCGACTTCACCGCGCTGCCCCAGCCCACCGGCCCGGTCAACGCGATGATCGGTGAGACCTGGAACTTCCAGGCCTGGTACCGGGACGCGGTCGCAGGACAGGTGACGAGCAACTTCACGGACGCCTGGTCTGTGACCTGGCAGTGACCTGACGGGGCAGTGACCTGACCGGGCAGTGGCTGACCGGGCAGTAGCTGACCGGGCAGTGGCCCGACCCCGCAGAGCCCTGACCCAGACGAGATTCTGACCTGGGCTGGGATCCCGCGAGACGCCCCGCCCGCCGGGCGACCGTGATCGAGTCGAGGGCGGCAGCGCGCCACCGAATGCGCCGCGGCCGCGCTTCGAGCGGCTGCTCCGCCCTTCAGCCCACGCCCGGCGACGATGGCCTGAAGGCCCCCGGCGCTGGGCGTGAGCGGGGG
>CBFHHK010000012.1:24643-37315 GCA_965655435.1 Planctomycetota bacterium | reverse complement strand
TCCGCCATGAGCTCCTCGGTGCCGGGGAGCAGCACGTCCAGGGCGGCTCCGAAGCCTCCGCCGATCACGAAGAATGAGATGTCGAAGAGCGTGACGAGGGTCGAGAGCCCCGACCCGAGGTCGCGGCCGATCTCGTGCATGAGGCGCCGCTCCGGGCCGTCGGCGTCGCGGGCGGCCTGCGCGAGATCTGGCAGGTCGTCTCCGAGCCCGGCGGCCAGGGCGCGGCGCTTGGCGGCGCTCGCAGAGACGAGGCGCTCCAGGCAGCCATAGGAGCCGCAGGGGCAGGCGAGCTCCTCGTGGTAGGCGCCGTCGTAGTGGCTCCCGCTTGGCTTCGGAAAGATCACCGTGTGACCGATCTCTCCGGCGTTGCCTCCTGGGCCGACGAAGAGCTCGTCAGCCAGCACGATGCCGCCACCGACGCCGGTCCCGAGGGTGAGGAGAGCCATGCTGTCCTCCGTCCGGCCCGCGCCGAGCCACTGCTCTCCGAAGGCGGCGACGTTGGCGTCGTTCTCAACGAGGACCTCCCGGCCCCCGAGGCCACGCCCCACGCCGTCGGACAGGCTCTCGCCCACGAGGTTGGGCATGTTGGCGCTCGCCAGGACCGTCCCGGTGGGCCGGTCGAAGAGGCCCGCGCACCCGACACCGATGCGCCCCGCCGTTGCGCCCGCCGCGGCCTCCAGCTCGAGCACCAGGTCCGCGGCGCTCGCGAAGATCGTCTCCGCCGGGACGTCAGCTGCGAAGGGACGCAGCCCGCGCGCTCGCACCTCGCCGCTGGAGGCGCTCACCGCGCCTCCCTTGATCGACATTCCCCCGAAGTCGAGCCCGATCAGTAGCTGGTCCGACATCGGGATCTCTTCAGGGCTTGCTGGCCTTGAGGAGCCGGCTGAGCTTGCGGTAGGCCTTCATGTACTCGCGCCCGGTCTCGGCCCAGGAGAAGTCCTGGTCCATGCAGCGCTTGAGGATGACCTTCCAGTCCGCCGCCTTCTTGTAGATCGTGCGGGCCTGGTCGACCGCCTCGACGAGCGCGGAGGAGTCGTAGCGCTCGAAGAGGATGCTGGTGCCCTTCTTCGGGGAGGCGGTCAGGTCGACGAGGGTGTCTTCGAGGCCGCTGTGCGCGTAGGCCATCGGGACCACGCCGTAGCGGAGGGCGATGGCGGCGAGGGCGTTGGTCGCGTGATAGTGCCCCGGAAGGAGCAGGATGTCCGCGCCGGCGAGCAGGGTGTGAGCGGTCCCGACGTCGTAGCCCTCGATGACCCGGCAGCAGCCCGCGAAGGTCTGCTCGATCGTGTGAAGCCGCTCCACGATCTCGGGGGGGCCGGGGCCCATGAGGACGAGCTGGACGTTCCTCTCGAGGATCGGGGTCAGTGACTCGGCGAGAATGTCGAACCCGCTGTCTGCGTCGAAGCGCCCGATCACGGCCAACACCGGAGTGCGCGGGGAGACGTCGAGCTTCAGGCCTTCCTGGAGCCGCGCCTTGCACTTTCGCTTGCCCGGGACGTCCTTCTGCTCAGGCGAGAAGTTCTGCGCGAGCAGCGGGTCGGTCGCGGGGTTCCACGTGCGGTAGTCGATGCCGCTTTGGACTCCGATGAGGTCCTTGACCCTGCGCCGGAAGGTGTCCTCCAGGCCATCGCCGCGGTCGGAGTTGATGAACTCCTTCGCCTTGCTGTTGGAAGTGGTCCCGACGATCGTGGCGAACTCGGCGCCCGCCTTCAGGTAGTTCACGCGTCCGCCGAGGGCCACGCCCTCCACGTTGCGGAAGTACTCGTGGGGGATCCCGACCTTGGGCAGGATCTCACGCTCGAAGGACCCCTGCATGGCGAGGTTTTGGATGGCGAAGAACGTGCCCGGCTTGGCCGCCGGGTGCTCGCGCCCCGCGTACTCGAGCTTCTGCACCAGGGGGATGAGCCCCGAGGTCCAGTCCAGGCAGTGGATCACGTCCGGGGTGAACGCGAGGGGGCCGAAGCCCTCGAGCACGGCCCTGGCGAAGATCGCGTAGCGCCGCCAGTTGTCCGCGTAGGGACCGTCCTCGTCGCCGTAGGGGTGGCGGTTGCGATAGAGGGTCTCGTGGTCGATCAGGTGGACCGTCAGTCCATCGACATACCCCGTGCGGATCGTGATCGGGGTGCGCCCCGAGCCATCGCGGATCCGCAGCAGCGCGCTCTCCTCGAGCGGCCCCAGGGACTCGATGTCGATGTCCTTCGAGAAGGGGAGGAACACTCGTACCTCTGCGCCCAGGCTCTGCAGCGTGCGCGGGAGCACCTCGGCGATCTCAGCAAGCTGGGTACGCCGGACGAGTGACTTGAGTTCGGGAGTCGCGAACGCGATCTTCACGTCCGGAGGGGGCGTGGGTCGTAGCGGGCGGGGGAGTGCGTAACGCTCGTACCAGTCGGTCCTTGCGCTCGCGCCGCCAAGGGTAGACGCCAGGGGCCTTGAAGCCCTAGGTGCTGGGCTCCTGGGCAGTCTTAAGTCGTTGCGCAGTGGAGCTTTGCGCTATCTTGATCCCGGCGATTGCTCGTAGACTGCGATCGCCTCGGGGAGCGCCTCGCGAATCTGGTCGATCCGCCGCTCGTCGGAGGGGTGGGTCGAGAAGAGCTCGAAGGGCGCCGGTCCCGAGGCCGAGCTCATTCGCTCCCAGAACCCCACCGCGGCGCGGGGGTCATAGCCAGCGCGCGCCATGTACATCAGCCCCCGCGTGTCGGCTTCGATCTCGGCATCGCGCCCGAAGGGCAGGCTCACCAGCAGGTGGGCCGCGTCCGAGGCGAGGGCTTCGGTCTGCTCCTTCGTCTCGGCATCCTCGCTGTAGGCCTCGGCTCCGGCCTCGATCAGCTGGGTCAAGAGGTCCTGGCGGGTCATGCGCTCTGTTCCATGGCGGAGCGTCGCGTGGGCGATCTCATGGCTCATCACGACGGCGAGGCCCGTCTCGTCGCCGGCGATCGGGAGGATACCGGTGAAGACCGCCATCTTCCCGCCGGGAAGGCACCAAGCGTTCACCACTTCGTCTTGCTCCACGAGCCGCACCTCCCAGTCGAACTGGTTCGCGACCTCGGGATCGAGCTCCTTGGCGGCGGCGACCAACCGCTGCGTCAAGCGGTCCACCATGCGCTGATCCGCTCCGCCCTTGATGATCCGCTCACCGGCGAGGAGCTCGGGGTAGGCCTCCGCCCCGAGGGTCGCGTCGTCGCTCACCTGGTAGTGGTTGAAGTTCCCGAGGAGGCTGCAGGCGGGGAGGAGGCCGATCGCCAGGGCGGCGGCGGACGCCTTGGCGAGAAGGGAGGCGATGGGTTTCATTGGCCTGGGCGTGGGGGCGTGGATGACGGGAGGCGCTACGGAGGTCAATATATCAGCGCTGGCGGCGTTCACCGCCGTACGTCTCCCCGCACCAACTCGACCAAGTCCCATGACATCCAAGCCGCTCGTACTCCTCGTCCTCGATGGTTGGGGACAGCGCACCGAGAGAGAGTCCAACGCCATCGTGGAGGGCGCCCCGTACTTCCAGGAGCTGCGCGCGGAGAACCCAGGGACGCTCCTGACCGCCTGCGGGTCTGAAGTCGGCCTCCCGCTCGGGGTCATGGGCAACAGCGAGGTCGGGCACACCAACCTCGGCGCGGGGCGGGTGGTCTACCAGGACGTCAGCCGGATCGACAAGTCCATCGAGGACGGAGAGTTTGCGCGCAACGCGGCCTTCCGGGAGCTGATGGCGAACGTCCGGGTGAGCGGCAAGACGCTCCACCTCCTCGGGTTGGTGAGCAACGGCATGGTCCATGCCAGTGACCACCACCTCCGGACGCTCCTGAAGATGGCCGCCGACGAGGGGCTCGGGCAGGACCAGGTGATGGTGCACGCGATCACGGACGGACGCGACACGCCGCCGAGGTCAGGAGCGGGCTTCCTCGAGGCCCTGGAGGCGGACTGCGAAGCAGCGGGGGTCGGCCGCATCGCCAGCGTCATTGGCCGCTACCACGCCATGGATCGAGACAAGCGTTGGGAGCGCGTCGAGCGCGCCTACCGCCTGCTCGTCGGCGGCGAAGGGACCCGCTTTGACTCCGCGCTCGCCGCCATCCATGCGTCCTACGAGGCCGGGGTGAACGACGAGTTCGTCGAGCCTGCTGTGATCGGTGCCGAGGGGTCGGGGCGCCTCAAGGATGGCGACGGGGTGCTGCTCTTCAACTACCGCGCGGATCGTATGCGGGAGATCACGGACGCGTTGGTGCAGGAGGGCTTCGTCGGGTTCGAGCGCGGGGCCAGCGCGCCCGCGGTGCAGGCCGTGTCCATGACCCAGTATCGCGATGACATCGACATCCCCGTCGCCTTCCCGCCGATCGACCTGAGCGGCATCTTTCCGGAGCTCGTGAGCGCTGCGGGGCTTCGCCAGGAGCGGATCGCTGAGACCGAGAAGTACGCCCACGTGACTTACTTCTTCTCGGGCGGGAGAGAGGCACCCTACGAGGGCGAGACGCGCACGCTGGTGCAGAGCCCGAGGGTGGCGACCTATGACCTCGCCCCTCAGATGAGCGCGAGGGAGGTGACCGACGCCATCCTCTCGAGTCTCGGAAGGGGAGAGACGGACGTGTACATCGTCAACTTCGCCAACGCGGACATGGTCGGGCACACCGGGATCTACGAGGCCGCTCTGAAGGCGGTCGAGACGGTGGACGGGTGCCTGAAGGAGATCGTCCCCGCGGTCCTGGCCCGTGGCGGCACCGTGGCGATCACCGCGGACCACGGCAACTCGGAGCAACTCTGGGACGCCTCCACGGACCAGCCCCATACGGCTCACACCCTGAACAAGGTGCCCTTTGTCCTGATCGGCGACGGGGTCCGGGGCGCCCGGATGCGCGAGCACGGGGTGCTCGCGGACGTCGCTCCGACCCTCATGGAGATCATGGGGCTCGCCAAGCACCCGCTCATGGACGGGAGCTCCCTGGTGCTCGGATAGACGCTGCTGCACCGTCCGGGGCGTGGGTGTCTCGCTTTGGGGGGCACCCGCGGGCGCGCTGGCACTCTCCACAGCCCATTCCGCGGTGTCCCCGCTGAGCTTGGTAGGCTTTAGAAGCCTGCCGCGCCTCTACTCTCCTCCTTCGGGGGATTTCCTCGCCCGCCGCGGTGAAGAGTCCTCCGACACCCCGAATGTCGCTCAATCTCATCTCCAGAGGACTCCGCCTCGCATCTCCGATGTGTCTGGCGCTGCTGACGACTCAGAGCGTCGCGGCTGCGCCGCAGGCGCTCTCGCGGCTCTTTGTGCCGCCCACGCCGGACGAGATCGAGGACGTGAGGGACGACTGGATGGCACGAACCGTCGACGTCGGCGGCTTCCAACTGGAGGCCACAGGCCTTGGGTCTGCGAACGAGCGCGTGGACATCATCAGCCACGTGTCCGAGGGGCAGCGGCACTACGCGGCGGTCCGCTTCCCGCTCAACTACGAGCCGGGGCAGCCCCACGCCGCGATGATCCTTTGCCACGGGGGATTGGTAGGGGTCTCGGTCGACGAGGCCGCCAATCTCCTCTCGACGTTTCCCGGTCAGTGCGTCGATGACGAGTACTTCATTCTGATCCCGTCCTATCGGGGCGAGGTCCTCTCGAGCTCATTCGCCGGCCCCTTCCTGTCGGAAGGAGACCAGAGCTTCGCGGATCGAGACGTCGACGATGTGCGCTCCATGCTTTCGACCGTCCTTGGGCGGCCGGAGTACGCGGACATCGACGACGCCCGCGTCGCCGCCTGGGGCATCAGCCGGGGTGCGGCGACGGCGATGGTGCTCAAGGTGCGTGACCCCCGGGTTCGCCGGGTCGTGGACATGTTCGGGTTCACAGACCTCAGCCTCCCGAGCGTTCAGGCGGAGGTCGCTGACATCATCAACAACGGCGCCATGCCGGTCGGGATCGGCCGCGTGATCTACGAGTCGTCGGTCGAGCCCTGGCTGTCCGGCGCCATGACCCTTGAGGAGGCACGCCTCGCCTGGATCCGGCGGTCCGTCGCCTGGTTCACGGAGGACCTCGCTCCGATTCAGCTGCACCATGGGCTCCAGGACCTCGCCGTCGAGCCGGCCCACTCGGTGCTCCTCCTGGATCGACTGGACGCCCTCGGTCTTCCTGCCGGCGACGTCCAAGGCTACCTCTATCCCAACGGTGCCCACGGGCTCAACTCCCTCGCCGGGCAGGGGCCGCGTGCCGAAGCCTTCCTCTGCAATCTCCAGCTCGGTCCGAGCGGGTATTGCGGGCCCATGACAGAGAGTGTCGCGGGCAGCATCGCGTCGGCGGACTACCGCGGCTCGGCCTCGGTCTCGCGGAACGACCTGCAGTTTGTCGTCAACAACGCCCCGGCGGGCTCGGCGGGGTTGGTCTTCATGGCCCCTGCACCTGGCTACTTCCCGAGTGGCGGCGGCTTCATCTGCGTTGGCGGTGGGGCGACACGGGTCGGGGTCGGCGGGATCGACGCCCAGGGGACCTTCGAGCTGCGCATCGACCTCCAGAGCAACCACCCGGCCCTGAGCAGCTTCCTGACCGTTGGCTCCAGCGCATACCTGCAGCTGGTCTACCGGGACTTTGGGAACGGGAACGGGAACTGGAACTTCTCCAACGGGCTCGTCGTCCCTCTGATCCCCTGAGGCGGCGTCTCTGAGGCTGCGTCCCTGGGGCGGAGTCCCTCCGGCCGAGTCATCAGAGTGGGGTCCGCTGCGTGGGGTCCGCTGAGTGGGGGTCCTCCGAATCGTGGCCCACTGGGTCGCTTCGCCCTCTCTGGGGCGACGCTCTGCTCGCCTGGCTAGCTCGCGGGTCATGACCTCCGGGGAGGTAACGGACCCGTGTCGATGCGGCGACCGCGTCGGTGGATACCGGAGGGGGGACAGCATGCGCCGACGGAGGAGCGGGCTCGCCAGGGGCCCTCTCCCGCGGGACGCATCAGCGAGAGGTGGGCCTTCCAGCGGAGCGCGCTTCATGGCGGGCGCTGGGCCAGGGCTCCCTGCGCCACGGGACCCCGGTGCTCTGTGGATCGAGCGCCCTCAGGCTGGAGCGCCCAGTCCACTCCGTCGCCGCACGCTCTCGGGCGAAGGCCTCGGGGGCGTCAGCTGGAGATGCGGTACCAGAGCATGCCCACGTATTCGTGGAGTGCCCAGGAGGAGTCGCGCACGGACCGGGCCCGCGGGATGAGCCCCCGGAGGATCCGGCTGGGCGCAGGGTGGGGTCCGGTCGGCGCAGGCAGGACGTCGACGCCCTCGCGCTCGAAGGCCTCCACCGATCTTGGCATGTGCCAGGCGTTGGTCACCACCGCAGCGCGTGCGTAGCCTCGTTCCTTCATCAGGCGCGCCACGCCACGGGCGTTGCCTCGCGTGGTCTTCGCGGCGTCCTCGGTCCACGCCACCGCGACCCCGAGCTCGTCCTCGACGTAGTCCCTCAGCACGTGGCTGGCGGGCCTCCGGTCAGGTCGAAGCACCCCGCCAGTGATGACCAGCGGGAGCCCGGTCCGTCGGGCGAGGTGGGCTCCGTAGCGACAGCGAATCTGGCTCAGCGCTCCGGGCTGGTCGGACCCGTACTCGGGCGGGTCGCAGTCGACGTCACCGGCGAGGACAACGATCACGTCGGCATCGACGGACTCGACCGCCGGGTCGAGGCTCGGGAATCGCTGCAGCCCGTCGAGCAGCAGGAACGAGACCACGGGGAGCGAGAGCGCAACGGTGAGGAGCGCGCCGGAGGCTGCGAGGGCGGTCGCTCCACGTCTCAGCGCCGGTCGCCGCGCGCGCCAGCGCACGAGGAGCCCCACGAGGATCATCAGGTACAGCCCGGTGGGGGGCATGAGCAGGTTCTCGAGCAGCCACTTCACGGGGGTTGAGATCGGACGTTGCCGAGGGGGACACCCCAGCTGATCTCAGGAAATGCCGCGATCCACCGAGGAGAGGCGGCTCAGAAGTAGGTGGCGCGCTGCTCGCGCCTCAGGCCGTCCCGCTCCTCCGGGCTCGCGACCAGCGACACCGCGGCCTGATCGCTGGCGCCGAGGTGCTCGAAGTTCCTGCGGGCGGATCGCAGGGTGATGTGATTCAGCGGAGAGACCTCGTCGAGGGCCTCGAGGCCCGCGCCGTCGTCCTCCCAGTAGCAGACCGGACAGACCTCGTGGCTCCCCCGATGGCGGAGCGTGTAGTAGTCGCAGCAGGGGCACTGCGCCGACCCCTCAGGGATCACCGGCCGTCCCCTGTCCCGCCCTGGTCGCCCGGCTGCTCGACGGAGACTCCGGCGGCCTCGAAGGCGCGCGCCATGGGCTTGAGGTGCGCCTCGTACGGCTTCCAGCGATGTACGGAGCTCGCGTAGATCGGCTGCCGGACCTGGGTCGCGCTCGCCGTCTGGACGGCGCGCTCGGTCTCATGGAAGGAGAGGCAGGCGTCATCCCAGGGGAGTCCGACGAACTCGATCATCCTCCGCGCCGTGCCCTCGAGGTCCGCGACGAGATCCTCGTAGTCGACCTGGAGGATCGTCCCGGGGGTCACGGCCTCCCAGTGGTCACAGAGCTTGTGGGTGAGAGCGTAGGCGCTCGCGATCTCCTTGATGTCGTAGGCGTAGGGGATCGTCGAGGTGAACAGGGTTCGATAGATCCCGAAGCCGTTGTCCATCGGGGCGCGGCGAACGTGGATGAAGCGCGCGCCGGGCATGGCGCGGCGCAGCAGCCCGACCTGGAGGAAGTTGGTCAGGAACTTGTCCACGATCACCTCCGCATCCGGGGCCAGCCGGCGCAGGTCCGCCGCGTATCGCTCGCCGAGGTCCACGAGCTCCGCCTCGCCCATCTTGGCGGTCGCGGCGACCCGCTCCCGGGCAGGAGCGTTGAGCTGGCCGACGGCACGGGGAAGGGCGGGGATCTCTCCCACACCTTCCACGCTCGGGTGGCTGGAGAGGATCTGCTCCACCAGCGTGGAGCCGGAGCGCGGCATCCCGCAGACGAGGACGGGGCGCTCGGTGGAGGCGCCCGTGGCCGGGGGGAGCGCGGCCTGCTCGGCGTCGAAGTGGCGAATCGTCTCCTCGACGACGAGCTCGAGCTCCCTGGGCTGATACTGCATGAGGGAGCGGCGCAGCCGGTTCCCCCGCTCGAAGCAGCTGAACGCGCGCGCGTGCTCGTTGGCCTCATCGAGGCCGCGTCCCAACGCGAAGTAGAGGCCCACACGGCCCTGGTTTCCAGGGGGGAGTCGGTCCAGCAGGGCCTCAGCGGCGACGAGGTCCGGGTCAGCGGCGTCCTCGTAGGTCTTGAGGCCCATCAGGTGGCGGAGGGCCTCCACGCTGTCCGGATCAAGCTCTGTGGCCCGCCGGAACTCCGTGGCGGCCTCGTCCAGCCGACCCTGGAACTTCAAGACCGTGCCGAGGTTGTTGGCCGTGGCCGGGTGCTCGGGGTTGGCGGCCACCGATGCCCGCGCGGCGCGCTCCGCGTCCTCGAGCCGCCCCATGCGCTGGAGCGAGGCGACGAGGTTGGCCATCAACCGCGGCTCGCGCCCGTGGGCCGAGATGGCCTTGCGCAGGAGGCCCTCGGCCTTCTCCGGTTGGCCCGCCTGGAGCTTGTCGTGGGCCGCTTTCAGATCGGCCTCCAGCTTCGAGGTCGACCTGGGCCTTGCCTGGCCGCTCTTGTTCCTGGCGTTCTTCTTGCTCATCGCGGGCAGACCCTATCACGCCGGAGGGAGCCGACCCAGGGCCGAGCCAGGGCCGACCCCGGGGCCGGTCCCGGGGCCGGCCCAGCGCTGACTCCGTGTCGATCCCGCGCGCAGCCGGCCCGCACCCCGCGGCTATCCGGGGACGCCGAGGCCCTCCACCGGGCGTGCGGCGGCCACCCGGACGAGCACCTCGGGATGTAGCTCGAGTTGGAGCCCTCGCTGTCCCGCGCTGACGAGCAGGGACGCAAGGGTCAGGGCGGAGTGGTCCAGGAAGGTCGGGAGGGATCGGAGCTGGCCGAAGGGGCTGATCCCGCCGGTCACGTAGCCGGAGACTCGCTCCGCGACCGCGGGCTCCATCATGCGGGCGCGTTTGCCGCCGGCGGCCGCGGCGAGGCGCTTGAGGGAGAGGGTCCCCGCCGTTGGGACCACCGCGCACACGGGGTCACCGTCGACCTCGGCGAGGAGCGTCTTGAAGACCACCTCGGGGGCCAGCCCGAGCTGGGCGGCGACGGCCTCGCCGACGGATCCCTCCAGCGGCGCATGTCCCAGGTCATAGCTGTGGAGCGTGAAGGGCACGCCCTCACGCTCGAGGGTCACCGTGGCGCGGGTCCCGCCCCCTCGATCTTGCTTCCTCTTCCTGGCCACGACTTAGGTTCCTCGCAGGGCAGGGTACCCTCTGGTGATGGTCACGCCGCTGCTCTCTCTCTCCCTCGCCCTCGCTCTCTCCATGCTCGGCCCGCAGGATGGGGGCGTGGTCGAGACCACCTGGCCGGGGGGCGGGATCCGGGAGCGCTACGAGGTGGATGAGGCGGGGGCAAAGCACGGGGAGTTCGTCCAATTCCGCGAGGACGGGAGCATGGCGGTCACCTGCCGGTACCGCGACGGAGAGCGCCAGGGGCGCTACGCCGAGCTGGACGAGGAGGGGGAGCTGCTCCTCGAGGCCATGTACGAACGCGGCGAGCGCTCGGGGTACTGGCGCACCTATGAAGATGGGGTCCGGACGCTCAGCGCCACGTACCGCAAGGGGGTCCTGGACGGTCGGTGGGAGAGCCTGGAGGTCGACGGGAGCCACCGGGTGAAGGCGACCTACCGGAGGGGGGTCCTCGACGGGAGGTTCACCGAGTCCCGACCGGAGGAGCGCTGGGAGCGCGCCGCGACCTACAAGAAGGGGGAGCTCGACGGTGCGGCGAAGATCAAGGTGGGCAACAAGGTGGTGAGCCGTCGGAAGTGGGAGCGAGGGTTCCTCGCCCAGCTGGATGGTCGAGCGCCTTACCCGCGCCGGCTCGCCGCGTTGACGGAGGAGCTCGCCGTCGCGCGGGTCGTGGCCAGCGGCGACCCCAAGGACCCGATCTCCGGGGACCGACAGCACGCGCTCATGCGCCTCAAGGTGTACCGCGCGCTCTGCGGCTTGCCCTGGCGCACGATCACCCTGGACGAGAAGTGGAACGACCTCTGCGACGCGGCTAGTGAGGTCTGCCAGGCCAACGGTGAGCTGGATCACACGCCCGAGCAACCGGGCGGCTTCGATGACGAGCGGTACCGGGAGGGGTACGAGGGGGCGAGCCACAGCAACCTCGCCAACGGCGGGCTCGCTCGGTCCGTCGACATGTACATGGACGACTCGGACGCCAGCAACATCGACCGCGTCGGACACCGCCGCTGGTGTCTGAACCCGACCATGGGCAAGACCGGCTTCGGGGCCGCTGGGAGCTGGGCCGCCATGTGGTCCATGGACGGAAGCGGTCCGAACGCCAAGGGCGTCGACGCCGTGCTCTACCCGCCCCCCGGCTATGTCCCCCTGGACCTCTTCGGCCCGCGCCACGCCTGGAGTATCCAGCTCTTGAAGGGGAAGACCCCCTCGAGCAAGGACGATATCGAGGTCGAGGTGGTGCGCCTCGACGAGTACTACCAGCAGCGGGGCGAGCCGCTCGAGCTGGACTGGAAAGACATCAACCGCGGGGGATACGGGGGCGGCCCGTGCGTGATCTTCCGCCCCGTTGACCTCCAGTTCCGCGCGGGCGTGCGGTACGGCGTGAAGGTCAGCTTCGACGGCGGCGAGTCCCTCGCGTTCGAGTACCTCGTGGAGTTCGTCGAGGCGCCCGGTGAGGACTGAGGGCGCCCCTCAGTCCTCGCGCTCGTCGACCCAGGCCATCTGGATGGCCTCGAGGATGCCCTCGTTCGAGGCCGAAGGGTCACCGTTGAAGCCCTCCAGCTCTGTGACCCAGCGATGCAGGTCGGTGAACCGCACCGAGAGGGGGTCGAGGTCGGGGAAGCGCTCCGCGAGCCGGAAGCCGATCTCGAATGGATCGGACCAGTCGATGTTGGTGGCGGGGTCCACGGTCACACGTCCCCGAGCTTCTTACCAGAGACGGCCTCCTTCACGACGCTGTCCATCAGGACGGTCGCCAGCGGCATGGTCGCACGATCGAGGGTGTCGCGCGCGGCCTGGACGAGGTCCAGCTCGGCGCACAGCCTCGCCTCCTTCGCCGCGGCGATGGCCTCGCGGAGGTCCTCCATGGACTCGCGGTCGAGCCGCTCCTCGGCCACCTCGAGGTTCGCCGTGGCGTGGCGGAGCATGATCCCGATCTCGGCGATCAGGTCCACCCGTCGGCGCTCCTCGAAGTCCTTCCGCGCGTTCTTGAAGGAGGCCTCGAGCATGTTGGAGACCTCGTCCTCGGTCAGGCCGTGGGACGGCTTCACCTCGATGGAGGCGCTCGCCCCGGTGCTCTCCTCCTTTGCCGAGACCGTCAGGATCCCGTCCGCGTCGAGGTGGAACTTGACGCCGACGCGGGGCAGGCCGGCGGGCATGGGGGGGATCCCCGTGAGCTTGAACCTGCCGAGCGAGCGGCAGTCAGCGGCGAGCTCGCGCTCGCCCTGCAGCACGTGGAAGTCGATGGCGCTCTGGTTGTCGGCGTAGGTGGTGAAGCCCTCCTTCACGGAGCAGGGGATCCGGCTGTTGCGCTGGATCAGCTTCTCCGCGGCCCCGCCCATGGTCTCGAGCCCGAGCGAGAGGGGCGTGACGTCCATGAGGAGGATGTCCCGGCTCCCGCCCAT
>CBFHHK010000012.1:23034-24633 GCA_965655435.1 Planctomycetota bacterium | reverse complement strand
GCGGCCCCGCCCATGGTCTCGAGCCCGAGCGAGAGGGGCGTGACGTCCATGAGGAGGATGTCCCGGCTCCCGCCCATGAGGACCTCCGCCTGGGCCGCGGCCCCGAGGGCGACGACCTGGTCGGGGTTCAGCTCCGTGTGAGGTGTCCGCCCGAAGAACCGCTCGACCTCGGCGCGGACCAGGGGGACCCGGGTCGAGCCGCCGACGAGGACCACCTCGTCCACGTCCTTCGGCGCGAGCTCGGCGTCTCGGAGCGCCTGTTCGCAGCAGCGGAGGCTGCGCTCGACGAGGGGCGCGGCGAGGCGCTCGAACTCCTCCCGCGTCACGGTCCGCCGGGCGTTGACGCCGAGCTCGGGGAGCGAGATCACAAGGTCAGCCTCGGGGTCCTTCGAGAGCGCGACCTTGGCCTTCTCGGCGGAGAGGCGCGCGGCTTGGCGGAATGCCGGGTCGTCGAACACAGCGCCCGCGACAGAGCCCTCCAGCTCGCTGCGGAGCAGGTCGATCAGCAGGGCGTCGAGGTCATCGCCCCCGAGGCTCGTGTCACCGTTGGTGGATAGCACCTCGAAGACCCCACCCTCGATGCTGAGGATGGAGACATCAAAGGTCCCGCCCCCGAGGTCGTACACGGCGACGGTGCCCTCCTCCTTCTGGTCGAGCCCGTAGGCCAGCGACGCCGCCGTGGGCTCGTTCACGATGCGGAGCACCTCGAGCCCGGCCAGGCGCGCGGCGTCGCGCGTGGCCTGTCGCTGCGCGTCGTCGAAGTAGGCGGGGACGGTGATGACGGCGCTCAGGACCTCTGCGCCGCCCATGGCGACGCTGGCCTGGGCGGCCACCTCGCGGAGGATCAGGGCGGAGATCTCCTGTGGGGTGAAGCGCTTGCCACCGACCTCGACCTGCACCAGCCCGCGCTCGGTCTGGGTGACCTGGAAGGGGAGGCGGCGCAGCACGGCCTCATCCAGCTCCCCCAGGGAGCGGCCCATGAAGCGCTTGATGCTGTGGACCGTGTGGGCGGGGTCGTCCATGGAGCGGGCCCGCGCGGCCCTCCCCACGACCGCGGTGCCGTCGTCCGAGACGTGGACGACAGAAGGGATGAGCGCGGGCTCGCCCTCCACCTCGAGGATCTCTGGCCGCCCGTCCTTCCAGATCGCTGGGAGCGAGTTGGTGGTGCCGAGGTCGATGCCGATGACGACGCGCTTGGGCTGGTCTTCCAGCACCTCGAGTTCGATGTATCCCACGGTTGGACGGAACTGGGCGTTCAGGATGGGCCCGCGCTGGCCGAGATGCGCCCGAGGGCGCGGTCGACGTAGCGCCTGGCGTTCAGGCTTTGGCGCACCCCCGCGAGGGAGGCGGCGCCAGGTTGGGGGAGGGGGGTGAGGGCCGCGGCGATCTCGGCTGAGATGCGGTCGCGATGTTCGGTGAGGTCGCTGGCGAGGCGGCGCAGCTCCTCGGATCCAGGGGAGGCTTCCTCGAGGGTCTCGTTCCACTCCATGACCTCCATCAGGAAGGCCTGGGGCATGGAGCCAAGGTCCTTCTCGCTGGGCCCATCGAGGCGGGCTACGAGCCGGTCTGCTCGTCGAGTCTCGTCGGAGAGGACTGCAA
>CBFHHK010000012.1:0-22893 GCA_965655435.1 Planctomycetota bacterium | reverse complement strand
GCTCGAGGCCGAAGAGCGCGAAGGGGCAGGCGGCGTCCTCCGTGAGCATCAAGACCCCGCAGGCACCACAGGCGAGCGGGGTCTCGAGCCCGGCGCCGCAGCTCGGGCAGGAGGCGTCCATCTCAGACGCTGAAGGACTCACCGCAGCCGCAGCTCTTCGAGGCGTTGGGGTTGGTGAACTTGAACCCGCGGCCCATCAGGCTCTCCTCGAAGTCCACGACCGTGCCGTTGAGGTAGAGGAAGCTCTTGGGGTCGCAAACGACCCTGATGCCGTCCTCCTCCTTGATCTGGTCGGTGGCCCGGATCTCGTCGTCGAAACCGAGGGTGTAGGAGAAGCCCGAGCACCCGCCGCCCTTGACGCCGACGCGCAGCGCGGTGCCGTCCGGCATGTTCTGGTCCTCGAGGATCCTGGTGACCTCGCTCTTCGCTCGTTCGGTGATTCCGATTGCCATGGAATGATCTCCTTGGGGATAGGGCGCTGAGGCGCTCTATTCGTCGCCCTGCTTCTGCTTGAAGTCCGCGACGGCAGCCTTGATCGCGTCCTCGGCGAGGACGGAACAGTGGATCTTCACCGGGGGGAGGGAGAGTTCCTCGACGATCTCCGTGTTGGAGATGGCCATGGCCTCGTCGACCTTCTTGCCCTTGATCCACTCGGTGGCGAGGGAGGAGGAGGCGATCGCGGAGCCGCACCCGAAGGTCTTGAACTTGGCGTCGACGATCGTGTCGCCCTCCACCTGGATCTGGAGCTTCATCACGTCGCCGCATTCGGGCGCGCCGACGATGCCGGTGCCAACCTCGGTGGAGTTCTTATCCAGGGAGCCGACGTTCCGGGGGTTGTCGTAATGGTCGAGGACCTTGTCGCTGTATGCCATCTGACTGAGTGGGAGGTGGTGTGCGTTGGTTTGCCTTGGGGTGTTCGAGCGGGGGGGGCGCGGCCTAGTGACCGGTCCAGGCGATGGTGGAGAGGTCGATCCCCTCCTGCACCATCTCGTAGAGGGGGGAGAGCTCCCGGAGCTTCTTCACCGCGGTGATGACCTGCTCCGCGGCGAAGTCGATCTCCTCCGGGGTGGTCAATCGACCGAAGCCGAAGCGGATCGAGCTGTGAGCAAGCTCATCGCCGACGCCCATGGACTGCAGCACGTGGCTGGGCTCAAGGCTCGCTGAGGTGCAAGCGGAACCAGAGGAGACCGCCAGGTCCTTGAAGCCCATGATCAGCGACTCGCCCTCGACGTAGGCGAAGGAGAGGTTCGAGCAGCCGGGGAGGCGCGCGTTCTCGTCGCCGTTGATGGCCACGTGATCCAGCGCCGCGAAGATCTTCTCTTCGAAGCGCTCGCGCATGGCGATGGAGTGCGCGATGTCCTTCTCGAGATCCTGCTCCGCCACCGCGCAGGCCGAGCCGAGGCCGACGATTCCGGGGACGTTCAGTGTCCCGGAGCGCATGCCGCGCTCGTGGCCGCCGCCGTCCATCTGCGCCACGAGGCGCACCCGCGGCTTGCGGCGGCGCACGTAGAGGGCGCCGACGCCCTTGGGGCCGTAGAGCTTGTGACCGGAGAAGCAGAGGAGGTCGATGTTGTCGGCCTCCACGTCCACGGGGATCTTGCCGACGGCCTGGGTGCCATCCGTGAAGAAAAGCACGCCGCGCTCGCGGCAGACCGCGCCGATCTCGCGGATGGGGTTGATGGTGCCGACCTCGTTGTTGGCCCACATGATCGTGACGAGGATGGTGTCCTCGCGGATCGCGTCCGCCACCTGCTGCGCGGTCACCGCGCCGTTGGCGTCGGGCTCGAGATAGGTGACCTCGAAGCCCTCCTTCTCCATGTGCTTGGCCGTATCGAGGACAGCCTTGTGCTCGGAGAGGCAGGTGACGATGTGCTTGCCCTTCGACCCGTACATCTCCCCGACGCCCTTCATGGCGAGGTTGATGGCCTCGGTGGAACCAGAGGTGAAGACGACCTCCTTGGAGGAGGCGCCGAGGATGGACGCGATCTGCTCGCGCGCGGTGTCCACCGCCTCCTCGGCCTTCCAGCCGAACGCGTGGCTGCGGCTCGCGGCGTTGCCATACGCGCTGGTGAAGTAGGGGAGCATCGCGTCGAGGACGCGCTGGTCGACCGGGGTGGTCGCCTGGTAATCGAAGTAGATGGGAAGGTTCATCGTTCTATGTTCGGCCGCTCCGGTTGACGTGGTTCCGGTCACGGCCTTGTGCGTTCGCGGGGGGGGTCAGCCGGTTGCGGAAAACAGGCCAGCGGGATCAGCGGAGCGGTCGGCAAGGGCCTGAAGGGTCACGCCCTCGAACAGCGTCCAGATGCCGGTGCGCAGTCGGGCGAGGGGCGACCGGATGGGGCAGACGGGCTCGACGTCGCAGCCGCCGTCGGAGCCCGCGGCGCCCAGCCCTGCGCAACTGGTCAGGGCCGGCGGCCCCTCAAGCGCGGAGACGATCTCCCCCAGGGAGATCTGGTCGGCGGGCCTCGAGAGTCGGTAGCCGCCCCGCACGCCCCGCGTCGACTCCAGGATGCCACCCTGCTGCAGGTGCTTGAGGGCCTCGGCGAGCATGCGCTTCGGTACGGGGAAGATGTCTCCGATCGCGCGGGCGCTGATCACCTCAACCTCCGCTTCCGCGGGGCGTGCCGCCGCCAGCTCGGCCATGTGGACGAGGGCGATCAGGCCGTATTCGGTTCTCTTCGTGAGGCGCAGCATGGGTCCGGAGACGTTTAATCGGCACTAGTTTAGTGCTCTTTCCCGCCGGGGCAACCCGCGCGGTCCGGAAAATAGCACCAAAAGGGGGCCGATACGCGACAGCCTGTCCGCGGAGCGCTTCAGTTCGAGGCGCCGCGGGATGGACTCGAATGGGGCCTCAAGCCGGCCGCGGAGACGCTCGATGACCTTTCTTGCCATGGAGAATCCGGAGACGAGGTGTATCGAGTGCGGAGGAGCGGTTCATTCGCTCAACGAGGACGAGTCGGGCGCCCCCTGCGTGGCCTGCGCAGAGCGGCTCCTTGAGACGCTCCCGGGCGTCTTCCACAGCCCCTGGGTGACGGCCCGGGACATGGAGCCGTCCGGGTTGGCGCCGGAGCCAGCCATGGACAGCGAGGCGCAGGATGAGACCGCGGCGAGCGCGGAGGCCGTGGTGGGCACAGAGTGGTGGCAGGCACCCGACGACATCGCCCTGGGCCCCGATCAGCCGGCGTGAGGGCCCCCGCATGAGGGCCCCCGCATGAGGACCCCCGCATGAGGACCCTTGCGTGCTGGGCGGACTCAGGGCGAGGCTCCCTGGACGGCCGCCGCTGCCGTTGAGTCGGCCGGCGCGCGCCGCTCCGAACGCGAGGCACTCGCCGCGACGGCCGTGAGCCTGGGGCGAACGGGCCCGCGTGGTGAGGGAGCTTGAGGGAGCTGCGGTCTGCTGTTGGCGGAACGACCCCGGGCGTCGCGGCTGGAGACCCGTCGGGCTCGGCGAGGAGCAGCCATCGGCGGCCGCGCGCGAGCCGCAGCCGGGACGCCAGCCTGTCGCTGAGCCCCTGGCCTGAGCAGGACCCCCGTCCCACGACCTGGAGCCTGGACCGTGATGGGGCGGGTGAGCTGAAGGACCTCCGACCCACCGTGTTGAGCACCGTTGAGCACCGTTGAGCACCGTTGAACACAGAGTCGAGGGGACCGACTCCCGGGCGGCGCGCCGGACCTGGAGCGAGAGGCTGAAAGCATGAGCGTCCGATGGGGGCTGTCGGCCTCGCGTCGGGCTGCGGGGCACCAGGCCCTGGAGTTGACTGTCGCCGTGGACAGGTGAAGGGACCCCTCCGCGACGGATGGCAGAGGGATGGCAGGGGGATGGAGGCGAGCGGGAGGCTCGGCGGCGCTCCAGTGGAGGCTCTTCTCTGCGCGCTGGAGGCGGCGCGAGGGGAGCTCCCGCCGCGGCACCGAGACGACCGTTGGGAAGGCGCGTCACGGCCGAGGGTGCGATTGATGCGGACTACGCCGTGACCTCCCTTGCCTCGTTCCCGTCAGGTCCCGCATCCTTGGGGCCACCAGCCCATGTCCGCGACGCTCCTCTGCCAGATCTTCCTCCCCATCGTCGGGCTCGTGGGGCCCTTGCTGATCCTGCTGGGCCTCCCGGGGACGTGGCTCCTGCTGTTCCTCGCGGGCGTCGCCGAGTGGATCACCGAGCCCCGCCTCTTCGGGACCCCTGTGCTCGTGGCTGCGGTGGCGCTCGCCGTCGCTGGAGAGATCTGGGAGGCCCTCTCCTCCTCGGTCCGTGCTCGCCGTGCTGGCGCCGGGCGCAGGGGGTCGATCGGAGCCCTGGCGGGCGGCATCGGGGGCGCGCTCCTCGGCACCATGCTGATCCCGATCCCCGTGGTGGGGACCCTGGTCGGCGGCGGGTTGGGAGCCTTTGCGCTGTCCTCTGGCCTGGAGCGGAGCGGCGGTAAGTCCGCGGACAGCGCCTTCCGCATCGGACGGGCCGCTGCGGCGGGCCACATGATCGGGCTCGCCGGCAAGCTCGTGGCAGGCGGGGTGGTCTACGGGCTGCTCGTGGCCGCGCTCTTCGTGTGAGCGGGACCGGGGGTGCTACTGTGGCGCCATGCGCCGCCCCCTCCTCCTGATCGGACTCCTCGCTCTCTCCGCCGCAGCTGCGATCCAGGGGGACGAGTTCCGAACGGATCCCGTCGAGACGCTCATCGAGACGACGCTCGGTGACTCGGCGGCACACGGCGACCGGCGCGTCGCGGCGCTGGGGAGGGAGGGGACCGTCCAGGTGCAATCCAGGAAGGACGGCGATCACCTCGTCCTCGAGGTCCCCTCGGTCCCAGGCCTCGACTTCGAGCTTCGCGGCCCCGCGGACCACCTCGGCGCCGTGGTCGCGGCCCGCGCCGCGGGAGGTGCGTGGCTGGTGGCCTGGGACGAGTACCGCGGGGACGTGGGGGATGGGGCCTCCTTCGACGTGCTCGCCTGCTGGGTCGAGGCGGGCCCGAAGCCGGGGCCCAAGGGGGAGCCCTTCGTTGTCGCCGGCGGGCCCCGCTTCCAGGCACGCCCGTCGCTCGCGACGGACAGCGAGGGGGCCGTCTGGATTGCGTGGGAGGAGGGGCCCCGTCAATGGGGCGGCGAGTATCGCTCGGTCGACACGCTCTGGAACAACGTCACCGATGACGCGGGCCCGCTCCACACCTGGCGGACGAGCCACCTCGCGCGGGTGCAGGAGGACGGGAGCGTCGCCGAGGTCGAGGGCGGCGTCCCCATGCCCTCGTTGGACGCGGCCCTCTTGGCGCCGGAGCGCCGGGATGGCGCTCGACGGATCGGCGTGTTCTACGAGCGCCCCGAGCTCGGCGTGGACCACCGGGGTGGGCTCTGGCTCGCGTACCGCCACGTCCACCAGGTCCAGCTCTCGGCGAAGGGCAAGACACGCTCCCACGTCGAGTACGGCTTCGCCGTGGACCTCCTGCGGCTGACGGGCCAGGGCTGGTCAGAACCGATCCGGCTCGACCAGCGCCAGCGGGACGGGGATCAGCCGATTCGGTTCCGGGCAGACGGCCAGCAGACACTGGTGGAGTACACGGTCGGGCGCAGCGACCGCCGGCGCGATCCCCAGGCCAAGGGCAGCGTGCGCGCGGCCCTCCCGGTCCCTGACGAGGTGCCCGCGGCCCTCTCGGAGGTCCCGGTCTCGGTCACGCCGCGTGCCAGAGCGGCCGCGCTCGAGCCGCGTGAGGTGATCCGTGAGCGCCCGACGACCGTCGTGGGAGAGCAAGGCTTCGCGCTCTTCGCGGGGGACCTGCACCGCCACACGGACCTTTCCCTCTGCTTCCCGTTCTATGACGGGTCCCTCGACGACGGGTATCGCTATGCGCGCGGCCCCGGTGCCCTCGACTTCGTGGCCATCACGGACCACGCGAGGGACCTCGACCAGGGCAACGTGGACGGGCTCCCCTGGAAGCGCAGCGTGGCCGAGGTGGATCGGCACCATCTCCCCGGCCGGTTCGTGGCCTTCCACGCCTACGAGCGGAGCCAGGGGGACACCGACCACAACGTGATCTCGCTCCGACCTGATGTTCTGCGGCCCCACCGCCCCCCCTTGCGGGAGTTCTGGGCGGAGTTCGACCCCTCCGAGGTGATGACGATTCCCCACGCCACGGCGGCCGTGGAGGGTCGCCGCTTCTGTGGCAACGTCTGGACGAAGCGCGATGACGAGCGCCGGCCGCTCGCGGAGGTCTACCAGGCTTTCCGTGACGTGGACTCCATGAAGGAGCTCCAGGTGCGGGCGTTGGCCGGCGGCCAGCGCTTCGGCTTCATCGCGAGCTCGGACCACCTCTCCACCTCGGGCGCCTACGCCTTCGTCTGGGTCCCCACGGAGGGCGCGCCGGAGTCGGCCCTCGATCGAGAGCCGATCTTCGAGGCGTTCCGCGCGCGGCGCACCTACGGCGCCACCGCCCGGATCGAGCTGGAGGTCCGCTCAGGCGACCGGTGGATGGGGGAGGACCTCCCCGGTGACGGGCCCTTCCCGATCCGCGTGCGGGCGCGCGGTTCAGCGGGCATCGCACGGGTCGAGTTCTGGGATACGGGCTCGCTGGCCCACGTGATCGAGGTGGAGGGAGACGCCTCGGTCGATCAGCGCTGGTCCTGGGCGGGCGCGGCCCCGGGGGAGCACGGGTGGCTCATCGTTCGGGTCGTCCAGGCGGACGGGCAAACCGCGTGGGGCTCTCCCTTCTTCGCTCGCTGGGAGCGGGCCGGCGACGCCCCCGATTGATGGTGGGGGGGCATCGCTCCCCGGGGCGGCCTCAGGCCAGCCGCGCCGCGAAGGCCTCGTGGAGGGCCTCGGGCATGACGCGCGGCCGCTTGGTCGACAGGTCGACGCACGCGAGCTCGACCGTGGCCGAGAGGAGGTGGCTGTCGGAGCCCTCCTGTTCCTCACGGTAGATCTCGTAGCTGAAGGTGACCGAGGCCGAGCGCAGGGCGGACACCCAGCAGCGCACCTGGAGGCGATCCTCGTAGAAGGCCGGGGCGCGGTACTTCAGCGAGATGTTCCTCACCGGGAGGCCAATGCCCGCTCGCTCGACGTCTCCGTAGGGGGTTCCGTGGGCTCGCATGAGCCCGGTCCGCGCCTCCTCCAAATAGATGAGGTAGCTGCCGTGGTGCGCGACGCCCATCTGGTCCGTCTCGCTGTACCGAACCTCGACCTCGTGCACGAAGGCGGGCTCCACGTCGCCCGCCTGCTCGCCAAGCTGCGGAGCAGGGTCGGAGGGGAGCGGGTCGGGGGACGTGCCGAGGGGGGACGGAGCCATACGACGAGCGTGACCCATAATCCGTCGTGCCACAACGGCCGAACCCTCACGTAGCGCTGTTACGCCCAAAAAAAGACGAACCGTCCCGTCGCCTCCGGTTAGAACTCGGCCAGCCCATGTCGAGCTCGGACACAAGTACTCGTTCCACCGTGAACCCCAACGTCGCGGCCCTCCTCACGTGGCTGGTGCCCGGCGCAGGCCACTTTTTCCTGGGGCACGTGCGCCTTGCGGTGGCGGCCTTCGTGGTGATCCAGGGGCTCTATGTCGCGGGGCTCGCGCTGACGGGGGGCGCCTTCCTCGACCTCCTCGCGCCCGAGATCCGGGGGCCCTTCGCGGGCGCCCTCACCCCCGAGGTCGGGAACCTGGGGGCCTTCTTCCTGCACGTGCGGCAGATCGATTTCAGTGACCTCACCCCCGTTCCCTTCGGCCCGCAGCTCTACCTCGGCCTCGCGCTCACCTCGACGGCGGGGATCCTCAACCTGATCCTCGCGTCCAAGGCTCACTTCGACGCCCGCGCCAAGGCGGGTTCGGTGATCGAGGGGGCTGCGATTCACCCGGCCATCGCCGTCCTCTTCGGGTGGCTGATCCCTGGGGCCGGTCACGTGTCCCAGGGGCGCGTCGCACGCGGACTGTTCAGCTTCCTCCTGATCACCGGAATGTTCGTCCTCGGGTGCCTGCTGGCCGAGGGGACGAACCTGGACCGGACCCGGCACTTCTACTACTGGGCGGGGCAGACGCTGCTCGGTCCCACGGCCTTCGTGGCCGAGTTCTTCTCCGGCCACCCGGTCATGGAGATGCGGCCCAGGTACTCCGATGCGGGGGTCATGCTCGCCTCTGTCGCGGGTGTGCTCAACGTCCTGCTCCTGCTCGACGTGTACGGCTTCAGCGACTCAAAGCTCTTCGGGCGGCCCCTGGCCACCGAGGTCAAGACCTCGCGAGGGCGGAAGCCGAAGGCCTCCTGATCCATGGACGACCTCGGACTCCACATCGCGCTCTTCCTGCTCTCGGCAGGGGTGATCGTCGCCGTGACCTGCATGTACACGGAGGCCGTCGACGGGAAGGCCATCCGGCTCTTTCCCCGTCGTTACGCCACCTTCGTCTTGGCCTCGGCGGCGATCGTCGGAGTGATGATCCTCGTCCAGCACACGCTGGCATCGGTCCACTGAGGAGGGGCGGGCAGCGCGCCTGAAGAGGCGCGAGCCTGCCGTGGCGCCCTGACCCGGAGCGGGCGCCGGTGAACCAAGGCGGAGCGACGATCACGCTGGAGAGAGTTGGTGCAGGCCACCAGCACCACGGCGGACGGCCCCGTCCAACTCGAGGGTCGTGAGCGCCGCGAGGGCCAGGTGAAGGTCATGTCCCGTCCGTTCAGCGACCTCGGCGGCGGTCAGCGTCTCCCCTTCGAGCGCGCGAAGGACCGCCTGTTCAATGGGGTCCCTGGGACGGGAGCCCGGACCCAGTGAGCCCGGACCCAGTGAGCCTGAACCCAGTGAGCCTGAACCCAGTGAGCCGGAATCTGAGCCCGGGGAACGTGGGGTCCGTGCCCCTGAGCCCCGGCAACCTCTGCTGCCGGGGCTAGCCAAAGTGGGTACGGCGGGTACGGCGGGTACGGCGGGTACGGCGGGTACGGCGGGCACAGCGCCGCGGGCCCCGTCCGGGTTGGGAGGGGAGGGCGCTCCCTGGTGGAAGAGAGCGTCTTCCAGTCCGGGGGCGCGGGCTGACAGGACGCCGAAGGGGTCGTGATCCCGGTAGACGTCCTCGAGCAACATGCTCGGGGACTCGACCGGGGTGACCCCTTCTCGGATCAGGCGTGTGACTCCGCGGGACATGGGGTGGTCCACCCGGCCCGGCACGGCGAGCACGTGCTGGCCCTGATCTGCGGCCCAGCGAGCGGTGATCAGCGAGCCTGATTGGTGGGCTGCCTCGACCACCAGGACCGCGTCGGCGAGGGCGGCCAAGATCCTGTTCCGGAGCGGGAAGTGATGCCGGCGGGGCGGCGTGCCTGGCGGGTGCTCCGACACGAGGAGCCCATTGCGGGCGATGTGTTCGGCGGTCGGGCCGCTCGGCCAGGGGCGATCCACGCCACAACCGAGCACGGCGACGGTGGCGCCGCCGGACTCGAGGGCCGCAAGGTGGGCGGCATCGTCCACGCCCCGGGCGAGGCCGCTGACCACGCAGACGCCAGCGCGCGCCAGCGCGCGTCCGAAGCGCGTGGCCTGGGCGAGCCCATAGGGGGTGGGCGCGCGACTCCCGACGATGGCGATGCGTGGAGCTGGGGAGATCAGCTGCTCGCGACCGCGTAGCCAGAGGGCTGCCGGCGGGGCCTCGACCGCCTGTAGCTGCTCCGGCCAGAGGGGGTCCCCCTCTCGCAGGCAAGTGACCCCTGAGCCCCGCTCTTCATCGCTCCCATGACCCTGATCATCCACATGAGAGGGACGGCCGGGGACTGGGCAGGTGACGGTTCAACCCCGGTCGCTGCGCTTCTTTCGCCGCTCGTAGGTCCGGTCTTCACCCCAGAACTGCGCCCACTGGACGGCGAACGGACCGGAGAGCTTCGGGGCTTGGTCCGGAACCTCGAAGGTCCGCCGGTTGGCCTCCCACCACTGGAGCCACCGCGCCGGGTCTTTGCCTGCGTCGGTCCCCGTGACGTGAATGAGGGCGGGGCGGATGTTCGCGAGCCGCCCCCGGAGGAGCCTCTCATCGGTCTTCTTCATCTCACCGAAGATCGCCTTGGCGGCGGCGGTGGAGCGTACGTTGGCGACGGCGAAGACCCGTGCCCGGCGGATCGTCGGGCTCTCCTCCTCGAAGGCGCCCTTGATGAGGAGCGGGATGGCTTCGGGGGATTGGTGACGCCCGATGGCACGGAGGACCTCCTCCTCGAGCTCGGGGTTCTTCGCGAGCACCTTCCTGCGTCGCGTCGCGAAGCGGCGCAGCGCCTCGAGGGCCTGCTCCTCTTCCATTCGCCCAAGGAGCTCCGCGGCGATCATCGCCAGGTCCGCAGAGCTGCCGTCGAGGACCTTCCCGAACACCTTGATGACCCCGGGATACGGTGTCTTGGCCGCGTCGACGAGGGCGGCTTGGCGCTCGTTGGCTTCCTCGGAACGGAGGCCTTCGGTGAGCTTCTTCACCGCCGTCTTCTCCTTCGCCGCTCGTTCCTTGGGGGTCTCCTTCTCGTCGGCCTTGGGGTCCTGGCTCGAGGCGAGGGGGGAGCCCGCGGCGTTCGCCGACTGGGATCCTGCGGCCGCGGATGAGCCGGAGATCGAGAGCGCGGCGCCCGGCGACGCGGCGATCGACGCGGCGGCCGACTGCGGCGCCAGGGTGGCGCCGGCGGAGAGGACGGTGAGGAGGAGTGCGAGGCGCATGGATCAGGAGAGGGGGGAGGTCGGCGGCTGGTTCCAGGAAGCAACGCGCCAGCCCCCAGGGCGGTGCCACTCCATCCTACCCACATGGCCGGTCTTCACCTTGAAGGCGGCCCCCTTGATGGCCTCCTCGAGGGCCCCTGGCACGAGCCCGAGGAACCACCGCAGGAGCCCGTTGCTGCTGCAGACCAGCACGCGGCCCCCGTGCTGCCCTGACGCCACCTCGTCGGCGAAGCTGCTCACGCGGGCGCGAACCTCCGCGAGCGACTCTGGCCAGCCCGCGTCCTGGGGCCACTCGCTGCGCTCATTCCAGGCGCTGACGGCCGCGTCCCCGTGCTCTGCGACGATCTCGTCGGTGGTTCGGCCGCCCCAGCGGCCGTAGTCCACCTCGTTCAGCGCGGCGTGGACTCCAGGGGCGGGGGCGCCCGCCGTCGCCAGTTCGAGGTGCTCGACCTGTCGCTTGAGGCCCCCGGAGAGGGCGGCGGTGGGGCGCCAATGGGCACGCTCCAGGGTCTCCGCGAAGGCGCGGGCCTGGGCGCGACCGGACTCCACCAGCGGGAGGTCCTCGCCGCTGCCCACCCAGACGATCCGGTCCCCGGGGGCGAAGGTGTTGCCGTGTCGAACCAGGAGGAGCTCGATCATCGGGCGCGCCCTTGTTCGTCGATGAGCTCACCGTCCTCCACGAGGAGCTGCTCCACCCGGCGCAGGTCCTCCGGGCTGTCGATCGCGAGGTGCCGGCGGCCGCGGTAGTCGACCTCGACCACGCGGATCCCCATGCCGTTCTCCAGCGCTCGCAGCTGCTCGAGGCCCTCGGTCAGCTCCAGCGGGCTCGGCCCCATGGCGATGAACCGCTCGAGCGCCTCGCGGCGGTAGCCGTAGAGGCCGATGTGCCGGAAGGTGGGGGCGCCTCCGGCGGCGTCGCGGATGAAGGGGATCATCGCCTTGGAGAAGTAGAGGGCGTTGCCAGCGCGGTCGAAGGTGACGGTGGTGCCGCCGACCTCGCCGGCGGCCTTGGCCTCCCGTAGGAGCTGCAGCGAGCCCTCGTCGAGGCGGGCCGCGGGCGTCACGATCGGCGCGTCAGGCGAGCGTTCCATCTCGCGAACCACCGCCTCGATCACCCACGGCGGCGTCAGCACCGCATCGCCCTGCAGGTTGATGAGGGCGTCCGGCGGCTCGTCCAGACCGAGCGCGGCCGCGTGGACCCGCTCCGTGCCGTTTCGACACCCCTCAGGCGTCATGACCGCCTCCCCGCCGAAGGCGAGCACGTGATCACGGATGCGCTCGTCATCCGTGGCGACGATCACGCGGTCCACGCCCTCCGCCGCCGCCGCGATCTCGTGGACGCGCCGGATGAGCGAGCGACCCGCGACGTCCGCGAGGGGCTTACCGGGGAAGCGCGTGGACCCGTATCGCGCCGGAATGACGACGGCGGTCCTCATGCGCTCTTCCCGTGGCACTTCTTGAACTTCCGGCCGCTCCCGCAGGAGCACGGGTCGTTCCTGCCGAGCTTTGCGGCGCCGTGCTGGAAGGGCTCCTTGGGGGGCGCGTGCCCGTGGCCATGGGGGTTGGTCCCGGTCCGAACCGTCTGGAGGAACTCGTCGATTGTGGACTCAAAGCCCTTCTTGAGCTCGAAGGCGTTGATCACGACCTCCGTGGCTTCGAGGTGCTCGATGTAGGCGCGCAGGACGGCGGGGACCTGCTCCGCCAGCTCCTCGCCGCGCTGGAAGCGGCCCGGCAGGAGGTGCCCCAGGGCCCCGTGCATGGCCTGACCGTCCATCGTCTTCGGGGCGCTGCCGAGGTCGTCGTAGCAGACGGAGAGGAAGCGCTCGACGATGGTCCGGACCTCGACGTCGGAGGCGCCGAGGGCGGCGGCCTGCGGGGAGTCCATGAAGCTCGCCAGGGCGAGGGTGACGGGTTTGCTGGTGGCCATGGTGAGGAAGGTAGCACCGTGGGACCCCATCGAGGGAACTCACGCTTCGCACTTGGGCTCCAGGCCGGTTTCCGTGCATCGTCGAGGTCATGGCAGAGGATCCCGAGCCCACCGGCAGCTTCGACGACCTCGATCTCGGCCCGGCGCTCCGTCAGGGAGTCGCGGACGCCGGCTTCGAGGAGCTGCGCCCCATTCAGGCCGCCGCGCTCCCCGCGGCGCTTGGGGGCCGTGATGTCCTGGGTCTCGCGAGGACCGGGACCGGCAAGACCGCCGCCTTCGCCCTCCCTATCCTGCAGCGCCTCGAGGGCCGGCCCGCGGAGGCCGGCCGCCCGCGAGCGCTGGTGCTGGCACCGACCCGCGAGCTGGCGCGGCAGATCGAGGGGGACCTCGTCGACCTCGGCCGCCACCTCTCGGTGCGAATGGCCGCCGCGTACGGCGGGGTGAAGATCGACCGGCAGCGGGAGGCGTTGACGTCGGGGTGTGACGTGCTGGTCGCCTGCGCCGGGCGTCTCCTTGACCTCGTGCGGGAGGGGACCTGCGACCTGGGTGAGGTCGAGGTGCTCGTCCTCGACGAGGCGGACCGGCTCCTGGACATGGGGTTCCTCCCTGATGTTCGGCGCATCCTCGAGCGCGTGCCCGAGGAGCGCCAGACCATGTTCTTCTCGGCGACCATGCCGGAGGCCGTTCAGGCCTTGGCTCAGGGCGTGCTCAAGGAGCCTGAGATCATCGACCTCGGGCACACGCGGCCCGCCGAGACCATCGAGCACTCGCTGCACCCTGTCCGGTCCACGGCGAGGTCCAAGCTCTTGCGGACCATCGTGGAGTCCGACGAGGCGGGGAGCGCCATCATCTTCACCCGTACGAAGCAGCGGGCCAAGCAGGTCGCGAGGCAGCTGGAGAAGCGCGGGCACACCGTGTCCCTGCTCCATGGGGACAAGAAGCAGGGCGCTCGGGACCGCGCGCTGCAAGGGTTCCGCGACGGGGAGGTCCGCTTCCTCGTGGCGACGGACCTCGCGGCGCGCGGCCTCGACGTCGAGGGGGTGGCGCGGGTGGTCAACTTCGACGTGCCGCTCGACCCGGACACCTACGTCCACCGCATCGGCCGCACGGGGCGGGCCGATCGGACCGGTGAGGCGATCACCATCGCCTCGGTGGAGGAGCTCGATCAGGTGCGGGCCATCGAGGCGCGCATCGGCGCCCGGATCCAGCGCAAGTTCCTCCCGACCTTCGCGCCGCTCGACCTCCACGAGCTGCTCGACGAGGCGGAGAGCCGCCGATCTCCGCGTCGGGGCGGCGGCCCGCGGCGGCAGGGGACCGCCAGCGCCCGGGGGGGGGCCAGGGGTGGCAGCCGCCGGGGCTCCCGCCGCCGGCGCTGAGGTGATACGGTCGCTCCAGCTCATCGTGTTCCAATCGCTCTCAAACCCCCTGCGCGCCGCGCTCCTTACCTCGGCGCTTCTTGCCGCCCCAGCCTGCTCCGTTGGCGACGGGCCGCCGGCTGAGATCCCCTGGCCCCACGAACTCGCGGGCTACGACGACGCGCTCGTCGCCCACCTCGAGGCGGCCCGCGCCGATGTCCTCTCCCGACCGCGAGAGGCGGATGCCTGGGTGCACCTCGGGATGCTGTTCGAGGCGCACCTGATGCTTCAGCTTGCCGAGGCCTCCTATGCGGTGGCGGTGCAGCTGGATGACGGCGATGCTCGGGTCTGGTACCGACTCGCGGTGATGCAGGGCAAGAACGGCAAGGTCGGGGCGGCCCTCGAAGCGTACGAGCGGCTCGAGGCGCTCGAAGAGTACGGCCCGGGCTCGCGGCGTAAGGGGTGGCTGCTGCTCGGCGCAGGACAGCCCTGGGAAGCCTGGGGCGCGTTTGAACGCGCCGAGGGGCTGAGCCACGGGGACCCTGTGGCCCACCTCGGCCGCGTCGAGGTCCTCCTTGAGGTGGACAAGCCGGAGGAGGCGCTGGGAACTCTCGAGTTGATCGGTCCGATCCCTCCGGCGAGTCGAGCGCTCTTCCATCGTCTTCGCGGCCTGGCCCTCTCTCGTCTCTCGAGATTCGAAGAGGCGGAGCCAGAGCTGGCGAAGGGCCGCGGCGCGCGGATCGCGGGGCCTGATCCCTGGATGAAGGAGGTCGCCGCGCTCAAGGTGGGCGCCTCGGCGATCCTCTTGCAGGCGAACCGACGGATCGAGAGCGGCCAGCCTGAGGCCGCGTTGGAGCAGCTGCGGTTGCTCGAGGAAAGAGACCCGGACGATCCCCGGATCTTTGTCCGAAAGGGGCGTGCGTTCGCCAGGCTCGGTGACTGGTCGGGGGCGGCGGCGGCCCTCAGTCGTGCCACTGAGCTGAGCCCCGACGACCTCGGGTTGGCGTTGGCTCTGGCGTCGGCCACGGTCAAGGCTGGGGAGGTGGACCGAGCCCTCGTCGCTGCCGAGCGCTTGATTGAACTCGACCCGCAGCTGACGGGTGCTCACGAGCTGCGGGCGGACCTCCTCCTCGGTGAGGGCCGGGCGGGAGAAGCCGCGGCTGCGGTGGAGCATTCTCGCACCCTGGGTGTGGTGACGGCCTCGCTCGAGGTGACGGCGGGGAAGGCAACGCTCGAGCTCGGGGACGCCCCCGGCGCTCTCGCGGCCTTCGAGGCAGCGATCGTCCTGGATCGGGGGAGCGCCGATGCACTGGCGGGCAAGGCCCTGGCGTCCCTGCAGCTGGGCGAGAGCGCGGGGGCGGCGGCCGCCGTGGGGGAGCTGCGGAGGGTGGAACCGGAGCACCCGCTTCTTCAGAGCCTTGAGGCGGCGCTCATCAGCGTGGGCGGGGGAGACTCTGGAGCGACGGCTGTCGAGGCCGTGACGGACGACGAGGACTCGGAGCCAGAACGATGAAGCTGCACCACGTCGCGATGCTCTTGTTTGGCCTGACGGCTTGCTCCGGCGACTCAGCGTCACCGGAGGAGGACGGCGTTGGGCCCGCGTGGTTCGTTGATGAGGCCAGGGAGCGCGGCGTCGACTTCATGCACCGCTCGGGACACGAGGACCGCTTCCTGTTCCCCGAGCTCATGGGGGGCGGCGTCGCCCTGTTCGACAAGGAGGGGGACGGGGACCTGGACCTGTTCCTGGTGCAGAGCGGATCGCTCACTCGCCCGGAGACGGCGGACCACCGCCTCTACGAGAACGACGGGGCCGGGCGCTTTCAGGACGTCACCAGCGCCTCAGGGGTCACGCCTGGCGGCTACGGCATGGGCGTGGCCGCCGCGGACTATGACGCGGATGGCGACGTGGACCTCTACATCACCTGCGTGGGGCCGAATCGGCTCCTGCAAAACGATGGGGGGGGCCGCTTCGTCGATGTCACGGATGCGGCGGGCGTGGGCGACGGGTCCTGGGGGACCAGCGCTGCCTTCCTCGACTTCGACGGTGACGGGCACCTCGACCTCTTCATCGCCAACTATGTGGACTGGAGCGTGGCGACGGAGGAGGACTGCTTTGATCCCACCGGCCAGTCGGACTACTGCAGCCCGTTGGCTTACAGCGCGCCCTCCGTCGACACGCTCTATCGCGCGAACGGCGACGGGACGTTCGAGGACGTGACCGCGGCCATGGGGCTCGGGGCGAGCCCAGGCAACGGGCTGGGGGTGGTGACCGGCGACTTCGACGGTGACGGTCTCGTGGACGTCTTTGTCGCGAACGATCAGATGCCCGACTGCCTCTGGGTGCATGGTGAGGACGGGCGCCTCGTGAATCGCGCGGAGCGACTGGGCTGTGCGCGAGACCCGCACGGGAACCCGCGCGCGGGGATGGGCGTGGATGCCGCAGACGTGGAGGGGGACGGCGACCTCGACCTGCTCGTCGTCCACATGGCGCGTGAGCAGGACGGCTTCTTCCGAAACCGTGGCGGCAGCTTCGTGGAGGAGACGCGGCAGTCAGGCATTGGTATGGGGACGTTCCGTCGGACCCGCTTCGGCGTCGGCTTCCATGACTTCAATCACGACGGCTGGCTGGACCTCTACGTGGCCAACGGACGGGTCAACCAGATGATGCCGCCGATCTCCGAGGAGGATATCTACGCGGAACCCAATAGCCTCCTCGCGGGGACCCCGGCGGGGCGCTGGGTGCCGGTCTCACCCATGGGTGGGACAAGCCCGGTCGTGGAGCTGACCAGCCGCGGCGCGGCCTTCGGGGACCTCGACGGTGACGGCGCCCTGGACGTGGTCGTGGGCAACCGGGAAGGGCGCGTCCAGCTGCTGCGAAACGTGGCGGGGCAAGCCGGGCAGTGGGTGGGCCTGCGGCTGCTCGATGGTGACCGCGATGCGCTCGGTGCCACGGCCTCCATCGAGGTTGATGGGCAGCCCCAGCGGCGCAGCGTCAAGCCAAGCTATAGCTATTGCAGCTCCAGCGACCCCGCCGTTCACTTCGGGCTCGGTGCCCGTACGGCGCCCCTTGAGGTCGAGGTCCGGTGGCCCGACGGGGAGGTGGAGACCTTCGGCCCGGTGGCCCTCGGCGCTCGGTCGAGCCTCGTACGGGGTCAGGGGCGCTGAGCCGCCCCTATCGCGACACGGTACACGCCCCCAATTCCCAACGAACTCCCCGTGCGGTGTGGGGGCGGATCGGGCTCCTAGGGCGCGGCCGATGGCAGGCCGTGAACTTCCAGGGGGGAGACCATGGATACGATCGAGAACCAGATCGATGAGTTCCGCTTCGAAGCGGCGGACGGGGCCAAGGTGCGCATCGTCGAGGAGATGGCCGTCAACGATGACGAGAGGGTGATCCCGTTCCTGCTCGAGGTCCTCGCGGACTCCGACGAGTTCGAGCTCGCGCGGGTCGAGTCTGCGAGGCTGCTCTCGTCAGGCTTCGAGTTCCAGCGCGAGCGGACCTGCGAGGTCCTGGCCGAGGTCATCCGAGCCAGCCACGGGGCCGAGGCGCTCTTCATGGCCGTCATGGACGCGGCGAGCGCCTACCACCACCACTCTGCCGAGCTCCGGCAGGCGGTGCAGGAGTCCGAGGAGCGGCGCGCCTCGCTCCTGAAGGGGCGCGGGACAGATGAGGACCGCGCGGTGAGAGATGCGGAGCTCGCGCTTGAGTTCCTCGACGAGCTGGGCGGCCTCGACCTCTGATCGGGACCCCCTGGCCGACGACCTCTGATGGGAGTCCTCTCCCATGAGAACTTCCGCGCGGGGATCACTGCGCGGGGATCACTGCGCGGAGATCATCGCGCGGGGATCATCGCGCGGAGAACACTGCGCGGAGCACACCAAGTACGCACCCTCGGGCCTCGCCCCTGAGCTGCGGTTCCAGAGTTGCAGCGCCCTCAGGTCGGCTCTCGCGGCTCCGGTCCGTCTCAGCCGTCGACTCGCGCGGGCAGCGGCTCGCCCTCGGGCACAAAGCTCATGGACAGGGAGTTCACACAATGGCGCGTGTTCTTGTCCGTGAACCGCTCGCCCACGAAGACGTGGCCGAGGTGTCCGCCACAATGCTCGCAGAGGATCTCGGTCCGCCGACCGTCGGCGTCACGCTCGTGGCGGACGGCTCCGGCGATCTCGTCATCGAAGCTCGGCCAACCGCAGTGGCTCTCAAACTTGTCCTCTGAGAGATAGAGCGCGGCGTTGCACCGCCTGCAGATGTAGGTGCCCTTTGCCTTGTTGTCGAGCAGCGCGCCAGTCCCCGGGCGCTCTGTGCCCTTCCTGAGGATGACGTACTCCTCGGAGCTGCTCAGCTCGTTGTAATCACCTTGGACGGAGTCTTGCATGGGGGATCGGGGGTTGGTGCTGGGCGGCGCTTGCTCACCCGCCGGGGTCGGGTTGGACTTCGGGCTGTCGGCGCTCGATGCGCCCGCGTCTGCGAGGGGATCTTCGAGGGACCCTTGCGGGACCCCTTCGGCCGGCTTGGCGGCGGGCGTGGCGAGGACCACGGGGGCCTTGGGGTCGGCGGCGGCACCTGCCGGAGCAGAGGCCTGTTCCGCGGGCGCCGCTTGTGCGTCCTCAGCCGGGCTATCCGGGGCGGGAGCGCAGCAGGCGAGCACGGACAGGAAGAGGAGACAGGGGAAGATCTTGGGGCAGCTCATGGGGTGACTCCGGGTCCAGGTTCAATCATGGTCGACGGGCGGCTCCATTGGGAGGCAGCCAACTGGCGGAACCCGAGGTTCTACAGGGTCGGTACCGGCACTCCGGTTCGCGGGGGCCCATGGAGCCCCTCAGCGCACCGGGCGCATCGGACGCATCGGGCCCACTGGGCGCACCGGGCGCACTGGGCCCACCGGACGCACTGGGCGCAGCTAGCCCGCGCGGGTCACACGGGGTCGCGGCGTCACAGCGGTCACCGGGGCAGCTCGACCTCGACCTCGGTCTCCTCCCCGGGGCGGATCTTGAACTGGAGCGGTTCGGTGGCGCGCCGCTGTCCCTCGTTGCCCGGCTCGGTGGTCTCCACCTGGACGGTCCAGTCGCCGGCCGCGAGCCCACCCACGCGGGCGCGCCCCGCGCGCAGGATCTCGACCTTGGATTGGTCCGAGGATTCGGCATCCGCCGGGACGAGCGTGACCCACACGAACCCCTCCGCCTCGCCATTATCGGCCAGCACAATGAGGGCCGAGCCGCCCTGGGTGAGCTTCACGGAGCCCACGTCCAGGGTCCGGCCAGAGGCGACCGTCAGGTCGGAGAGCACGCGGTCAGTGAAGCCCGGAGCCTTCAAGACCAGCTGGAGGGGGGCGTCCGTCTTCACTCCCTTGATCCAGAACGACCCGTCCGAGCCGGTCTTCTCGCCTGTCTCGGTCATGCCCAGGAACTGTCGCGAGATCCGCGCCGACTCGTCGCCGAGGGAGCTGCGGATCTCCACCCGAGCCCCCGCAACCGGGTCACCCTTGGGATCCACGGCGCGCCCCCTGATGGAGCTGATGGCGAGGTCAAAGGAGACCGTGTTCACGCCCACCTCGACCTCGATGTCCACGCGGGCGGGCATGGTCAAATCCTCGTGGCGGATCAAGGCTGCAGCTGGCCCGGGCCCCAGGTCGGCGATCTCGAAGCGGCCCTCGGCATCCGTCGTGTCCGTCGAGGGCTGATTTCCAAAGCCCGCGAACTGGTCCTGGATGTTGATGAAGCGCTCACTGCGGTCAGCGTCTTCGGCGGCCACGACCGACAGGCGAGCTCCCAGAGCCGGCTGGCCATCGATGAGGACCACGCCCTTGAGGGTCGCCGAGGTGGGTAGCAGGTAGTCAAAGCGCACCTTCGCGCTGGTGGCCAACTCCACGGTTCGCCAGTCGCTCTGCTCGTCGCCCACGGCCCGGCGTCGCCCGAACGGTTGCCCGGCGTTACGCATGGCGCGCACTTCGTAGGCGCCCGCGGGGAGGCCGTCGAAGACCGCGAGGCCGTCCTTCCCGGACGCCTTGCCCGCCTTCCAGGGGCGTGACTCATCCATGCTCCGGCATTCCACGCGGGCGCCGGGGATGAGGAGTTCTCCGTCACCGACGACGGCGACGGACAGCTCCGCCCCGCGCGACAGGGTGATGCGGGCCGTCTCCCCATCCGCTCGGCGGACCAGTGGCTCCTCGAGGTAGGTCCCGTAGCCCCGGGCCTTCACCTCGAGGCGCGTCTCGGGGTCCGCGAGGTCGGACAGTTGGCAGCGGCCCTCTCGGTCTGTCTTGGCCCAGAGCTCCCGTCCGTTGGCGCCGAGCATCATCTCTCGTCGGTTGGCTTCACGCCGGGTTGAGAGCGTCACCCGGGCCTTGCGGATGGGGCGCCCTGTGGTGGCGTCGAGCACCTCGAATTCGAGGCGGCGTGCTCGCTCAAGCTCGAGGGTCCCGCCGGTGACGAGGGCGCCCTCCGCGACGGTGATCGGCGGCGTGACGCCGCGCTGGTAGCCAGGGGCGTCGACGGTCACGGTGAGCTCGGCCTGCTCGGCCCCGGGGCGGAGCTCGTGCAGGGTCAGCTTGCCGTTCTTGATCCGCTTCGGGGCGCGCCCGCCCTTGGGGGTCAGCATGACCTTGGCGGATCGCTCACCCCACTTCGCGAGGACCGTCAATTCCTCGATCGGCTTACGGCTGATCCGGTCAATGACCTTCAGCTCAACCCGGGCCCCAGGATCGAAGTTCAGGGAGGTGAACGAGCCGTCGGCCGTCGCCTCCACCGCGTTCGAGAGGAGTACCGTCTCGACGAACTGCCGCCGCTCCATGGCCTGGAGTTGATAGCGACCGCCCGGCTCGAGGCCGCCGAGCTCGAAGCTGCCGTCCTCCTTCACTTCGGCGGTGTCTTCGCCCGCGGGGGAGAGGCGCGCGGCCATCAGCGTCTGGAAGTTCGACGTACCGTCTGACGCGGTGGGGTCCAGAGAGGTGGCCGCGACCTTCCCGTACTGCCGGCCCCGCGGGTAGCCGGACACGACGCCACGGATCACGCCCGCGCGTTTGGCGGAGATTTCGACGTCGAGCAGGACGTCTCCGGCTCGCTTGGCGGCGGCCTCGAAGCGCGCCGGCATGATCGAGTCGTGCTCGGCGAGCAGGACGATCTCCCCTGCCGGCTCGTGCTCGAGCTTGAAGCGCCCCTCTGCGTCGGTGGTCTCGAGCCCGAGGATGTTGGAGAAGCCGATCCGGTCCATAGTCGCAACCATCTGGTCGCCCTCGCGCTCGATGCGTCGTACGCGCGCCCCTTCGATTGCGCGGCCCTCGTCATCGCGAACCCAGCCCTCCACGATCACCGCCGCATCGAGGATGATGTCACCAAGGTCCGTGGTGCTCTCCTTTCGGAAGACGTGCTTGATCGGGGCATCGAGGTAGCCGCGGACGTCGGCCTTCACCCCGATGGTGAGCCCGAGCGGCTCCGACTCCTCCGCGATGAAGCGGCCGTCCTTTCCGGTGACGGTCTCGATGCGGAGCTGGCGCGGCCCGCCGAAGGAACGGACGGCAATTGTGTTGGCCTGCTCCCACGGCATGAGCTCGACGGGCACGCCTGCGAGGGGGCGCCCGGCTGCGTCGAGGATCCGGCCGCGGTAGGGGCCGTCCTCGGCGACCCTCCCAGGTCTCGCCCTCACCTGGCTGCGGACCTTGGGGAGCGCACCCGCCGAGCTCACCTCGGTGGCTTCCCTGGACCCATCGGACGGGCGGACCTCCAGGGTCGATAGCTCGGCGTCGGCCGTCTCTCCGTCCGAGCGGATGACATCGGTGGAGCCGGCGGCGACCCTCTCGGTCTTCGACGTCGGGCCCGTTCCGGACAGGAGGAAGGCGCCAAGCGCCAGAGCGGCGAGCGCCGCGGCGACGAGGAGGAGGGCGGAGTTCTTTTGAGGCATGGGCTTGGCGGGAGCGGCTGTTCCCAGATCTCATGCGCCGGGGCTCGTCAAATCGTCGCACTTCCGGCTCATTTTCGTGCCGGGACCGCCCGGTGGCTGCGCCGGGCCATGGACAGCGTCCAGCGGGACGCCCTCTTCCAGCCCAGGGGCCAGCCCAGGGGCCAGCCCAGAGGCTGTCCAGAGGCCATTTGGAGAGCCTTGGACGTCCAGGGGGCCGGAGGGCCGGGTCAGCCTCGCTGAGGTCGTCGGCCATGCTCTTCAGGCGGCCATACTCTTCAGGCGGCCATGCGTCTCCCGGTGACCCGGGCGCTCCGGCACTCACGCGGGGGAGGATCGGTGCGTCGATGGCCCGGCATTCAAGGTGCAGCCCGCGCGCCGCCGAGCGTCCCCGGGGCGTGAGTGAAGGGGAAGAGCGCGCCTGCGCTCGAGGCCCAGGGCGGGGGGGGGAGGGCCTGCGCCATCGGGTCGGCGAAGGGGGTTAGCGCGCGCCTTCGATGAGCGGGCCAGCCGAGCGGGCCAGCCGAGCGGGCCAGCCGAGTGAGCCAGCCGAGCGGGCCAGCCGAGCGGGCCAGCCGGGTGAGCCAGCCGGGTGAGCCAGCCGGGTGAGCCAGCCGGGCGAGAGCGACCCACGGGGAGAAGGGGAGCGCCCCCTGCGCTCTGGGTCGGGTGTCGCGCCAGGGATCCGGGGTGAGCCTCGGGGGAACGCCGAGGAAGCGACGCGATGCGCGGGCACTTATAGTGAGCGGCCCGGGATAGCCGGCTCGCGTTCCATGCTGACGCGGGCTTGTACGGCGCCGGTCTCATCACTTCGCAGGGGCCGAGTCCCCGATCACCGATGACCTTGACGCTTCCCTTTGTCCGATACGCGGCCTGCGGCGGTTCAGCCCTCGTCCTGACCGGGCTGGCGGTGGTCGGATGTGGGGCCACGCCGGTGGCGCTGACGCGAGAGGCGGGGCAAGGGGCGTCCTCGGGGGCGGGCATTGGCGGCGATCGGATGCCCGGCAGCGAGGTCTCCGGCAAAGAGAACCCCGGCAAAGAGAACCCCGGCAAAGAGGTCCCGGGCAGCGGAGGGGCCAGCGAGAGCGTGTCGGGCGGCGAT
>CBFHHK010000011.1:32273-37744 GCA_965655435.1 Planctomycetota bacterium | reverse complement strand
TGGGTCCGAGACCCCCCCGGCGGGGTTGCCGTCCTATGACCTGAGCAGCGCACAGCGCGCGGCGCTGGTCGCGGCGGCGGGGCAGCTGAACGAGCCCCTCTCCACCGAGGCCCAGCTGACCTCCACCATGGCCGCGCTGCGCTGCACGGCGTGCCACGAGCGGGACGGGGCAGGCGGGGTCCCTGCCTCACTGGACCGCTTCCTGACCACGGACGAGCCGGATCTTGGCGAGCCGGCGCGGAGGCCGCCGACCCTGAGCGGCGTCGGAGGAAAGCTCCGCCGCGAGTGGCTCGAGCGGGTGCTCCACGACGGGGCCTCCGTGCGGCCGTACATGCACACGCGCATGCCGGTGTTCGGCGACGCGAACGTGGCGGACCTCCCGGGTCACCTGGAGGCCCTCGACGCCGAGGAGCCGCTCGTCTTCCCCAAGCCAGAGGGCGAGGACTGGAAGGAGGCGCGCGAGGCGGCGCGCACCATGCTGGGCACCACGGGCCTGGGGTGCGTGAGCTGTCACCAGTTCAACACCAAGGACGCCCCGGGCTTCCAGGGGGTCGACCTGATCACCACGCCCGAGCGGCTGCGCGAGCGCTGGTTCCGGGACTTCATGGTGAAGCCCACCTCCAAGGTCGCGGACATCGTCATGCCGGAGTCCTGGCCGGGCGGGGAGCCGGTGTACGACACCCTCCTCGACGCGGATACGGACCGCCAGCTCGGCGCCATCTGGCACTACCTGGCCCTGGGCCGCTCCGCGCGGAACCCGCGGGGGATCGACCAGCCTCGCTGGGACGTCAACGTGGAGGGGCGCGCGCGCCTCTACCGCGGGCGGAGCGGGATCGCGGGCTTCCGCGGCGTGGCCGTGGGCTTCCTGGAGGGCCTGAACTACGCCTTCGACGCCAACAACGGGGCCCTCGCGGGGCTCTGGCGCGGTGATTTCGTCTCGGTCAACTGGAACGGGCAGGGGGCCGGCGACTTCAACCCGCGGGGTCGCGCCGTGCAGCTGCCCAGGGACCTCGCCTTCGCGCCCGGCGCGGAGACGCCGGACCCCTGGCCGGTCCGGCCGGTGAAGACCGAGGAGAATCCGGTCAACCCCGACCCCACCTATCCGCGCCAGCACGGCTACCGCTTCCGGGGCTATCACCTGGACGGGGACGGCGTGCCCACGCTGCGCTACTCCATCGGCGCCGTGGACGTGGAGGACCGGGCGGTGCCCGTGGAGGAGGGCGAGCGCACGGTGCTTCGGCGCTCCATCACCTTCGACTCGCCGGAGGCCGGGCCCATGGTCTTCCGCGCCCTCGCGGGGGCCGTCGAGGCCCCCGACAGCGGCGGCTTCGTCCTCGGGAAGCTCAGGCTGACCGTGGCGCCGCTGACTCCGCTCAAACCGAAGATGTTCGAGCTGCGCTCCGTGGAGAGCGGCAGCGAGCTCCTGTTTCACCTGCCCCTTCCCGCCGGCCCCTCGACCCTGGAGCTCACCTATGACCTCGCCGATTGATCCCCGCGCGGCCGCGCTGCTCGCCCTCACCTCGCTCCCCGCCCTCGCGGCTCAGCCGCTCGAGGACCTCGGCTCGAAGTGGGGGACCGAGACGGAGGAGCGCAAGTACTACCGGGTGGTCAGCCTCCCGATCCCCGAGGAGCTGACGGTGGAGGCGGGGGCCTTCACGACGCTCCCCGACGGGCGCATCGCCGTGGGGACGCGGCACGGGGACATCTACCTCGTCGACGGCGTGGATGTTCCCAAGCCGGAGCCGACCTACACCCTGTTCGCCTCGGGCATGGACGAGATCTTCGGCCTCGAAGCCGTGGAGGGCGGGCTGTTGGTGACCCAGAGCTGCGAGCTGACCCGGGTCTCCGACTCGGACGGGGACGGCCGGGCGGACCGCTTCGACGTGGTCTCCGCCGGCTGGGGCTACGAGAACTACCACGAGTACGCCTTCGGCACGGGGCCGGACGCCGAGGGCAACGTGCACGTCGCGCTGGGGCTGTCGTACTCCTATCACTCGCGGGCGCTCTTCCGGGGCTGGGTGCTCAAGGTGACGCCTGAGGGGGAGACGATCCCCGTGGCCAGCGGCCTGCGCAGCCCCGGCGGCATCGGACCCGATGAGAACGGGCAGATCTTCTACATCGAGAGCCAGGGTCCCTGGAACTCCTCGTGCAGCCTCAAGGCGGTCACCGAGGGGAGCTTCCACGGCCACCCCGTGAGCTTCAACTGGTACCCCTTTGCGCCGAACCTGGGCGAGGCGCCCGCGACGCCGAACTCTGGCACGCGCATTCTCACCGAGAAGGAGCGGGTGCCGGAGCTGACGCCGTACGCCGTTGTCTTCCCATACATCCGCATGGGCCGCTCGATCATGGGCTTCACGGTGGACGACACCGGCGGCAGCTTCGGGCCGTTCCAGGACCAGATGTTCCTCGGCGACTTCAGCCTCTCGGTCATCCTGCGGGCCACCACCGAGCAGGTGAACGGGGTCTGGCAGGGGGCCTGCTACCCCTTCCGGGAGGGGCTCTCCACCGGGCTGCTCGACGTGCACTTCAGCCCCGAGGGCAAGCTCATCGCGGGCGGGACCAACCGGGGCTGGCCCGTGCGGGGCCTGGAGCCCTTCGCCCTCGAGCGGCTGGAGTGGACCGGGGTGACCCCCTTCGAGGTGGAGCGCATCACGATCAACCCCGACGGGTTCGACGTGCGCTTCACCCTCCCGCTGGACGCCGAGACGGCCTCGAAGCCGGAGAGCTGGGTCATGGGGACCTTCACGCACATTTACCACGGGGCCTACGGCGGCCCAGAGGTGGACCGGACCGTGCCGGAGGTCCGCTCGGTCACGGTCTCCGCGGACGGGCTCTCCGCGCGGGTCGTGCTGGACACGCTCAGGAAGGGGCACGTCCACGAGTTCGACCTCGTGGCGCTCCGCTCCGAGGCCGGCGCGCCGCTGCTCCACAGGGACGCCTACTACACGGTGAACGAGATCCCCGCGCCGCGGACGCACCCGGTGCCCGAGGACCCGCGCTGGCTCACCTACCCCGCCAAGGACGGCGGGGAAGACGCGCCCCACGTGGTGTTCGTCGTCGGCGACCAGGAGTACCGGAGCGAGGAGTGCACCCCGATGCTGGCGGAGATGCTGGCCGAGCGCCACGGCATGCACACCACCGTGCTGTTCGCCCAGGACGAGCAGGGCCGCGTGGACCCGACCTCGAAGATCAAGTGGGAGGACAAGGAGGTCGTCCACGACATCCCGGGCCTCGAGCACCTCGGGGGCGCGGACGCGGCCGTCTTCTACACGCGCCTGCTCTCCCTCCCGACCGAGCAGCTGGCGTCCATCTACGGGTACCTCGACTCCGGCAAGCCGATCCTCGCGATCCGCACGGCGAACCACGGGTTCATTGACTGGGACTACCGTGTGGACGGCGAGCGCGTGCCCTTCGGCGAGGGGGTGCTCGGCGGGTCCTTCCGGGGCCACCACGGCAACTGGAGCCGCGACTCCACGCGGGCCAGCGTGGTCGCGGAGAACGCGGGGCACCCCGTGCTCGTCGGGGTCGACGACGTCTGGGGCACCACGGACGTGTACCGGACGTACCCGGAGGGCGGCGAGCTCCCGGCGCGCTGCGTGCCGCTGCTCATGGGGCAGCCCCTGGTCGGCCGGACGCCGGACGGCCCCCCGAACGAGAACAAGATCGCGCTCCCGGTGGCGTGGACCCGGACCTTCACCGGGAACGCGGGGCAGGAGAGCCGGGTCTTCCACACGACCATGGGCAGCGCCCGGGACTTCGAGTGTGAGGACATGCGGCGGCTGCTCCTGAACGCGACCCTCTGGGGTCTCGGCCGCGAGGGAGACATTCGCGCGGACCTCGACGTCTCGCCGGTCGGCCCCTACGACCCGCTCGAGAGCGGCTTCAACTATGAGAAGCTCGGAGTGCGACCCCGACCTCCCGTGGACTTTCGCTGAGCCCGTCGGGGCCCTCGGCGGCTAAGCTGAGGGCCACGTGAAAGCGAAGATCCTCATCGTGGGCGGGGGTGCTATGGGCACCTCGGTGGCCCTTAGCGCAGCCAAGCGCTGCGATCCCCTGACCGAGCCCGTCATCTTGCTTGAGAAGGGGCGGCTCGGCTCCGGCTCCTCAGGGCGCACGGGCGCCGTGATCCACCAGGGCTACACCGAGCGGCCCCTGGCCGGCATGGCCCGGGACGCCCTGAAGGTCTACGCCACGATGCCAACCAAGGTCGGCCGCTCCGTCGGCTACCGGCGGACGGGCGTGCTCGTGGTGGCTGGCATCGACCCGGACGCGGTGGCGGCGCTCCACAAGGACGTCGAGATGCAGCGCTCGATCGGCATCGAGGTGCAGATCGTGGACGCAGCGAAGATGCGGCTGATCTGCCCGGGCATCGAGGTCTCGGACGACGCCGTCGGCTCCTACGAGCCCAACGGCGGCTTCGTCGACCCGCGCCGGACGATCGACACCCTCGCGGCCCTCGCTCGCACCCAGGGGGCCAGCACGCGCACCGGCGTGGAGAACCCCACGGTGCTCGTGGAGAATGGTCGCGCCGTGGGGGTGGCGACCAGCGAGGGGGAGTTCCTCGCCCCCAACGTCGTGCTCGCCACCGGCCCCTGGACCCCGACCATCCTGAAGGAGCTCGGCGTGTCCTACCCCCTGCGGGTGGTCCGCATCGAGGAGCACTTCGTGCACATGCCGGACCCGGCGGCCCTCGAGGAGATCGACGAGGGCGGTGAGGATGACGTGGAGACGCGCTTCAGGCCCGACCCTCTGGACCTCATGCCCGCCGCCCACCCCGTCATCCTCGACCTCGCGAACGGGCTCCACCTGCGCTGCGAGCCCTCGGCCAAGCGGACCCGCGTGGGGCGCCTCGGCTTCGACGGACTGCCCGAGCTCGAGCGGCCCGAGAGCCTCGATGAGGCGGTGGGCGACGAGATGCGTGAGTGGGCCCGCCCCAAGCTCGAGGCGCGCATGCCCGTCTACAAGGGCATGGAGGACGAGGGCGGCCAGGCTGCCTGGATCACCCTCACGCCGGATGCGCGCCCCATCGTGGGCGCCGTGAAGGAGATCCCCGGCCTTTACGTCGTGACCGGGTTCTCGGGCAACGACTTCCAGCTCGCGCCGAGCATCGGTGAGGGCCTGGCACAGATGATCCTGGGCCAGCCCATCAGCGCCATCGACCCCGAGTTCTTCTCGCCGGATCGCTTCGAGGCGAGCGCCGCCAAGGGCTGAGCCCGGCGGCGCGCGCGTCGCAGGTCAACGGGTGCGGAACGGCGCCATGGGCAGCCCTGCCCCGCCCATGATCGAGGCGTAGCCCGCGTCGTTCCAGAGGTAGCGGGCGCTCACGGGTGCCTCGACCTGGGGGCTGCTGAGGATGATCCGCTGGCCGTCCTCGCTGATGCGAGCCACCGCGGTCACGTAGGCGCCGTCCTCGCCCGCGACCTCGAACTGGTCGATCGGCTCAGAGAGGGCGCGCAGGCCTCCCTGGACGT
>CBFHHK010000011.1:28494-32174 GCA_965655435.1 Planctomycetota bacterium | reverse complement strand
GCACGTAGGCGCCGTCCTCGCCCGCGACCTCGAACTGGTCGATCGGCTCAGAGAGGGCGCGCAGGCCTCCCTGGACGTGGTCGAACTCGAGCGCGAGTTGGCCGCCGTCGGGCACGGCGCGTCGGATGCGGGGGCCCTCGGCCACGGTCTCGGCGGGGCCGTAGAGGTCGCGGAGCGCAAACAGGGCCAGGCGCTCACCGACGGTCCACTTGTCGATGGGGTGGATGTTGCCAGCGTTCCCGATGTCCGCGGTGAGCGCCATGCCCGTCGCGGGGAGCTCCTCGGCAGCGAGGGCCTGGGCCTCGCGGACGAGCGCCGTCCGCCCATCGTCGCCCCCCCCGTAGCGGTAGGGCGCGAGCTGGACGAAGTAGAACGGGAGCTCGGGCTGACCCCAGCGCGCCCGCCAGTCCGTGATCATCGCCGGGAACAGCTCGCGGTACTCGTCGGCGCGGTAGCGGTTCGACTCCCCCTGGTACCAGATCGCGCCCCGGATGCCGTAGGGCAGGATCGGCGCGATCATGCCGTTGTAGAGCGCGGCGGGGCTGTTCTGGTCGGTGCTCTGCTTGGCGGGCACCGAGGGGATGGCGCGGACCGGGGCGCCTCGCCGGACGCGCCACTGACCGGTGAGGTCCAGGTCCGTGTCCTCGAGGGAGAGGCGCATGGGGGGGCGCCCGTCGGCGCCAGCTTGCGGGGTGAAGCCCCCCGGCCCACCGGTGTCCACGGCGCGGACCGCGAGGACCGCCTGCCCGGCCGTGACGAGGTGCGCGGGGACCTTGTAGCGCCGGACCTGAGCGTGGGAGCCGGGGGCCAGGGTCGAGGCGATGCTGACGCCGTTCCAGAAGGTCTCATCCATGTCGTCGATGGGGGACATGACGAGCTCGAGCTCCTGGGCGTCCCAGTCGCCGGGGACGTTGACGGTCCGGCGGTACCAGACGACGCCGTCGTGTTCGCCCACGGGCCCCGACTCGAAGTGTGCGGGCAGGACCTGGGCCTCCCAGCCGGTGTCGTCGAAGTCCGCCGCCCGGAACGACCGGGTCCAGAAGCGGCCATCGTCCACGCGCTTCCAGAAGGCCTCAACCGCGGTCGCGTACTGGCCTGGGTCGTCGTTGCGGATGCGCTCCAGGGTGGCGGCGTGATAGGGGAAGCCGCTCACCACCTCCTCGCTGGTCCACGCCTCCGCCCGGGTGCCCCCCCAGGCGGAGACCACCAGCCCGATGGGGATGTCGAGACGGTCCTGCAGCTCGCAGGCGAAGAAGTACGCCACGGCGCTGCAGCGGAGGGCGTCGCCGTCCGAGGCGGACCACCAGCGCGCGTCGCAGTCCTCCGCGGGGCGCTCGGCGATCGTCTGGGGAATGTCGAAGAAGCGCACCCCCGGCCGGTCCCCGCTCGCGGTGCGCTCGCTGACCGCGGCGCTCCGCTGTGCGTCGGGCAGGATCAGGTCCAGGGTCCACTCCATGTTCGACTGGCCGGAGCAGAGCCAGACCTCTCCGATCAGCACGTCCTCGACGGCGAGGGTCTCCGCTCCCGCCGTGACCTCGACCCGGAACGGACCGCCCGCCGCAGGGGTCTGGAGCTTCGCTCGCCACTTCCCGTCATCACCCGCGCGGGCCGTCACCGCCTGCGCGTCGGTCCAGGTCCCGCGGAGGCTGACCTCCTGGCCGGGGTCAGCCCAACCCCAGAGGGGCGCCGCCGTCTCGCGCTGGAGGACCATGCCGTCGGAGAAGACTGCCGGGAGCCGGAGGTCTGCGGCCGCGGTGAGGGCCGAGGTCGCGACGAAGAGGAGGGAGGTGAGGGGAAGGGATCGGAGCATGGCGGACGATGGGGGGGAGTGGAGCCCTCACCATAACCGCGCTCTCCTCACTCGCTCTGGAAGCGCAGGCGGACCGACATGGCGCCCGGCACGTCCGCTCGGGGGATCAGCTCGAGGGACCCTCCCATTCGCTCCATCCAACGCCGCGCGCGGTACAGGCCGAGGCCCGCTCGGGTGCTCCCGCGATCTCCCTTCTGGAACGCCGTCGTGAGACCTCCGGAGTCGGTGGCGGCCCAGGGGCCGCCGTCGTCGTCGAGCTCGAGGTCGACCCATCCTTCGGCGGGCGCGGTGGCCCGAACGGCCACGGTGACCGGGCGCCCCGGGGAGGCCTGCTCGGCGTTATGGATCAAGGCACTCATCACCGTCTCGAGTCCGGCGGCGCTGGCCCTCACCGTGAGCGGGGGACCGGCGGCGATCTCGGGGACCGCCGCTGCTCCTGGGCCGCTGGACCTGCGCGCTGTCCATCCGGCGAGCCAGGCGCGGAGCTCGACGGGTCCGGCGTCCACCGGGGTGGTCTCGTCGATGACGAGGCCTCGGCCGCCGTCGAGCAGCTCCTCGAGGGCCCGGGCCGTGTCGCTGAGCCCCTCGACGAGGCCCGCAAGCTCGGGACCCGCCGAGCGCTTGAGCGCGGCGAGGCGGAAGCTGTGGTTGGTGAGCCAGGACTTCGCGTCATGGACCAGCTGGGCGGCGAGGACCCGGGGGTCGTCGTGTCCTGGGGCATCCTTGGCGGCGGGTCCAGAGAGAGGCTCAGGAAGAGGCTCAGAGGGAGGCTCAGAGGGGGGCTCGGAGTCGGGTCCAGGGCTCGGCGCGGGGCTTGGCCCAGGGCTGGGCGCGGGGAGAGGGGCGGCGGCGTGCTCAGCGGCCTCGCCAGGTGCTGCAGCGGCCCCCGCCGCGGCGCTGTCCAGGGCCCGCTCGATCCGCTCCGCCGAGACCTTCGCCTTGTCCACGAACTCCAGGGCCCCCGCCGCTCGGGCGTCGGCGGCGGCCTCCGGGTCGTCGAGGGCGCTGAGCACCAGGACCACGGCCCCGCCGCTCACGAAGTCGCCCACCCGGCGCAGGGTCTCGGCGGGCGGGCTATCCGGCAGCGTGAGGTCGAGGAGGACAAGGTCAGCAGGCTCCGCCCTGTGGCGCTCCAACCCGTCCACGACGCGCTCCACGTGCACGACCTCCGCCACCCGGTCCCCGAGGCGGCCCACGTGCCCCCGCAGGATCCTGGCGTACACGGGGTCGTCCTCGACCATGAGGATCCGGGCGGGTCGTGGGTCAGGCGCGCTCATGATGCTCGCCTAGCTTACGTGCTCGCCGGCCGTCGAGTTCAGGGAGCCTGTCCCCGCCGGGCGGGGCGGCCCGAACGATCGCACCAGCTCCCGTCAGGAAACGCCTCGTGCCGGGGGAGCGGCGGCCGTTTCCGGGTACCCTCTCGGTCCGGTCGACGACCAATCTGGCGCGGCCGACTCCCCGAACTAGCGCGACTCCCAGGGACAGAATCTATGTGTGGCTTCATCGGAATCTTCGGCCCGGACGGGGTCGACGTGGCGCCTGAGATCTACGAGGGGCTCCTCGCCGTTCAGCACCGCGGCCAGGACGCGGCGGGCATCACGACCTTCACGGATCGCTTCAACGTGAAGAAGGGCTTCGGGCTCGTGGTTGAGGTCTTCGACGAGTCGAACATGAGCCGGCTGAAGGGTCATCTCGGCGTGGGCCACGTCCGCTACCCAACGGTCGGCGCGAACCGCAACGAGGACGCCCAGCCGTTCCACCACACCTTCCCCATCGGGACGGCGATGGTCCACAACGGCAACGTGACCAACTTCGTGGAGCTGTCGGACTCGCGCTTCACGTCGAAGATGACCCGGCTCAACTCGACCTG
>CBFHHK010000011.1:24032-28394 GCA_965655435.1 Planctomycetota bacterium | reverse complement strand
GCCGTCTTCGGCCAGCGAACCGACGAGCACGGCGAGTGGTTCGCCTGCGCCTCCGAGAGCGTCGTGCTCGACGTGAACGGCTACGAGCGGACCATCGACATCGGGCCTGGCGAGGCCATCTTTGTGGACAGCAGTCGCAAGGTGCACCGGCGCCAGGTGGGCGATCAGCCCCACCGTCCGTGCATCTTCGAGTACGTCTACTTCGCGCGTCCCGACTCCTTCATCGACGACATCAGCGTCTACAAGACGCGGCACCGCTTCGGCATCGCCCTCGCCCAGCAGTGGAAGGCCGCCGGCGCCCCGATGCCCGACGCGATCATCCCGGTCCCGGACAGCTCGCGAGATGCGGCGCAGGCGTGCGCCGCGGAGCTGGGGGTCCCTTACCGCGAAGGGCTCGTGAAGAACCGCTACATCGGGCGGACCTTCATCATGCCCAACCAGCAGGCGCGGACCTCCTCCATCCGTCGCAAGCTCAACCCGATCCCGCTCGAGTTCGACGGGAAGGACGTGCTGCTGGTGGATGACTCCGTCGTCCGAGGCAACACGTCTCGCCGGATCGTTGACACCGCGCGCAGCGCTGGCGCCCGGAACGTCTATCTCGGGGTCACGAGCCCCCCGCTGGTCGCGCCCTGCCCGTACGGCGTGGACATGGCCAGCAAGCGCGAGTTCATCGCGACGGACCGGACCGTGGAGGAGATCGCCGAGTCCCTCGGGGTCGACAAGCTGATCTACCTCGACCGCGAAGCGATGAACGAGGCCGCCAGGGTCGGCAACCCGAAGATCACCAAGTTCTGCAACGCGTGCTTCAACGGTGACTACCCGACGCCGGACGTGACCCTTGATCGCCTGCGCAAGATCGAGGCTGAGCGAGAGGAGCAGCGGGACAACGTCCCTGTCTGACCTCCGACGGTCCGGTCTGGCCGCCCCAGGGCCGCCCCCCCGCCCCCCTTCTCGACGCTGAGGACCGGCGAGCTCCCGATGGGGGCTCGCCGGTCTTCGATTTGAGACGGCAGGCCGTGCCCGCTGCGGCAAAACGAGGCACGCGGGAGGTATCGGGGATTGGCTCCGTGGCGCCCGGGTGGCGCGGTCGATGAACGCGGCCAAGAGCAGCCCGTCGCCAAGCCCACCCATCGAGCCATGCAGAAGGTCCTCATCGCAGAGAAAGATCCCGAGACGCGGGAGCACTACGCCTCCCTCGTGAAGGCGTTGGGCCACCGGCCGCTGGTCTGTGAGGACGCCATCGCGGTCCTGGACTGCGCCAGCGCTCACCCCGAGATCGACGCGATCGTGATGGACCTGGATCTGCCGGGGGCATGGGGCGAGCAGCTGCTCGAGGTGCTGAGCGGCCTGGATCACCTGGCCCAGGCGCCGATCATCGTCGTCTCCGCACCCCGCTCGCGAACGGAGCTGATGCGGTTGCTGGTGATGGGCATGCACCAGTGGTTCGAGAAGCCCCCTGAGCCCCGGGAGCTGATGAATGCGATTCGCACCTGCCTCGAGCGGAGCGCCGCCCTTGACATCTTCGATGTGGACGGGCCGCTGGGCGTGGGCACGGGGACCGGCGAGGGCGGGTCCTGGTTGATGCACGCCTGAGCCGCCCTTCCGCCGCCCGCGAAGTGGAGACCCGGGGAGCGGATGCGGGCCGAAGCGGCCGCGGATTAGACTGCCATCGCAGCCAGCTGCGACACCCACTATCCCCATGCGCGTCCTGATCACGTCCCCTGTCTTCCCGCCCGACCTCGGCGGGCCGGCGGTCTACGTGCCGAGCGTCGGGCGCTTCCTCATGGACCGCGGGCACGAGGTCCGCGTCATCGCGTTCTGCAGCGAGACCCAGCCGGAGGGGCACCCGTTCCCCGTCCAGGCGATACCGCGGGGCCCCCTGCCCATTCGCTACCTGCGCGCCTTCTTTGCGGTGCTGCGCGGTGCGGCCTGGGCCGACGTCGTCTACGTGCAGGAGCACCTCGCCTTGCTCCACGTGCTGGCCGCTCGTCTCCGGCGGCGTCCGGTGGTCATTCGGATCATGGTGGACGGCGCCTGGGAGATCGCTCACCGCAAGGGATGGGCGGGGGGCGACGACATCGTCACCTTCCAGGGCCGTTCCTACGGGTGGAAGGTCCGGCTGACGCGCATGCTCCAGCGCCGCTGGTGGGGTTGGACGTCCCGCATCATCTGCTGCTCGGAGTTCCTGCGGGGCATCCTGGTGCAGGAGCACGGGGTCGCCGCGGACAAGGCCGTCACCGTGCTCAACGCCTATCACGGGCCACGCGCCAGAGACGTCTCCGAGACGCCGGCGGCGGCGCGGGCTGCGCTGGGGCTGGATGGGGACCGCCGTTACGCCCTGACCATCTGTCGCCTGATGGGATGGAAGCGAGTGGACGGCATCATCCGCGCCCTCGCCCAGCTCGAGGATGACGTTGTCCTCCTCGTGGCCGGGGACGGAGACATGCAGGCGCCCTGGGAGGAGCTGGCGCGAGAGCTCGGCGTCGAGGCGCGGGTGCGCTTCCTCGGGAACGTGCCCCACGACCAGATCCCGCTCTTCATCCGCGCGGCCGATGTGTTCGTGCTCAACAGCGAGTACGAGGGGCTCTCCCACACCCTGCTGGAGGTCCAGGCCCTCGGGACGCCCATGATCGCCAGCGGCGTCTGCGGGAACCCAGAGGTGGTGGAAGATGGCGTCAACGGCCTGCTGGTGGATCCCTCCGACCACGAGGGGCTCGCGGCGGCGATGGGTCGCATTCTGGGGGATCCTGCCCTGGGGGCCCGATACGTCGAGGCGGCCCATGAGCGCGAGGGCAAGTTCGATCGTGAGCAGACGTTCTCGCGCGTCGAGGAGCTCCTCGACGGCGCTGCCAGGCGGGCCTGACCGCCGCGTGACGCCGGGACCGTCTCATTCGTGGAGCGGCGACCCCGTCCAGAGGTGATCGAGCGGTTCCTGGTTTTCTGTCCCGCAGGCCCCGGGTGCTCACATGCCGATAACATTGGGTAGCTGCCCCCGATGCGCCGCGCTGTAGCCGGACGCTTCCCTGGGGGGGGCTGAGCCCCCCGCGGCCCACCCGCCGCTTCACGCCCCGTACCCATGACGCTCACCGATATCGGCCCCGAGACGGCCACGGCGATCACCTCCCGGACCCCGGTGAAGTCGATGAAGGTCCTCTTCATCAACGACTACCTCCCGCAGGAGATGCTCGGGCTCATGTGGCTCAGCCGCTCGATCAAGGACGCTGGCCACCACGCCCAGGCGCTCTTCCTGCCGGACACCGACTGGATCCAGAAGACGAAGGACTACGCGCCGGACGTCGTCTGCTTCTCGGTGACCACCGGGATGCACCTGTACTTCCTCGACCTGGCGAAGCGCATCCGCACGGAACTGCCGGACGTCTTCATCCTCTTCGGTGGGCCGCACCCCACCTTCAGCCCCGAGGTCATCGAGCTCAACGAGCACGTGGACGCGATCTGCCGCGGTGAAGGTGAGATCGCGACCGTCGAGCTGCTCGACAAGCTCGCCGCTGGCGAGGACTACCAGTTCGTTCAGAACATGTGGTTCCGCGACCGCGAGACCGGCGAGATCCAGAAGAACTCGCAGCGTCCGCCGGTGCAGGACCTCGACTCGCTCGGCTTCCCCGATCGCTCCATCGTCTATGACGCGGGTTCGCTCTACCGGGACAGCGACCGCAAGGTCTTCGTGACCCAGCGCGGCTGCCCGATGAACTGCTCTTTCTGCTTCCACCACGCGTTGAAGAAGAAGGTCGTCGGGACCACCAACGCGAAGTACGTGCGCAAGCGGACCGTGGACCACGTGATCGCCGAGATCAAGGACGTCCGCGACAAGTACAACCTGAAGTTCGTCCACTTCCTCGACGACATCTTCAACCTGTCCGGCAAGTGGCTGGACGAGTTCTGCGAGAAGTACCCGAAGGAGGTCGGCCTGCCCTTCGACGTCATCCTGATGGCGAACATGACGCGGGAGCACCACATCGAGAAGCTCAAGAAGGCCGGCTGCGTCTACGCGCGCATCGCCTTCGAGTCGGCGAACGACTACATCCGAAACGCCGTCTTCCGCAAGAACACCACCTTGCAGCAGCTCGAGGACTCGGCCCGCTGGATCAAGGAGCATGGCATCCGCCTCGGCTCCCTGAACATGCTGGGTGGCCCCGGCGCCTCGCTCGACGACGAGCTCGAGACGGTGGAGCTCAACATTCGCTGCAAGGTCGACCACCCCCTGGTCTCGATCATGCAGCCGTATCCCATGTTCGACATCGAAGAGATGACCGAGGACATGGGCTACGCGGTGGCGGCGTACGACGACTTCCCGGTGAAGTTCAACCGGACCTCGTCCATCGAGTTCGAGAACAAGCGGCAGAT
>CBFHHK010000011.1:19863-23933 GCA_965655435.1 Planctomycetota bacterium | reverse complement strand
TGAGAACCTCCACAAGCTCTTCCCGATCGTCATCCGCAGCCCGTGGATGATGCGCTTCATCAAGCCGATGATCCGTCAGATCTGGCTGAGCCGCCTCTACCTGGTCATGTACATGCTCCACTCCGAGTGGATGGTGTCGGAGCAGGCCAAGCTCTACGCCAACGCCCAGGGCCTGAGCGGCCCGCGCTACTGGACGACGGTCGACTTCGTGCGCCGAGTCTCGGTCAAGGGCTTCATCCGGACGTGGGAGAACATGTTCGGCAAGGTGGCGCAGCGCGTGGCGCTGAAGCTCCAGATGGGGGACGAGCGGGTCGTCGCCCACATGGACTGAAGCTGGACAGGGGCGGCCGGCCTTCGACGGCTGTGCCGCCAGCGAGTACGCTCGCGCCATGCTCATCGTCACCCTCCTCGTAGCGGCGCTCCAGCAGGATGCGCCGCCCCTGGCGTCCCCCCTTCAGGAGCCCCGCGGACAGGCGACCGAAGGGGCCGCCGCCGCGACCCTCGAGGCGCCCGAGCTGCGCCGCTCGGACCTCGCCGAGTGGCGCGCCCACCTGCTCCCGGGCGAGGTGGACACGCGCTTCGCGCGGATCCCGTGGGAGCCGACCTTCCTGGACGGGGTCCGTCGCGCGAGCGAGCAGGAGCGGCCGCTCCTGCTCTGGTTGATGAACGGGCACCCGCTCGGGTGCACGTGAGGCAATGGGCTGGCGGACCGGAGGTCCGTCTTCACCGAGGAGGTCATCCAGCGGATGGCGAGCTTCGCCTGCGCCGCGGACGAGGTCTGGCGCCTGCAGCGTGGCTCCGAGGAGGACTGTGTCCTGTTCCAGCGCTGGAGCAACGGCGGCAAGCGCATCACCGACGGCGGGACCCGGCAGGGCTTCTGGGTCTTCGCCCCTGGGGGCAAGGTGCTGGGGCGCATCAACTCCCGCTCACCGGAGCGGGTCGGTGCCATGCTCGACGCGGCGTTGGAGCGCTGGGGGGAGCTGTCGGAGGAGGAGCGGCGGCTGGACCCCGAGGCCGACCGACCCCCGGTCCACCGATGGGAGGACGGCTTCCCCGAGGGCGGGCTGGCGGTCTCTCGTATCTCGCGCGACCTCTCACCGGAGGGGCTGGACGCGAGCCCCTCCAACAGGTGGAACCGGGACACCCTGTGGTGCTCCAGGCGAGAGATCGCGGCGATGCTGCCGGGTGCGGCGGAGGTTGGCGCCGAGGTCCAACTCCAGCTGCTGGCCGACCGCCTCGCGCAGCTGGCGCTCGTGGATGACGCCCGCGGTCAGACCCTCCCCTTCGCGCCCGCCGAGGTCGCGCTCGCGCGCCTGGTTGGGCGGGTGGTGGAGGTCAACGGCCCCAAGGTGACCGTGGAGCTCTCCGGGAGCACGCGTGCGCGGGCGGCGGAGAAATGGCTCCTCGGGGACGACAACTGGACCCCGAGGCGGCGCATCCCCCACGGGATCGAGTGTGAACTCCTCGGGACGGCGACCCTGGACCTCACGGCCCGATCCTTTGACGCCCTGGACCTCGTCGCCGTGGGGACGCGCTGGGGACGCACCACCTTCAACGGGCGCGGCAAGGACCTCGGGCCAAGCCTGGTGGGCTTCCACCTGACCCTCACGGACGATCGCCTCGCGCCCACCTTCGCCTCCCTCTACGGGGTGGACTGGATCCCTCGGCCGGAGGTCCCCACCTGGCGGGACTCACCGGCGGAGTCTGGATTGGAGCGACGCTAGCGGGTTTGAACCTGCTGCTTCTCGCCTATCCTCCGACCCATGGCTCGCTTCATCACCTTCGTCCTCGCGCTGATCGCCGTCTCCATCGCCAGCTTTGCTGTCTGGATGAGGGCCGGGGACGATGCCGCGGACCTCTCGGAGGCGCAGATCGAGGCGGCCCGCGCCAGCGGTAGCGGCGCCCAGGCGATCGAGCTGGACACGGGCGATGAGTCCGCGCCCCTCCCGACGCTGGCCGCGCTCCGCGAGATGGTGGACCGCGCGGCGGTGGACGGAGTGCTCACCCAGATTGAGGCGAGCCTGGCCAGCGCGACGGAGGAGGAGCGGGGGCTGCTCACGGTCTTGCTCGCCGAGTGCAACCGGCTGAAGGGCGACCTCGATCGCGCCTTCGAGCTCGCGGAGGCGGGCGTGGAGCTCCTCCCGGGCAACAGTCAGGCCCACTTCATCCTCGCCGAGACGATCATGGCGCGGGTCGTTCGCGAGGCCGAGACGGGAGGCCTGTCCGCCATGGTGAGCGCGCTTGATGACGTGAAGCGATACCAGTCGGAGCTGGCAGCGGCGGTCGCGCTGGACCCGGCCAACGTCGACGCGCGCGTGCGGCAGATCATCGTCTACGCCTTCGGACCCTGGCCCATCGGGAACAAGAAGAAGGCCCGTGGGCTCATCGAGGAGCTCGGCGAGTTCGATCCCTTCCGTCGCGACTTCTGGAAGGTCCAGCTGCTGGTCGGAGACGACAAGCGGATCGACGAGGCGCTCGCGGGCTTCCGCGCCCTGCAGGTGGATCAGCCGGATGACCCGGACGTGATCTACAACGTCGGTGAGCTGCTCGCCAAGAAGGACGAGCACCTGGCCGCCGCCGCGGAGTTCGACCGTCTCGTGACGCAGCCCAGGGACCGGCGCTCGTTCCAGGCGATGTACCAGGCAGCGAAGGCCCGCTCCAGCGGCGGCTTCGAGCTCGAGCGAGCGCTCGTTGACCTGGATGAGTACGAGGCTGCGCGGCCGCTGGGGGACCTCATGCCGAGCCTCGCGCGGGTCGCTTACCACCGGGGCAACGTGCTCGCGAAGCTCGATCGAGAGGGGGAGGCCCGGGCAGCGTACGAGCGCTCGCTGGAGCTCGACCCTGACCGCGAGCGGGTGGAGCAGGCGCTGGAGGCGCTCGGATCCGGTGACTGAGTCGACGCTTCCAGGGAGGGCCCCCGCGCCGGTCGCCATCGGGATCGATGGGGGCGGCACCAGCACCCGGGTGCTGCTGGTGGACGGCGAGGGGCGGCGCCTCGGTGAGGGGCAGAGCGCGAGCGGCAACCTTCACGACGTCGGGGCGTCGCGGCTGGCGGCTCACGTCGAGGAGGCGTGGCGCGGTGCATGGGCCGTCGCCGGCCTCGACCCACGGCCGGCGGACTCGGTCTTTTGCGCCATGGCGAGCGTCGGCACCCCTCGGAATCGGGAGGCGGTCCGTGACGTGGTGACGGGGGTCGGCGTGGGCGCGCCGGGCGCGGTGGAGGTGGACATCGACCTGGTGGGCGCCCTCGCGGGCGGGCTCGGCGGCGGCGACGGGATCGTGCTGATCGCCGGGACCGGGAGCTCCTGCTTCGGGCGGGACGGGTCTGGGACGACGTTTCAATCGGGCGGCTGGGGGAGCCTCCTGGATGATGTGGGGAGCGCGACCTGGCTGGGGACCGGCGCCATGATCGCGGCGATCCGGGCCTTCGACGGGCGGGGGCCGGAGACGACGCTCGCGGGTCGCATCATGGAGACCCTCGACCTCGGGCACATGCGGGAGCTGCTGCCAGCGATCGACAGCGGTGCCGAGGTCCGCTCCCGCCGCGCCGCGCTAGCGCGCCTGGTGACCGAGGAGGCCGCGGCCGGAGATGCGGAGGCGCTTCGGCTCCTGGGGAAGGGGGCAGATGCTCTCGCGGAGTGCGCCGGGGCGGTCTTCGGGCGCCTCGATTTTGCGGAGGGGCCCGTGGAGGTGGCGCTCACCGGGGGCCTGGGGCAGAACGTCCCCGCCTACCGTGACATGGTCCACCGGGCCGTGGAGCGCCGGATCCCCCGGGCCCGGTGCGTCGGCGCGCGAGCCTCCAACCTCGTCGGGGCCGCGCTGGTGGCCCTGGAGGGCCTGGCTGGTGGGGTCTCGCCGGCCGCTCGCGCGCGGCTCCTCGACGTCGGCTGACCCGGGCTGAGCCCGCCCCCCTGCGTCAGATCGGCCCCTCGCCCCCGCGGGGGGGGATCCCGGCTATCCTGTCGCGACTGCGTCCAGCCCTGTTCCGGTCCCGTGACACCCCCTCTTCCCGAGGGGGCTCCCGTGGCCCGCAGGCCCGGCGATGCGGGGATGGCACAGCCCTTGCCCTA
>CBFHHK010000011.1:8487-19764 GCA_965655435.1 Planctomycetota bacterium | reverse complement strand
GGTGGCTCGCCCCCTATCCCGGCACCACCCATGCGAATTCACCTCACAGCTCCGGCCTTCCTGACCCTCGCGCTCCTGGTCATCTCGTGCCAGGCGGGCGACGGCGGCGTGCGGGTCGAGTCTGCGGGCACCGTCACCACCAGGGTGGCGCCGCCGCTGCCGCTCGAGGGCAGCGCTTGGGACGCGGCAGGCGCGTTCGCGCTCCCCGAGGTTCCTCCCGGCAACTACCCGGGCCTGCACAACGTCTACCGGTTCAGCGACCGGATCATCACCGGGAGCGAGCCCGTGGACCGTGAGGCGCTGGCTCAACTCGGCGCGTGGGGCGTGAAGACCATCCTCTCCGTGGATGGCAAGGCGCCGGACGTGGAAGGGGCCGAGCAGCTGGGCCTCCGCTATGTGCACGTGCCGATCCAGTACAAGGGGATCACGGAGGAGCAGGTCCTCCAGATCGCCAAGGCGTTCCGTGAGCTCGAGGCGCCCTTCTACGTGCACTGCTACCACGGACGTCACCGCGGCCCTGCAGCCGCGGCGATCGGCTCGGTGGCCCTCGACGGGCTGAACCGTGACCGCGCCATCGCGGAGATGCGTCACTGGTGTACCACCGCCAAGAAGTACGAGGGGCTGTACCTCACGGTGGCCACTGCGGAGTTCCCGACGGCGGTGGAGACCGCTGCCTACGACTTCGACTTCGCCTCGGCCCAGGGCTCCGCCGGACTGCGCGAGGCCATGATCACCCTCACGCGCTCCTGGGACGAGGTGAAGCTGGTCCGCAAGAACGGCTGGCAGCCCAGCGCAGATCACCCCGATGTCGACCCGCTGCGCTCCGCCAGCACGGTCCTCCAGCACCTCGACGCCTGCGCCGGGATGGATGAGACCGCGACCTTCGCGGACGACTTCCGGGAGTGGCTGACGGACAGCCGTGAGGGGACCGCGAAGATGGTCGAGCTCCTCACCGATTGCCGGGCCGCGCCGGGCGTGGACCGCTCGGCCGAGCTTGAGCTGGTCTACGAGACGGTGGCCGAGAGTTGCCTCGAGTGCCACTCGGTCTACCGCAACCGCTGATCCGCGCCCCTGCGTGGTAGCCTCTCACGAGGCCGGCCAGGCGAGCAACCCACTCCGGGAGGGCTCGCGACCCCCGCCCCGCAAGGATGACGTTGATGGTGGCGATAGGGTGGCTGGGCAACGCCTGCTACTTCTCGAGGTTCCTCGTCCAATGGCTGCTCTCCGAGCGCGCCGGTCGGAGCGTGGCCCCGCGCGTCTTCTGGTGGCTCTCCGTGGCCGGCGCGGTCCTCCTGGGCAGCTATGCGATCAAGCTCGCTGACCTGCCGCTGAGCCTCGGCTACGGGCTCACGTTCCTCATCTATCTGCGGAACGTGTCGATCGCCTACCTGGGCCCCAAGGCGGGCCGGCTCAGCCGGCGTCCGGCGCTGCTACTCGCGGGCCTCAGCGGCCTGGGGTTCCTGGGGCTGGCCCTGCAGAGCGCGACGTCCGGCACCGCGGACGCCCTCTGGGTCGCCGTGGCCTTCCTCGGCCAGTCCCTGTTCGGCTCGCGCTTCGTGGTCCAGTGGTATGCGAGCGAGCGATCCGGGGACGCTCACTTCCCGGCGTCCTTCTGGTGGCTGAGCCTCTCGGGCAACCTGCTGCTGTTGGCCTATGTCTTCGAGCTCGGTGACCCGGTCTTCATCGCCGGCTTCCTCCCAGGGCCCCTCGTCCAGGCGCGGAACCTCTGGCTGCTGCGCCGGGGGGGCGCCTGAGTAGGGCCGGGGACGCCGGGCCGTGCCTCTGTGGCCGGCACGGCGAGGACGATCAGATGAAGAACGCGCGCCCTGCCACGGCGGCCAGCAGCAGCGGGAAGATCCAGCGGGCGTGCAGGTCGACGCGCTCTGCGGCGTCGACCCGCTCCCGGTAGATGAGGCGGGCGGTGATGATGACCTCGACCAGCGCGAAGAACGAGAGGAGGAAGGCGCCGTTGAGGAACGCGTCAAGGCGCGTGCTATAGGCGAGCGGCGGCACCTGGTTGGCGAGCGCGAAGCGGTAGGCGATGACCGTGAGGATCGACGTCGCGCTGAAGCCAAATTGGACGGCGATCTGTGCAGGCGGCGCCCAGAAGACCGTCCAGGACATCATCACGATCACGATCAGCGGGAGGATCGTGTTCCAGATGTAGTGCGAGGTGATCCGCGTGGCCTCGACGGTGAAGGTCGCGCCCGGCACGGGGGGGAGGGCCGCGCTGATCTGGAGCGGTTCGGTGCTGATCGTGCCGCCATCGATCTTCCAATCCGGGGTGGAGAGCAGGGTCGAGATCTCCACGATCGGTCCGGCGTTCACCTGATACGAGATCACCCCTTGGCTCGTCGCGAAGAAGAAGGGGAAGGAGATCTCGTGCCGGTCGAAGGGGAAGTCCGCCAGGTACGTCGGCGCGCCGAAGCGGCCCGTGAGTCGCTGGGTGTACGTGGCGTTGCCTTCACGGTCGACGATGACGACCCTCGGGAGCATCTCGTCTGCCCCCCGGTCGCTGGTGGACTGGAAGTTCGGAGCCCAGATGGAGTCCATCTTCAGGAAGCGGCTCTCGGGCTCTTCGGAGGCGAGGCGAGGGTCCGACCAATGGAGCCGGTAGAAGAGATCCGCGCTGATCTCCTGCTCGGCGTCGTACACGCCCATCACGTCCACAAGGAGGAACGAGACGTCGACCTCGACAAGTCCGGCCCCGTTGACGGGTGCGGAGGTGAGCACGTCCTGCGCGGCGACCTGGGTGGTCGAGCCGAGGGCGAGGCAGCAGATGGTGAGGAGGGTCTTCACGGAGCGGTTCATCGTCATCTCGGGCTTCATTGGCGCAGCCGATCCGGCTGCCTTGTTCACCGCCCGTTCGGGAGGGGCGCCAGATGATCGGACTGGGGATCGGGGTCAGAGGCCGCCGGCGTATACGAGGTCGATCGCCGCGCGATAGGCGGGATAGAACAGCCGATCAAAGACGTTCCAGGCGAGCACGAGGCCGATCAGGGACATTCCCGGCTGGCTCATGAGCCTCGAGTACGTGGCGAAGGCTCGTGAGGGCAGCACGAGAGCAGCGGCAGCGCTCCCGTCCAGCGGCGCGACGGGGATGAGGTTGAAGATCATCAGCAGCAGGTTCTGGACGAACACGAGGCTGAGGAAGATGGCGAAGGAGCGCCCGACCGCGGAGCCAGCGGTCTCGGCGACGGAGTAGACGCTGAGGACCTCCGGGGCCTGAAAGAGGCCGCTCGCCAGGCCCCACCTGAGCCCCGCAGCTGCGAGCAGGAACAGCAGCATGTTGGCCGCTGGACCGGCCAACGCCATCCAGCCCGCCCGGCGCGGGTAGCGGTCGGCCCAGACGGGGTCGTAGGGCGCGCTGGCGAATCCCAGGGGCCAGCCGATGAAGGCCAGGGTCAGGATGGGGAGCAGGACCATCCCGATCGGCTCCCGGCTGATGTGCGGAATCGGGTCCAGGGAGACCTGACCGGCGCGTTGAGCCGTGTCATCCCCAAGGCGCAGCGCGGCCCAGGCGTGGGCTGCCTCGTGGAGGACGGTCGACAGCACGAACACCACGTAGAAGCCAGCTGCGAGGACGAACTGGGAATCCATCGCCGTGAGCGTAGCCTCCGCGGCGGCCTGGGGGGGCGGCGTTCGCGATTGTCGCCGGTCGCTATCCTGGGCCCTCACCCGCGTCCTCCCACGTCCACACCGCGCTCCAAATGAACGCCAAGTCACCTCGCGCCCTGGCGCCCCCTGTCACCTCTTGCGCTCTCCTGCTCGTGGGCGCGCTGGCCGGCTGCGCCGCGGTCTCCGGCGGCGCGGCCCCTGCCCCGGCGGCCCGCTCACTCTTCGACGGGGAGAGCCTCGACGGTTGGTACGTGGATATTCCGAAGGCGGACGATGACCCCGACCTTGAACCGACCTTCGTCGTCCGGGATGGGCTCCTGGTCAGCCTCGGCGCGCCCCAGGGGCACCTGATCACCGAGGACACGTACAGCGACTACCGCCTCGAGGTCGAGTATCGATGGACGGGGAAGCCCGGCAACTGCGGGGTGCTCGTCCACTGCTCTACCCCTCGTCGCCTGTATGGGATGTTCCCACAGTCCATCGAGTGCCAGATGTACCACGAGAACGCTGGCGACTTCTGGTGCATCGGTGAGGACATCCAGACGCCGGACATGGAGACGCGTCGAGGTCCGGATCCGGCCCAATGGGGGGTCGAGGAGGGGCAGCGTCGCCGGATCGTCAACCTCACCGATGGGGCGGAGAACCCAGCGGGGGAGTGGAACCAGATGGTCATCGAGTGCCGGTCCCGGAGCATCGACGTCTGGGTCAACGGGGAGCTGGTGAACCAGGGCCACGACTGCACGGCGTCGTCGGGGCAGATTGCCCTCCAGGCCGAGGGGGCCGAGGCTGAATTTCGAAGGGTGGACCTCTTCGAGCTCTGACCGAGTGTGAGGTTAGAATGGGAGCTCAGATGATCACTGCCTCACTCGCCTTCTTCGGCTCCATCAACGCGGTGGAGCTCTTCCTGATCGCCGCGGCGGTGCTCGCGGTGTTCGGGTTCCGCGTGCCGGCGGTGCTCCTCCGGTGGGCCCGGCGGGTGGAGCGCCGATGACCACTGGAGCCCTCGCGCTCTTCGGCACGATCAACGGCTTCGAGCTCCTCGTGGTCGTTGCTGCGGCGCTGATGGTCTTCGGTTCGCGCCTCCCGGACGTCGCCCTGCGGGCCGTCGCCCACGTGATGCGCGCCCGGCGTGCGGTCACCAAGATGTGGCGCGATACAGGCCTGGAGGACGAGCTCCGCAAGGTCCGCCGCGACATCGAGATGAGCGTCCCGCGTGCCGCTGACTTCGACCTCCCGGCCGCTGCGCCTCCCCCTGCGGCCGTGGACCCCCACGATGAGCACGACGAGGCGGTCGACCCGGACGAGGCGCGGGCCGAGGAGTACTACGACTCGTCTGTCGACATCCGACCGGCCGAGGGGATCATCGCGAGCGGCGAATGGTCCGCGGATGACGAGCTGGACCGACGGGAGCCGTCCGGGGAAGAGGGCGCGACCGAGGCCGAGACCTTCGAGCCCTCCGTCGGAGAGGACCAGCTTGGGCCCGAGGGGCCACGGGCAGACGAGCAGGAGGAGCCGTCTTCGGTGGCAGAAGTGGCCGAGACGGAAGGCGACCTGAAGCCGCGCGAGGGCTGAGCTCGCGGGCCATGTTTCGGATCGGCTACAACACGAACGGCCTCAGCTCCCACCGGCTCTCCGAGGCGCTCGACCTCATCAGCGACCTCGGCTACGAGGCGGTGGCCATCACCCCGGACGTCGGTGCCCTCGATCCCTTCCGGCTGCGCCCGGACGAGGTGTCCTCGACGCGGGCACAGCTCGAGGACCTGGGGCTGGCCGTGGCGATCGAGACCGGCGCGCGGTTCCTGCTGGATCCCCGGCGAAAGCACCGCCCCTCGCTCCTCGAGGAGGATCCCGACGGCCGCAGGACGCGCGTGGACTTCTATCGTCGTTGTGTGGATCTCGCCGCAGAGCTCGGCGCTGGCGTGGTCTCCCTGTGGGCTGGTTCAGCGCCCCCGAACCAGGGGGGGACGCTTGATGTCGACGCGGCCCACCCGCTCGGAGATCGCCTCATCGAGGGGCTGCTCCAGGTCCTCGAGCACGCCCGAGGGGCAGGCGTGCGGGTCGGCTTCGAGCCCGAGCCCGGCATGTTCGTGGAGCGCCCCGCGGGCTTCGCCGCGCTCCTCGAGAGGGGTGGGGGGGCGCTCGACGAGCTCGGCCTGACCCTGGACGTGGGGCACTGTGTCGTGACAGGGGATGAGCCGGTGAGCGAGACCATTCAGCGATGGGCGCCGAGGCTGGTGCACGTCCACCTCGCGGACTGTCCGCGGGGGCTGCACCAGCATGTCGCTTTGGGGGCCGGGGACCTTGACCTGGCCGACACGCTCGACGGGCTCCTTCGATCCGGCTTCGGGGGCATCGGCGCGGTGGAACTCTCCCGTGACGGACACCGGGGCCCGGACGCCGCGCGCGAGGCCCTGGACTCCATTCAGCGGACTCTGGCCGGTCCGGAGGCCCCTTGATCGCCGAGCGCAGCATTTTTTGGTCAATCCTCGGCATCCAGGGCCGATGGCCTCTTTAGAACGTGTCCGGCGCACCGATGTTCGGCGCCCGGGATTGTTCCCCGGCCGCTGATCAATCCATGGTGATGGGAGGGATCCGCGGCCGTGCGCGCCAAGCGCGAGGGTCTTAGGAGGAGAGCACAGATGAGCGGGAGCAACCAAGGACCGGCTGTCCAGGCCGAATTGTTCGAGTCCAGCGCGGACCAGGGTACGGCTGGGACGACGTCCGAGCCGGCGCTGGAGTGTCCGACTCGCGTGGACGGCGTGACCCCGCTGATCCAGCACCGCCTGACCAAGAGTCAGTGCCAGTCGAAGCAGCGTGGCCTCTACCACAAGTGCTTCACCTGCTCCCTCGCGAACGGACGCTGATGCCTCCGGGCCTGGGCTGACCGAGGCCTGATGGCTCGGCGCCGCTCCTCCGGGAGCCAGCGCCTGCGTTCGGCTCGCCCCCATTCGGAGGAGCCTCCGCCGCGGAAGCTACTGCCGCGGGAGCCACTGCCGCGGGAGAGGCTGTTGCTGGCTGGACCCTCTGCGGGAGAAGTTGATCCGGCCTGGCGCTCCGGTTCTGCCTCCCGCTCGGCGGGAGGCCTCGACGGCGACGTGGTGCCCAGGAGCCGTCACTCGGGGGTCGGCGTGTCCGTGGTCGGCGTGGGGGCCCTGCGCCCCGGGGGAGCCCCGCAGGGACGGGACGGCGGCCCCGCTTGGGGCCTTTCACCTGGGTGGGGGAGGCGAGGTCCGGGAGGGCCGTTGTGGGCGGGGCCTGGGTCCAGGTGTGGCCGAAGCCCGGAATGAGACCAGGCTCCGGGCGTGGACGGCCACGGGGGGCCGGTCCGGTGTGGTGTGCCCTTCTGGGGCGACCTTGGTCATCGAGGGTGAATCCTCAAGGTCGCCGCGGTGACGGTTCGATCAGGACCCTGCGATGGTATCTAAGCGTTATCCCTAATTCGCTCCGTCGCAGGCATCACCCCATGAATCCAGCTAGCGACTACGGACGCGCGGTCACCGCGTCGGCGGGCCTCTTGCGCGAGGAGGCGGGCCCGTTCGGGCTTGCTCCCGAGGCGGCCGAGCGGCTTCGAGACCTCATCGCGACGGTCCGCGACGGGATTCGGGAGGGGCACCTGAAGCTCTCCGACGGCCCGGCGGCGCCCTGGCCGGCCGTCGCGGTGTTCATGTCGAGGGAGGACCAGGTGGCCCTCTCTCGGTTGCTCGGGTCCATCGAGCAGGTCGAGGCCATCGAGCCGCCCTCCGTGGTGTTCGCAGCCCAGGCCGCGCTCCAGCGCTTCGAGGGAGACCGGGCGCTCCTCGGAGATGTGCTCGAGATCTTCGTCGAGCAGGTGCCCCTCCTCCTGGCGCGGATGACGCACTCGTTCAGGACGCGGGACACCGGAGCCGTGGCAGGCATCGCCCACGAGCTCCGGGGGGCCGCCGCCAACGTCGGGGCCGACTCGCTGCGGGCCGTCGCGGCGCAGCTCGAGCGCGACGTGAAGGAGGGCCGCTGGGAGGCCGCCAGCTCGGCCGCCGACGCCCTCGGAGGGGAGCTGGAGAGGCTCCAGATTGAGGTCGAGGCCTTCGTCGACAAGGGGCCGAGGGGATGAAGGCGCCTCAGACGATCTTGATCGTGGACGACAACCGGACCAACCGGGTTCTCCTGGCTCGATCGCTCGCGACTTCGGGGTACTCGACGATCGAGGCGGCGGACGGCGCCGAGGCGATCGAGCTGGCGACGGAGCACCGCCCGTCGATCATCATGCTGGACGTCCAGATGCCGACCATGGACGGCTTTGAGGCCTGTCTTCGGCTGAAGTCCATGGAGAAGACGGCGGGGATCCCCGTGCTCTTCCTGACAAGTCACTCGGAGCCCGCCAACATCGAGCGGGCCTTCGCGGTGGGGGGCTGCGACTGCATCGCAAAGCCCTTTCACATGGGCGAGGTGAAGGCGCGCCTCGCGGTCCATCTCGGACTGCGTGAGGCGACGGACATGCTCGAGGAGACCCACGCACAGCTCTTGCTCGCCCAGAAGATGGAGTCCATCGGTCAGCTCGCCGCGGGCGTCGCACACGAGATCAACACGCCGACCCAGTTCGTCGGAGACAACACTCGGTTCCTCAAGGACACCTTCGAGCAGCTGGCGCCTGCCCTGGGTCAGGTCCGCCGGCTGCTGGAGACAGTGATCGCCGGCGGGGACTGCGAGGGGGAGGCGAAGGCCGTGAAGGAGCTCTTCGAGGAGATCGAGCTGGACTACATCCTCGAGGAGTTTCCGACCGCGCTCGACCAGTCCATCGAGGGCCTCCAGCGAGTCAGCACGATCGTGAAGGCGATGAAGGAGTTCTCGCACTCTGGCTCGTCCGAGATGGCCCTCGCGGACCTGAATCGATCGTTGGAGACGACCGTCAACGTGGCGTCCCACGAATGGAAGTACGTGGCCGAGGTGGAGAAGGACTTCGATGCGGACCTCCCCCATGTCTACTGCCACGCCGGGGAGATCGCCCAGGTGCTCCTCAACATGATCGTGAACGCGGCCTACGCCTTGCGCGAGAAGCTCGATGAGAAGGCCGGTGAGAAGGGCGTCATCCGCCTGAGCACTCGCCACGCGGGCAAGGTCGTGGAGATCCGCGTCAGCGATACAGGGGCGGGGATTCCGGAGGAGATCCGCCAGCGGATCTTCGACCCCTTCTTCACGACCAAGGCTGTGGGTGATGGCACGGGGCAGGGCCTCTCGATGGCACACAAGGTCGTGGTGCAGGAGCACCACGGCACGATCTCGGTGGAGAGTGAGGTCGGCGTGGGGACCACCTTCATCATTCGCCTCCCGCTTGGAAGAGAGCTCGAGGCGGCCTCTTGAAGCGGCTCGTGGTCATCGATGACGAGAAGCTCGTCCTGGACGCGATCCGCCGTCAGTTCCGCTCGAAGCGGAATGAGTGGGAGTCGCACTACTTCCTCAGGGGAGAGGACGCCGTGGCGTTCATGGGGGAGCACCCCACGGACGTGGTGATGACCGACCTCAACATGGCGCCGATGGACGGTGAGGCCGTGCTCCGGGAGGTCCAAGCGAGCTCCCCGCGGACGGTCCGTCTCCTGCTCACCGGCGCGGCGGGCGTGAAGTCGACCCTGCCGGCCGCGCTGCTGGCCCACCAGTCGTTCTCGAAGCCCTGCGATCCGCTCGAGCTCCGGCAGGCCATCGAGCGGGCCTTCCGCACACGCCAGGTCTGCGGCACCGATCAGATGCGCGCGCTCGTGGGGTCCCTGGGGTCGCTCCCTTCGGTCCCTGAGACCTACACCCGGTTGACCCGGGTCATGAACGACCCCGACGCCGGCCTGAACGAGGTGGCGGCGATCATCGAGCAGGACGCGGCCATCAGCACGAAGCTCATCCAGCTGGTCAACTCGAGCATGTTCGCGGTCGCGCAGCGGGTGGACAGCGTCAGGGACGCGGCGTCGTACCTGGGGATGAACCTCGTGCGGATGCTCGTCCTCTCGGCGGAGGTGCACGAGCGCTTCAGCCCCGCTGCATCGCAGCCGGGCTTCTCCCTCGAGCGTGAGCAGGCGCACGGGTCATTGGTGGCCAACATCGCGCGCGGGATGACGGAGGAGAGGGCGCTCTCTGACCGCTTCTTCCTGGCGGGCCTCCTCCACGATGTCGGGCGGATCGTGCTCGCCTCAGCCGGCGTCAGCGACGGCGAGCTGGGCGGCGAGGACACCGTGCTCCACGCCAGCGTCGGGGCGTACCTGCTCACCCTCTGGGGGATCCCGCTCTCCGTCGTCGAGGCCGTCGCCCATCACCACGATCCGGCCGCGGCGGAGCCTGAGGAGTTCGGGGTCGTGACGGCAATCCACGTGGCGGACGTCCTCGCCCACGAGCTTCGCCCCGAGAGAGGGAGCGCGGCCAAGGCGATGGACGAAGCTCACCTCCGGCGGGTCGGCGTGCTCGGGCGGCTGGAGGAGTGGCGCGAATCCTCACGTCAGCTCGCTGGACCGGGTGAGGCCGAGGCGGCCTAGGTGCGATGTTGACGCCCCCTGAAGCACGAACACCGGAGGCCTCTCCGGATCGGAGGATCCTCGTGGTGGACGACGAGCAGAGCCTGCTGGACGGCATCCGGCGGGTCCACCGCAAGTCGTACGAGATCAAGGTCGCCTGTGGCGTGCGCGCGGGCCTCGCGGCGCTCGAGCAAGAGGGGCCCTTCGCCGTGGTGGTCTGCGACTATCAGATGCCGGAGATGAACGGGGCCCAGTTCCTCGAGCGTGCCCAGGAGCTGTCCCCCAGCACCGTTCGGCTCATGCTGTCGGGCAACGCTGACCTGGACGCGGCGATCGACGCGGTCAACCAGGGCCACATCTTCCGCTTCCTCACGAAGCCCTGTCCGCCGCAGACGTTCCGGGCGGCGGTCGACGCTGGCCTCGAGCAGTTCGCCCTGCAGGAGGCGGAGCGGGTCCTGCTCGAGGAGACCGTCCGCGGGAGCATCGAGGTCCTCGTGGATGTCCTCGCCCTCTCCAGCCCCGAGACCTTTGGCCGCTCGAGCCGTGTACGCCACTACGTCCGGCAGGTCGCCGTGGGCCTCGGCCTCGCGGACTCGTGGAAGTTCGAGACCGCCGCTCTGCTCTCACAGATCGGCCACATCGCCGTGCCACCGGACATCCTCCATCGGCGGTGCCATGGTGAGCCACTCTCGGCACACGCGGAGCGCATGCTCGGTCGACACGCAGCGGTCGCCCGGGACCTCCTCTGCAAGATCCCGAGGCTCGAAGAGGTGGCGGAGATCGTCGCTCATCAGGAGCTGAGGGCAGACGACCCCGCCCTGGACGGGTTGCCGAGGCCTGTCCGGGTGGGAGCGATCGCCCTCTCCGGCGCCCTCGCCTTTGATGAGCTGGTGGTCGGTGGGAGCGCGCCCGGCGCGGCAGTGTCGACCCTGGGCCGCGACCCCGGGCGCTTCGACGCGCGGGTCCTCAAGCTCCTCGGTACGGCCAAGCTCCCGGGTCAGGAGAGGGTGGTCCGGCGAATGAGTGTCCGGGAGCTGCACGTCGGGATGATCATCGACGAGGACGTCTACGCGAGCTCAGGGACGCTCATTGTGGCGCGGGGTCACGTGATCTCCGAGAGCATGCTGGAGCGATTGGCCCGCGCTGCAGACTCCGGCACCATCAGCCCCTCGGTCCAGGTAAGGACTCC
>CBFHHK010000011.1:6114-8388 GCA_965655435.1 Planctomycetota bacterium | reverse complement strand
ACCTGTGGAGGACGCCGACGCCGCGTGACGCGCCGCGTCAAGCACAAGAGACCCCGCCGGCCGGAAGGGCCTGCGGGGTCTCTCCATGGCTGGGCTCAGGGGAAGACGTCGCGGTGATCGGCTCCCCCTGAGGGCTCCCTTCGAAGGCTCACTGGAAGCTGATCGTGAGCCCGTCCGAGAAGTTCGACGTGGCCGAGCCTCCGACCGCGTCGCGATACCAGGCCTGGAAGTTCCAGGTCTCGCCGGCGGCGACGCTGACCAGGCCGGTCGGCGTCGGGGTCTGGTTGAGGTCGAGGGTGAGGTCGAACGTACCTGCGCTCCCAGAGTTCTTGATCTGCCCGGTCGCGACATAGCGACCAATGGACCCGGAGAGGCACAGGTTGCCCTGGCTGCCGCCGGGGTTCCCGGTGAAGCCCTGGTTCATGCTGGTGAGGAAGAAGCCGAAGGAGTTCATGGGGAGGTCGCTGGCGGACAGCGTCACGAGGTTGTCCGACGCGACCTCGCTGCCCACAGCGGAGACGACCCCGGTGGCCCCGGTGGAGTTGACGGCCGCCGAGCAGTAGTTGGACCCGACGGTGTTCGTGGGGACCTCGACGCGGAAGTTGTCGTACAGGGTGAAGTTGTTGGCCGTGGACACGGACGAGAAGACGTCGGCGATGCTCAGGCTGGCGAAGCCGTTGAAGTCGTTGGCGAAGTCACCCTGGAAGGTCAACTGGTCGTCGAAGTAGAAGGAGATCTGGCCGCCGAGGTTGTCGACCTCAATACGTACGGTCGTCCAGATGTTCCCGGGGGAGCCGGCGATGGTGGACGGCGGGGAGGGGAAGAGGCTCTGGAAGAAAGACCCCGAGCCGTTGCTGCCGTGGCCGAGGTAGCTCGGGTGGCTGTTCGGGAGCGTGGTGTTGGCCGTCTCGCCCATGGGCGTGTTCGGGACCGCGCGGAACCAGCGGAAGTCCGAGGAGGAGCCGCCGTCGCCGGTGAAGGCGATGAAGGCGCCAGAGCCCGAGATGGGGCTGAAGACAGAGTTGTAGGTGACCCCGTCGCCGCCGACGCCCACCTGGCTGAACTCCGTCGTGCCTGAGCCGGAGGTGAAGTTCATCCAGACATCGACGGTGAGGACGTAGAAGTCAGCCGCGACCGGGTTGGTGTGGAACAGGGTCCAAGCATCGCCCGCCCCGGCTGTGTCGTTGGCGGTCAACTTCAGCCCGCCCGTATCTCCGGGGGCCGAGTTGGGAGCGAGGGGGAGGCCGGCGGCGATGTAGTCGAAGGCGAACTCCTGGGTGCCGTCCGGGGACCCGTCGTCCACGATGATGTAGTCGGCGGAGGAGTCGGTCTCGAAGTTGTCGCTGATGAAGACCTGGGCAGAGGCGGAGGTGGCGAGCAGGCTGGCTGCGACGACGGGGACGAGGGGATCGAGGTTCATGTGTTTCAGGAGTCCTTCAAGGATTGCGAGAGGGGCGGGTCGAGCGCAGCGGGGCGCTGTGTGCGGCGGGTCCGTGACCTGCCGCGGATGGACCGTATCGCAGGCTCGAGGAAGCGTGGGGCGCCTCGAGCGGCCCCACGGTGTGACCTTTGTGAGGATTCGAAAGCGCGCCGGAAGTCGCTCGATCTGCAAGCGGCGGGGCGGTCTTGCTGCCCGGATCGCAGCGGGGGGGTCTCAAACGAGGACGGCCGCGCACCCCCTCGGGATGCGCGGCCGCCAGCCGGGGTCGGGGCCGGCTCAGGAGCCGGCGCGTTCCCGGAGGGCTCCGACGATGCCGTCCATCGAGTCCCCGGCGTCTCCGAAGAGCATCCGAGTGCAGGGCTCCACGAAGAGGGGGTTGTCGACCCCCGCGTAGCCCGTGCCGCGGCTCCGCTTCATCATGACGACGAACTCGGACTTCCAGACCTCGAGGACCGGCATGCCGTAGATCGGGCTCGACTCGTCGGTCATCGCGCTGGGGTTGACGATGTCGTTGGCGCCGATGACGAGCACGACGTCCGTGGAGGGGAAGTCGTCGTTCAGCTCGTCCATCTCCAGGACGATGTCGTACGGCACGTTCGCCTCGGCGAGGAGGACGTTCATGTGCCCGGGCAGGCGCCCCGCCACCGGGTGGATGCCGAAGCGGATGTTGATGCCCTGGTCGCGCAGCAGCTCGGTCATCTCCTGCACCTTGTGCTGGGCCCGGGCGACGGCCATGCCGTAGCCAGGCACGACGATGACGCTCTTGGCGCCGACGAGCCGCTCGACCACCTCGGCCACGTCGGTCTCTTGGATGTCCCCGGTGACCGCGGCAG
>CBFHHK010000011.1:0-6014 GCA_965655435.1 Planctomycetota bacterium | reverse complement strand
GAGGCCGTCCACCCGGAGTAGCTGTTGAGCATCGACACGACGACGGGCATGTCGGCGCCGCCGATCGCGGCGACGAGGTGCGCGCCGAGGGCGAATGAGATCACCGTCATGACGGCGAGGGGGAGGAGGCCCTCAGCGCCGTCGAAGGTGGTGAACCAGTAGCCCATGCCCACCGCCGCAACCGCGGCGGCGAGGTTGAGCATGTGCCTGCCCGGGAGCAGCAGGGGCCTGCCGCTGAGGCTGCCCTTGAGCTTGAGGTAGGCGACGACCGAGCCCGTGAAGGTGATGCCGCCGATGAAGACATCGACGAAGATCTCCGTCTCGAAGACCGAGCCGGTCTTGGTCTTGGCGAGGTACGTCGCATAGCCCACGAGCACGGCCGCCAGGCCGACGAAGCTGTGGAGCAACGCCACGAGCTCTGGCATCGCCGTCATGGCCACCTTCGCGGCCATGTTGCGGCCGATCAGGGCGCCGAAGACGAGGGCGACCCCGATGAACGCGTACCGGTCAATGCCGCCCGCGGTGACCGTCGCGAAGATCGCGATGGCCATGCCGAGCATGCCGTAGGTGTTCCCCGAGCGCGCGGTCTCCTGGCTGGAGAGGCCCCGCAGGCTGAGGATGAAGAGGACCGCCGAGGTGAGGTAGGCGATGGTGATGAGTGCCGTTTCCATGGTGCTGACGCGCTACTTGTTGAACATCCGCAGCATGCGCCGCGTGACCATGAAGCCGCCGACGATGTTGATCGTGGCGAAGAGGATGGCGATGGCGCCGATGATTGCGGCGGCCGTGGGGACCTCGTTGTCGGCCAGCACGAGGCCGCCCACAACGATGATGCCGCTGATGGCGTTCGTGACGCTCATGAGGGGCGTATGGAGCGCCGCGGTGACGCTCCAGACGACCTGCCAGCCGACGAAGCAGGCGAGGACGAAGACCGTGAGGTGTTGGAGGAACTCGCTCTCTGTCTCGCCAACCGTGTCGCTCGCGCTACTCCCGAAGCGGAGCCACAGCCACAGGGCCGTGAGCGCCACACCGACGAGCGCCTTGCCCGAGAAGCCGCCGCCCTCGGAGGCCGCAGCGGCCGGCTCCGGCGTCTTGGGAGTGACCACCGGGGCGGCCTTGGGCTCCGGCTTCGCCGCCGGCTTGGCCTGGGGAGAGGGCTCGGGGGCCGGGGGGGGCGGCCAGAGGACCTCGCCGTCGTGGGTGACGATGGCGCCGCGGATGATGTCGTTCTCGAGGTCCACCGAGAAGGAGCCCGCGCCGCCGAGCTCGTCGAGCAGGTGGCCCAGGTTCGTGCCGTACAGGTCGCTCGCGACGGTCGCCATGCGGCTGGGCATGTCCGTGTAGCCGAGGACGATGACCCCGTTGTGCTCGACGCGGGCGCCGGGCTCGGTGAGGTCACAGTTGCCGCCCTGCTCAGCCGCGAGGTCGACGACCACGGAGCCAGGCTTCATCGCCTCGACCATGTCCTTCAGCCACAGCTTGGGGGCGGGCCTCCCGGGGATCAGCGCCGTCGTGATGACGATGTCGACGTCCTTGGCCTGCTCGCGGAACAGGGCCATCTCGGCGTCGATGAACTCCTTGCTCATCGTCTTCGCGTAGCCGCCGCCGCCTTCGCCGCTCTCCTCGATCTCGACCGTGAGGAACTCACCGCCGAGGCTCTTGATCTGGTCGCGCACCGACTCGCGCGTGTCGAAGGCGCGCACGATGGCCCCGAGGCCGCGTGCCGCGCCGATGGCCGAGAGGCCCGCGACGCCGGCGCCGATGACCAGCACCTTGGCGGGCGGGACCTTGCCGGCGGCGGTGAACTGGCCCGTGAAGAAGCTCCCGAACTCGTTGGCCGCCTCGATCACCGCGCGGTAGCCGGCGATGTTGGCCATGGAGCTGAGGGAGTCGACCTTCTGGGCGCGCGTGATCCGGGGCACGCAGTCCATGGCCAGCGCCGTGATCTTCCGCGTCTTCAGGCTCGCGACGAGGTCCTCGTGCTGGGCGGGAAAGACGTAGCTGATGAGCGTCGCGCCCTCGCGGATGAGGTCGAGCTCGCGGGCCTCCTCCTCGTCCCGGGGCGCGCGGACCTTGAGGATCACGTCCGCGCTGAACGAGTCCTCCTTGCTGCCGATCTTCGCGCCGATGGCCTCATAGGCCGAGTCGGGGTAGGACGCTCCAACGCCGGCGCCGGCCTCGACGGTGACGTCGAAGCCCAGCTCAACGAAGCGGCTGGCGGCGGCCGGTGAGGCCGCCACGCGGCGCTCGCCGGGGTGGGATTCCTTGGGGATTCCGAGGTTCATACGAGTCGGCCAGGCGCCGAGTTCGGGTCGTGACGGGGGGCCGCGGACCGCGACGAGGGGGTCGCGGCGGCCACTTGGACCCAAGAAGGAGACCCGCCCCGGCGTCAGGTTGCAAGCCACGGAGTCCGGGTCCGGTATCGTCCTGAAAGATGCGTCCGCTCACGACCCAGATTCAGCAGCGAGTTCGAGGCGAGTCCGTGCCTGTCACGATCGTGGAGCCCGCCCCTGAGGCGGCTCCGGAGGGCCGGGGTGATGTGCTGTTCTTGCACGGCTACGCCCGACATCCCCTGGACTATCGGTTGGTGCTCGAGGAGGCCGCCAGGCGCGGATGGCGGGTCGTCGCGCCCTTCCTCTTCGCCAACAACGGCCTGCAGACCCCTCCCCGGCACTTCTGGTCCTGCGCCGCCCTGGCGGCGCGGACGGTGGAGGCCTTGAGGCGGGAGGGGCTGCTGTCGCCGGCGGCCCCCGTGTTCGGGCACTCCACCGGGGCCGCGGTCAGCTACACCCTGGCAAGGCTCGACCCGGCACCAGCGGCCATCCTGGCCATCAACCCGGTCCAGCCCTCATCCAGCCCGCCCCTGGCCTTCATGGCTCGCTCGGCGTGGATGAACACCAAGATGTTCACGGGGCTGTCGGGGGATGGCCCCCTGGCCCGCGCCGTCCTCGGCGAGGGCGCGGGGCGCTTCTATCGGAACTGGCTCAGCCGCCCGCGCCCTGCCTTCGAGCTCATCGGCGGGCTCAGGGCCTTCCGCTATGACCGACTCGCCCGCTGGGTTGGTGGGGCTCAGGGTGCCGAGGTGCCCGTCCGCGTGCTCTACGGGTGCGGCGACGAGTTCTATCCGGATCACCGCGGCCTGGAGCCTGGGCTCCTTCAGGCCTTCTCAAGGGCGTCCGTCGAGGTGCTGGAGGAAGAAAACAGCCACGAGTGGCTGTTGTATCGACCGGAGAAGACGCTGGACGCCCTGGAGGCGTTCCTCGGCCGCGGCGCCTAGGGCGCCTCGGGGCGCTCCGCTTTCCGGGCGAAGAGGCGGCGCCAGAGCCCCCTCGGGGCGCCTCGAGCCACGAGGCGCAGGGGCCACGCCAGCCGCCTTGGGTACGAGACCACGGCTCGGCCAGCCTCGAGCCCGTCGACGGTCCGGCGAGCGGCGACGTCCACGTCCATGAGGAAGGGCATCGGGAACCGGTTGGGGGCGGTCATGGGTGTCCTCACGAACCCGGGTCGGATATCCACGAGTTGGATGGGTTGCCCGGAGAGCTCGACCTGCCGAGCCTCGATGTACGTGGAGATGGCGGCCTTGCTGGCGCAGTAGGCCGCGGCGCCCGGGATGCCGCGGGTGCCGGCGAGGCTGGAGAGGACGCCCACCGTGCCGCCCGCGGGCGGGAAGGCCTTGATCGCAGCCTCCATGGTGCTCACGGCGCCGGCGAGGTTGACGTCCAGGAGCCGATGGGTGCGGGTCGCACGATCTGGCGCCTCGACGGAGTGTTCCGCCACGCCTGCGCCGGCCACCACCAGATCCAGCGGGCCGTCGGCGCCTGCGCTGGCGACCGCGTCCCAGACGGCCTCTGGGACGGTGACATCGAGCCGGAGCGCCCGGGCATTCGCTCCGAGTGCCTCCAGCTCTCGCACCAGGTCCTCGAGCAAGTCGTCCCGTCGCGCGCAGGCGACAATCTCGGTGCCCCGCGTGGCGAGCTCCTTGCAGATGGCGCGACCCAGGCCCGAGGACGCGCCGGTCACCAGCGCCTTGCGGAAGGACTTCATGGGCGCCCAGTGTACGAGGGGCCGCCTTCACTCTGGGACCAGTGGACGTTCCACGCGGCCGTCTACGGGTGGGGGAGCGGAATCCAGGGTCCTCCGGTACCCTCAACTGATCGGCGTCCGGTGGTTCGGATTGCCTGCCAAGACTCCTTACCCCCGGATGCCATGATTCTGCAGTCACTCGCAGCAGGGGCCCTCGCGGCCATGCTGTTCGCGGTCCCTACGACCGCCCAAGTTAGCCAAGGCGCGCCGATCCAGCGCAACGCGGTCACCGAACTCGAGGATGGCTCCATCCTCGCCTACGACATCGAAGGCACGTACCTGTTCGCGGACTGGGACGAGTACCTCGCGTCGCCCTTCTTCCTGCGGAACGGAAAGCGCTGCGGTATCGATGCGCTGAACATGCCCCCGACCGTGGCGTTCCTCGGATCCCAGAGCGACTGCACCACCACGCTGACGGTCCCTGACCCCGCCTATGACCCGTCGACGGCCAGCGCGAACGTCTACGACATCCCCGTCGTCTTCCACGTGCTGTACTCGAACAACGGCACGGGCAATATTCCCGATGCTCGAATCTTCGAGCAGGTCGCCATCCTCAACGCGGACTTCGCGGCCCTGACCAACTCGAAGATCCAGTTCCACCTCGCGACGGTCGACCCGAACGGTGGCGCCACCTCGGGCATCACCAGGCACCGCAACAAGAACTGGTACAACGACCGTGGGAGCTATGCCGCCAGCGTCGGCTGGGACACGACGCGCTACCTCAACATCTACACGAACACGGCAGGCGGAAACCTCGGCTATGCGTACCTGCCCAACGGCGGCGGTGTGGTGGGGTCCGACTTCGACGGGGTTCGACTCCTGTGGCGTGCTGTCGGTTACACGAACTACTCGCCCTACGACCTGGGGCGCACTGGGACCCACGAGGTGGGTCACTACCTCGGCCTCCAGCACACGTTCCAGGGCGGTTGCGGCACCAGCAACTGCTACGCGAGCGGTGACCTCTGCTGCGACACCAACCCCGAGAGCTCGCCCAACTACTCGGCCTGCTCCCCGGCGGAGCGGTCCACCTGCGGCAGCCCGGACCCCGTGCGCAACTTCATGGACTACTCCGAGGACGCGTGCATGGACTACTTCTCTCTCGATCAGTCGCTCCGTATGCGCTGCACGATTGAGAACTGGCGAGTGGACCTGACGACGTGGGAGAACGGCGGTGGCGGCGGTGGCGGCGGAACGGCCCCCGACCAGGTTGCCAGCGGTTCGCCGTCGAACGGTGCCTCCGCGGTCCCCACGTCCACCTCGCTCTCCTGGAGCGCGCCTAACGGCGCGACCCAGTACGACGTGTACTTCGGCACCTCTTCGAACCCGTCGCTCGTTTCAGCGGATCAGTCGGGGACGACCTATAACCCCGGCGCCCTCGCGGACGGCACGGAGTACTTCTGGCGCGTTGACTCGGAGAACTCCACCGGAGTGACGGGCGGTTCGGTCTGGAGCTTCACGACTGCTGCCGGCGGCGGCGGCGGCGGTGGAGGCGGTGGGGTCATCTTCTCGGATGGCTTCGAGACGGGCTCCTTCGCCAACTGGTCTCGCCAGAACAACGATGCCCGCATTGGCACCAACGCGCTGACCGGCGCCTATGCGGCCGAGCTGCGCAAGTCGACGTCGATCAGCACCCAGGTGAACACCTCGGCGACCGAGGTCACGGTCAGCTGGGCCTGGCGCACGAGCGGGTATGACAACGGCGAGCGCCTCCAGGCGACCATCACCGGCGGCGGCAGTGGCTCGCAGGTTGTGAGCTATAGCGGCACGAGCTGGACCTCTCAATCGGTGACGCTGACGGGAGTGAGCGGTTCGGTCGGGATCACCTTCGACACCAACGCCAACCGCAAGAATGAGCGCGGCTACGTCGACGACGTCCTCGTGCAGTGATCGACGAGGGATAAAGGACGCGCGCGCGGGGTCGGATGGTCCGA
>CBFHHK010000010.1:12846-39368 GCA_965655435.1 Planctomycetota bacterium | reverse complement strand
CGGTGCGGGCGTCGAAGGCGCTGGCCATGCTGGAGCTGCCCAGGAAGACGATGCCCCGGTAGACCACGGGCGTGGACATGTAGGAGCCGCCGCGGGTGGTGCTCCAGAGCAGGCCATCGTTGGAGGGCTCCCGCTTGCTCGGCGTGATGTTCCCCTCGGCGCCGGGGCGCACCATGTAGATGGGCGACATGGGGCCGTGGGCGCTGGCGACGACGATGTGGCCGTCAGCGGCGAAGGGGGTCGGGATCGGGTTGTCGCCGCCGCCCTCGATGCGCCAGAGCTCCGCGCCGCCCTCGAGGTCGTAGGACGCCACCACCGGCCAGCCGTTGACCACCACCTGGGTGCGGCCCTCGGAGGCGTGGACGAAGGGCGTGCCCCAGCTGCGCTCGCAGATCCCGGCGCGGTCCACGCGCCAGACCTCCTCGCCGTCAGAGAGCTGGAAGGCGGCCACGAAGGGCCGCTTCGGGTCGTCGCAGGCGACGACCACGCGGTCCCCGTGCAGCGCCGGCGAGCTCGCGTAGCCCCAGCCGATGCCGTACTTGGAGATGTCCACCACGCCGAGGTCCTTGCGCCAGAGCCGCTCGCCCTCGAGGTCGAAGCAGTGCAGCCCCTCGGAGCCCAGGCACGCCACCAGCCGCTCGCCGTCGCAGGCCAGGGTCGAGTTCGCCTGGGTCGCCTTCTCGTGGCGCGTGGCCCGCGGGACCCCCTCGTGCACGACCCGTCGCCAGAGCTCCTCGCCCGTCCCCTTGTGGAAGCAGAGGATCAGCCACTGGTGGGGCCGCTCGTCGTTGGCCGCCGTGGGCTGGCCGCCCTTGCCCAGCATCAGCTCCGCCACGCCGCCCTCGGGCACCGCCGTGCAGACGTACACCCGGTCGCCCCAGACGATCGGACTCGAGTGACCGAGCCCGGGCACCTCGGCGCGCCACAGCACGCCGCTCGGGGTCTCCGACTCGGGGTCCGCATCCCAGCTCACGGGGAGCGGAGCATCGTCACAGACGCCGCTCCCCGCGGGGCCACGGAAGCTCGGCCAGTGACCGTCCTGTGCGGCGGACATCGCGGCGGCGGGCGGCGCGGCGAGGGACGTCGCGGCGAGGGGCGCGACGAGGGCAAAGAGGCTCAGGAGGTACGGGGTCACGCTCATCGGGGGCGCCGCTCGCGGCGGGGCTCGGGCCGCTGGGGCAGGTTCAGATAGATCCGGTTGGGGCCGTCCGATACGGCGACCGCCACGTCGGGGAAGCCGTCGCCGTTGACGTCGCCGACGTCGAGGCCGTAGGTCACGTCCTCCGGCTCACCAAAGACCAGCTCCCGCAGCGGCTCGGACAGCGCACCCCGGAAGTAGGCCGCGTCCGGCTGCCCCGCGCGGCCCGCGACCACGTCGAGCACGCCGTCCCGGTCGAGGTCCGCGAGGGCCAGGGCGTAGGTCCGGCCGTCCTCCGGCCCGAAGGGCACCGCCTCGCGCACGCCCCCCTTGCCGTCCCCGAAGTACAGGACGTCCCGCTGGCCGATGTTGCCCGCGACCCAGTCCACGTGCCCGTCCCCGTCGAGATCCGCGGCCGCCACCGCCCGGGTCTCGTCGCTCCCCGAGCCGTACTCGAGGCGCTGGTCGAAGCGCCCCTCCCCGTCCCCGAGCAGCACGGCGTTCGCCTGCCCGTCCCGGTTCGCGAGCACCAGGTCCAGGTCCCCGTCGCCGTCGAGGTCCGCCGCCGCCACGTCGATGGTCGAGTCCCCCGGCGCTCCGAAGGTGCGCTGCTCGGTGAAGCCGCCCGACCCGTCGTTGAGGTGGATCTCGTTCGGCCGCTTGCGCACGCACAGGATCAGGTCCGCGTCCCCGTCTCCGTCCACGTCCGCCGCCGTCACGCTCCGCAGGCTCGTGGGCGACCCGAAGCCCCCCGCCCGCTCGAAGCGCCCCTCCCCGTCGTTGAGGAAGACAAGGTTCGGCGCCACGTCGTTCCCCACCGCGATGTCCAGGTCCCCGTCCCCGTCCAGGTCCACCAGCTCGGTGGCGTAGGAGGTCGCCCGGTCCACGCCCAGGGGCCGGATGACGTTGAAGCGCCCCCCGCCCTGGTTCAGGTGCACCATGTTCTGCGCCGGCCAGTGCCGCCCGTTGGCCACCACCGCGTCGAGGTCCCCGTCCCCATCCACGTCCCCCAGCCGAACGCTGGCGCTGCGCTCCTCGCCGATCCCGAGGAGGTTCCGGCTCCCGCTCCTGAGCACGCGCTCCACACCGCCTGCCCCGGAGACGCCCGGTCCCCCCCACGCGGCAGCGGCGACGATCAACGCGCCGGCGAAGGCGGCGCAAGCTCGGGTCCTTCGGTCACGACGGTTCATGGCAATCGGGGGCCGGACCCTCCACCCAGCTTGGGCCCAGCGGTCAGCGGGCGACTATGGCACAACTCGCCGGGAGTGGCGCCGCAATCGCGCCAGCTAGGTCAGCGCGAGGCGGAGTCCGCCGGCCGCCTGGCCAGGGGGCCGCGCGCCGGGCAGCGCGCCCCTCGTCGAGTCCGCAGGGCGCCCAGAGGACCGCCGCGCGCTCCGCCCGCTTCCTGGCCGACTTGGGCCAGGGTCCGGCGACGACCGCCATGAGGTCCGCTCACGCCGGAGCCGCCGCGCACCGGGGGTCATGGTCCACCCGCCCGTACCCGGCGAGCCGAGCTTCCCCACCCTCCCCCACGATCTCCGGGCGCACCGGGCCCAGATCCAGGCGCTGGCGCCAGGCCGACGCCCCCCACAACCCACAGCGGGCACCGCCCTGTGAACGCGTGGTACCTTGGGGCTGAAGGTCGCATCGACGCGCTCGAGGCCGCCCCCCCTAGCCATGAACCAAGGACCCAGCCGCCCCCCGTCGATCTTCTCCTTCGCGACCAAGGCGACCGAGACCTTCGAACAGGAGCTCGGCCGCTTCCTCGAGAAGGTGCGCGAGCGATGGTCCTCGACCCCCGAGGAGGACCGCGACCGGTTCCTGCGCTCCGCCTCGGACGAGCTGATGACGCGGTTCCACGAGGAGCTCGCGGAGCTCGCCCGCCTCAAGCTCTCCTCGCTCCCTGCCCGCGAGCATTACCCGGTCTCCGAGGGCTCGTTCGTGAACGGCTTCTACATGAAGATGATCCAGGACCCGGCGCAGCTGCTGGGGGTGGACGTCGGGGACGGGTCCCGCGACGTCCACCGTAGGGTCTTCCTCGGAGGGTTCTACCGGGCCATGGGGCGAGCTGTGGTGGACCGCGGGCGCCGCGAGAGAGTGGCCGGCCGCGAGGGCAAGCGCCCCCCCGTCCTGCGGGACCTCGCGTGCGACGTGAACCAGCTCGAGCTCGAGGCCCAACAGCCCGAGGCACGCGACGCGGAGTTCATGGAGGAGCGCGAACTGCTGTTTCGACGGCTCGAGGCCACCCACCCTCGCCAGGCCGAGATCGCCCGGATGAAGATCCTCGGCGACCCCATGGCCCCCCTGGACGCCCCGGAGTTCCGGTCCATGCCCGAGGAGCGGATCGCCGCCACCCTCGGCGTCAGCCTCCGGCTGGTCCAGAAGGAGTGGCGCGCCGCCAAGCAGTGGCTGGCGAGCGAGCTCGAAGCCCGCGGGCACCTCGCCAGGCGGTTCCGGGCAGAGCCCCCCCGCTAGGCGAAGCGGCGCCAGCAGGCCGCCGGTGCTGACGGGACTGGGTGCCGACCTGAGACGCCCGCGATCGGGTCGGACCCAGACCGAGGTCAACACCTAGGTGTATTCGCTTGGACCTCATACGCTCTAGGGGTCGCCGCCGCGATAACGCCCGGCCCTCGCCCCCGTCTCGGTCCTGCCACCGAGCCCTCACATGACCTCCTCCGCCTCGACCTGGGTCCGCCGTTTTCTCGCCCACGCAACGCCTCAGCGCCGCGCGGACTCCAGGTCGCTGCTTGAGTGGGCCGCAGAGGAGCCGCAGCTGGCGGAGGACCCCAAGCTCCTCGACGAGGTGGTCGCGCTCCTGGAACTCAACGCCACGACCGGGGACCCGGCCGGGGACAGGGCGAAGGACAGCGGCCTCCACACGAGCCTCTTCCGGACGAATTCAGCCACTCCGAAGGGGCCGCCGCTCCTGCCCGGCTTCCAGCCCGGACGAGTGGTGGGCGGCCATCGGCTCGAGCGCATCATCGGCTCCGGAGGGATGGGCCAGGTCTGGCTCGCCCGCGACACGGCGCTCAAGCGACCGGTGGCCCTCAAGGTCGTGCGGCCCGACCGGATCACGCCCCTGACCCTGAAGCTCTTCGCCCGTGAGGCCCGCGCAGGCGGACGGCTCCAGCACCCCGGCCTCGTCCAGGTCCTCTCCCACGGCGAGGACGACGGCGTCGCGTGGATCGCCATGGAGTACGTGGACGGCTCATGGACCCTGCGCGACTTTCTCGACGAGGCGATTAGAGCGAATGATCTCCCCGCGGATTACTACCAGAAGGTCGCCACCTTCACAGCGAAGCTCGCCGACGCGCTCTACACCGCCCACCAGGGCGGCGTCATCCACCGCGACCTCAAGCCCCAGAACATCCTCGTCACGCGCAGCGAGGAGCCCAAGGTCACCGACTTCGGGCTGGCGCGGATCACGGACGAGTCGATGCTCTCCAAGACCGGCGATTTCGCGGGGACCTACGCCTACATGAGCCCCGAACAGGTCGCCGCGCGACGGATCGGGCTCGACCACCGCTCCGACATCTTCAGCCTCGGCATCGTGCTCTACGAGATGCTGAGCATGCGGCGACCCTTCGATGGAGACTCCGCCGCGCAGGTGGGCCACCAGATCATGCAGAAGGAGCCGCTGGAGCTGCGCAGCCTGCGCTCGCGGATCCCGCGCGACCTGGAGGTGATCTGCGGCAAGTGCCTCGAGAAGGACCGGGATCGCCGCTACGCGTCCATGGCGGACCTCGCCTCCGACCTGCGCCGCCACCTCTCGAGCGAGCCGATCCTCGCGAGGCCCCCTGGCCGGCTGCGCAAGCTCGAGCTCTGGGCTCGCCGGCACCCCGCCAGGACCGTGGCCGCCGCGCTCACGGCCGCAGCGACCGTGGTCGTGGGCGGATTCGCCGTTGAGAACTCCCGACTCGCGGAGGAGCGAGCAGAGCAAGTCCGGATCGCACAGGAGAGCTACAGAACGGCCGAGAACGCGCGGGCCAAGGAGCGCCAGCGGGCCGCGGAGCTCTCCCGCGTCGCGGGCTTCCAGTCAGAGCAGTTCGCTCGCCTCGACCCCGAGTCCCTCTCCCCGCTCCTCCGCGTGGCCCTCTTCGAGGGTCTCGAGCCCGCGCAGGCCGAGGAGATCCGCGGGGCCCTCGCCGGGGTCGACCTGACCGGCGCGATCCGAAGCACGCTCGGGGCCAACCTCTTCGACGCCGCCATCGAGCGCGCGAACCGCGACTTCGAGGACGTCCCGGGCGTCCGGATCCAGCTGCTGGAGGCCATCGGAGAACAGCTGATGGGCCTGGGCTACAACGACGCCGCGTTCTCGCTCTGGGGCCAGATCGTCGCGCTCCGTGAGGAGCACGACGGACCCGAGGCACCCGCGACCGGCCGGGCCATGCTCGGCCAGGCCCGCGCAGCCGACGGGCTTGCGGACTACAAGTCCACCCAAGAGCTGGCGAGGTCCGCGCTCGACCGGCTCCCCATTGAGGGAGACCGCGAGACCATCGAACGAGTCCGCTGCGTCGCGCTGCTCGCCGCGGCCCAAGCCGGCCTCCGGAGCCCCCTCGAGGGCATCGAACTCGGCATGGAGTGGATCAACGATCCTCGCACGGAGGGCATCAAGGGCAGCGGCGCGATGCTCGAACTGCTGCGTGGCGTGGCCATCTGCAATGCGATGACGGGGAAGCTCGACGAGGCGGTACGCCTGCTCGAGCAGGGGGTCGATCAGGTCAAGGGAACCCCTGTCTTCGACAGCGAAGACGGCCGAAACGCCATGACGGATCTGGGGATGCTGCTCGGATACCTTGGACGCACCGAGGACGCGCTCCGAACCTCCGAGCTCGCCGTCGAGTCGACGGTTCGAGCCAAGGGGGCTCTGCACCGAGACTCGCTTGCGGCGCGCGTTGGCCTTCTCAGTACTCGGCACTCCAGATGGCAAGGCAGCGCCTTCGCGAATGACGGCGCGGCACCGGCGCTCGCTGCTGAGGCCCTCGAATACGCTGAAGAGCTGATCCCCGACCTACGACTCAGTATGGGAGAGGGCAGCGCGTTGCTCGCCAATGCACTGAGCACCCACGGCCTGCTTCTCAATGGCCTCGGCCGGCCCGCCGAGGCTCTGCCGGTCCTCTCCGAGTCCTTATCGATCAGCAAGACTTCTTTCCCTCCCGGCCACCCCACGGTGCTCCTGTGCGAACTCAACCTCGGACAGACGCTCTTTGGGTTGAAGCGATTTGAAGAAGCGCTCGACCACTTCACGCAGGTGCGCGCCGCGATGACCGCCGCCGCTGCACAAGACAGAACCATCGCGCTGGCGTTCTACAACGAGGGCTACGCCCTCGCGGAGCTCGGGCGGTTCGGAGAGGCCGAAGCAGCTCTCCTCGAGGGCCACCGACGCCTGCTGGCGATCTTTGGAGAAGGCCACACGAGGCCCAGGAAGGCGGCCCAGATCCTGGCGGAGCTCTACGAGCGCTGGGACTCCAACCCCGATGCCGCGGAGCAGGCCGCCAGGTGGAGGTCGGCGGCCGGCGACTGATCCTCACCGGTGAGCCGCGGGCGCAGCACGCTCGAGACCGTCGATGGTCACGGGAATCCGACGCCCCCACTTGGTCAGATCGCAGAGAAAGCGCTCGCTCGAGGGAGGGCACCCTGTGAATGACGGAGCCCCGGCCAGCTGACTGAGCAGGCCAAGGGCCTGCTGGCCCAGCCAATGACCTAGGTCAACCGGGAGGGGCCCCCGAATACGCGCCACGGGCAGCCCCGGCCGTGCGGGGGGGTCCTCTCCAGGAGCCGCTGACCCCGAGATCTCCGGGGCCCGGCGTCGCCAAGAACAAACTCTCCGCGGCCCACGCGCATCGGCACACCCTACCATCAATACAGGCTAACCCTTAGCGGTAGCCCCGGCGGGCTGCCACCCTCCGCCCCAGCCGACCTCTCGAAGAAGCCACGGAAACCGTGCGGGCCGCCCTGCACCCGGCCGCCTGTTCGATGACGCGGGACTCGAGGGGCCCAACGCCCCCCCTCCGCTCCAGAGACTTCACCCGACACAGCCCAACTGCCATGCACCACCTCACCGCCGCCACGATCGTCGCCACCTCGATCTGCTCCACCAGCGCCGCCCAGTCCATCGACTACATCGACGTCCTGCGTATGCAGTTTGAACGTCAGATCTCCGACACCGTCCGGGTCCCCGAGTCAGAATTCCCCTGGGCAATAGACCTGGCGGTCGGGGTGAATGGCGGGAGCCCGCTCACCCCCGAGCCCACCGTGTCCGGGCCCATCTCACTGCAGGAGCCCTTCTTCAATGGCGGAGTCCTCGGATACAACCCCGAGGAAGCGTGGCACAACATCGGGGCCGGGGGCCACGGCTGGGGAACCGCAACCGAGGCCGAACTCGATGGCCTGTTCGGGAACGGGACTTACACCTTCCAGATCGGCGGCTCGTCAGTCTCACTCGACCTGCAGAACGTGAATCCAGTGGAGGGGCCGCTGCTCACCCCAAACCACGTCGGGAGCGGCGGCGGTTGGCATGACGGCAAGTACTACTTCACGGCCAACGCGAACCACACCATCACCGTCAGCCCCTTCGCTGAGTGGGGATCCAACGTCGAGGACGCCATTGACTACTGCATCGAGGGGTTCAACTACGAGTTACACGACATCTTCTATGCGTCCCAGGGAGGTACGAATCAGATCGTCCTCGACATCCCCGCGACGACCATGGACGTCGGCACGGACTACGTCATCGAGGTCTGCTTCACGAGCGCTTCGGATCTCCAGCCCTTCGCCGGAGTGACTGCCTTCGCGGCGTACCAGAAGTGCACCTCCTTCGTCTTCCAGATCATCCCGGAGGGTTCGGCCTTCGGGACGAACTACTGCGACGGCGGCGGCGCCAGCCTCTTTGCCACGGGAAGTCCGGTCCTGGGAGCGTTCCCTGAGCTGACCCTGATGGCCACCGGGCTGCCGACGACCTCCGTCGGGTTCTTCCTCGCCAGCAGCGCGCAGGGCTTCATCGCCAACCCCGGCGGCACCCAGGGCAACCTCTGCCTCTCAGGCTCCATCGGTCGGATCTACAACGGGCCCGGCGCATTCGCCTCTGCCTCCTCCGGCATGATGTCCGTCAGTTTCAATCCCGCAGCCCTCCCCCAGATCGGGGGGAACGTGGCGATCCAGCCGGGAGAGACCTGGAACTTCCAAGCTTGGTACCGGGACAATCCCACACCCAACTTCACCAACGGGCTCTCGGTGACCTTTCAATGATCCAAGGCGACCTCCTCTCCACCTGAGCTGAGGCGACAGGGAGAGAGCGCGAGGCGAGCGGCCCCTCACCAGGGACCGCTCGCCTTCTTCCAGGAGGATGGGTCCACGGCTCCCCTGGACCTTCTGCCGGACGAGAAAGAGCGTGGACTTCGAGAAGTCCGTCCCCGTGGCGCCGGTGCGCGAGACCTGCAGGAAGAACTGGAGGCCGCGGGGTCAGGTCGGGACCGTGCCTTGGAGGTGGGCCTCGCCGGTGGCCGGGGCCGACCCCAAGGACGCGATCCGCAGGGGCTCCATGAGGCGAGGGGTCTGGGTGCCGAGGGTCACGTCGAAGTCGGCCCTGCGCCCGAACACCAACCGCAGCCTGGTGCCGACCCCTGCGGACGCGGCGAGGTCGAAGTTGGAGCCGGGATTCAGCTGCCCGGTGGGCCGGAGCCCGGGCAGGTCGCCATTCACACTGAGCGTGGCCCCGCAGCTGAGGAGGACCGCCGGCCCCGGGGACGTGAAGCTCCCGTTCCAGTACCCGTCGCGGATGTCACTGTCCCACCGCTGAGAGTGCCCGCCGCACTGGCGCAGCCCCGGGCCGTGATCGCCGTCGAAGCAGTTGAACCCGGCGCCGGCGTAGCTGTGCCATCCCCCGCCCCCGCCGATCACCTCGGAGAGAACGAGCCGCACCGCCGAGGCCCCCTCAAGGGTCATGCCGTCTCCGCCGTCTGGGGCGTACATGGTGAAGAGGTCGAACTCGGCCCCGCCCCTGCCCCCCTCCACCCGGCTGTCCATGGGGTGGAGGAAGGACCCGCCGGTGCCGATGAGGCCGGGCCCACCGTCGGCGGAGGAGCTCGACTCGCCCAGGATCGTCGAGGCCTCAAGTTGCACCCTCGAGTCGTCGATCACCACCGCCGCCGGGGTGGAGGTCAGCCAGTTCGCCGTGGCCTCGAGCCCACGCACCCGCGCGTCACTGCACCCGCGAACCTCGAAGGAGCGCGTGAAGATCCCATCGACCAGCGCGGTGCTCCCGGGCGGGAGGCCGACGAGCCGGCTCAGGCCGTTCACCTGGACTCCGGTCCGGCCCATCACCCGGGCCGGGCTCGACATGGTGAACCCAGGGTAGTTGCCGGGCTGCACGTCCACGGGGTCGTCCGGACCCGCCATCGCGAGCGCCTCCTGGATCGTGGCGAACTGACCGTTCGGGCCGCCGACGGTCCAGGTGACCTGGCCAGCAGCCGGGAGGGCGAGGACGAGGAGGGTGACGAGGACTTGGGGCAGGCGCATGGTTCGACAGGCCGTCGCGTCGGGGGGGCGTTGATCCGCGGTCGCGGTGCCGAGACTTCAGGCTCTTCGACCTCCGGTAACCGCGACAAGGCCGCTCTCCCGCCCCACGAAACCTAACAAGACCCTACCATCCGGACGTGCCCGAGATCCCCTCCACCAAGCTCGTCCCCCACCCGGCCAAGGCGCCGGGCACCCTCCCCGTGCCCGGCGGGGAGGCGTGCCCGGCGAACGCGACGGACGTCGCGAACAGCACGCCCTACGCCGAGCTCGCGGTGGCGTCGAACTTCAGCTTCCTGCGGGGCGCGAGCCATCCCGAGGAGCTGGTGCACACCGCCGCCGCCCTCGGCCACCGCGCCGCGGCCATCGCGGACCGCAACTCCCTGGCGGGCGTGGTGCGCGCCCACGTGGCGGCGGAGGAGTGCGGCATCGGGCTCGCGGTGGGCGCGCGGCTCAGCTTCGACCTTGAGGAGGGGGGCGCCCCCGAGGTGCTCGTGTTCCCCCGGGACCGCCCGGGCTACGGGCGGCTCTCTCGGCTGCTCACCCGCGGCAAGCGGCGAGCCGAGAAGGGGTCGTGCCACCTGGAGCTCGAAGACCTCCTCGAACACCAGGAGGGGCTGCTCGCGGTGGTGCTCCCGCCGGAGCTCGCGCTGGCGCGGCCGACCTGGGCGCAGCACGAGCGCGCCGTGTCCCGGCTGCGGGGCGCCATGAACCCGGACCGCCTGTTCCTCGGGGCCTGCGCCTTGTATGGGCCCGACGACCGGGCCGAGCGTGAGCGCGCCGCGCGCCTCGGGGCGCGGGTGGACGCGCCGCTGGTCGCCCTCAACGACGTGCACTATCACGAGCGACGGCGCCGGGCGCTGCAGGACGTGCTCACCGCCATCCGCGTGGGCCAGCCCGTGGACACCGTGGGCGCGGACCTGTTCCCCAACGCCGAGCGGCGCCTGAAGACGCCGGACGAGATGGCGCGCCTGTTCCACGGCCACGGGACGCTCACCGCGCGGGCGACGGAGCTCGCGCAGGAGGCGGCGCGCTTCTCCCTCTCGGAGCTGCGCTACCACTATCCCTCGGAGGTGCGCACGGACGGGCGCACGGCCCTGGAGACCCTGGTGGACGAGACCTGGCGCGGGGCGGCGGAGCGCTACCCACACGGCGTGCCGCCCGAGACCCGGGCGCGCATCGAGCACGAGTTCCAGCTGATCGAGGAGCTCGACTACGCGCCGTACTTCCTCACGGTGCACGACATCGTGCGCTTCGCCCGCGCGCAGGAGATCATGTGCCAGGGGCGCGGCGCTGCGGCGAACTCGGCGGTGTGCTACTGCCTCGGGGTGACGGCGGTGGACCCCGACCGCATCGACCTGCTGTTCGAGCGCTTCCTCTCCAAGGAGCGCGGCGAACCGCCCGACATCGACATCGACTTCGAGCACGAGCGGCGCGAGGAGGTGCTGCAGTACGTGTACCGGCGCTACGGCCGGGACCGCGCCGCGCTGACCGCCGAGGTCATCAGCTACCGCGGGCGCAGCGCCGTGCGGGACGTGGGCAAGGCGCTCGGCTTCTCGCCGGAGCTGGTGGACGCCCTCGCCAAGGACATCGAGTGGTGGACCGACGGCGTCGGCGCCGCCGCCGAGGAGAACGGCAGCGTGGGCCTCGCCGCCCACGGCCTCGACCCCGCGGCGCCGGCCACGCGCCGCTTCATGGCCCTGACCAAGGAGATCCTCGGCTTCCCCCGCCACCTCTCCCAGCACGTGGGCGGCTTCGTGATCACCGAGGACCTCCTGACCGAGATGGTCCCCATCGAGAACGCGTCCATGGCCGACCGCACGGTGATCGAGTGGGACAAGGACGACATCGACGCGCTCGGGATCCTGAAGGTGGACCTCTTGGGCCTCGGGATGCTGACGGCCATCCGCAAGACCTTTGAGCTGGTGGACGAGAGCGGCGCGGAGCGCGGCTTCGAGGTGCCCGAGGAAGGCGGCTTCACCATGCACACCATCCCGCCGGAGGACCCGGCGGTGTACGAGATGATGTGCCGCGCCGACACCATGGGCGTCTTCCAGATCGAGTCGCGGGCGCAGATGTCGATGCTGCCGCGGCTCAAGCCCGTGGAGTTCTACGACCTGGTGGTCGAGGTGGCGATCGTGCGCCCGGGGCCGATCCAGGGGGACATGGTGCACCCCTACCTGCGGCGGCGGGACGGGACCGAGGCGGTCACCTACCCGAGCCCGGAGGTGCGACGGGTGCTCGAGAAGACCCTCGGCGTGCCGCTCTTCCAGGAGCAAGCCATGGCGCTGGCGGTGGTGGCCGCGGGCTTCACGCCCGGCGAGGCGGACAAGCTGCGGCGGGCCATGGCCGCGTGGAAGCGCAAGAGCGACCTGATGCAGCGCTACGGCGAGCAGCTGGTGGAGGGCATGCTCGACAACGGCTACGACGAGGCCTTCGCCCAGCGCATCTTCCGCCAGCTGGAGGGCTTCAGCGAGTACGGCTTCCCCGAGTCCCACGCCGCGAGCTTCGCCCTGCTCGTGTACGTGTCCTCGTGGCTGAAGCTCTACCACCCCGGCGCCTTCTGCGGCGCCCTCATCAACAGCCAGCCCATGGGCTTCTACGCCCCGGCCCAGCTCGTCCAGGACGCCGAGCGCCACGGGGTCGAGGTACGCCCGGTCGACGTGAACCACAGCCGGTGGGACTGCTCCATGGAGGGCGCGGCCCTGCGCCTGGGCATGCGCCTGGTGAAGGGCCTGCGCCGGCCCGCCGCCGACGCCATCGCCGCCGCCCGCGAGCGCCTGGGCCGCCCCTTCCGCTCCGTGGACGAGCTCCAGCGCCGCTCCGGCCTGCGCGCCTCCCGCCTGCGTCCCCTGGCCTCCGCCGACGCCTTCGGCTCCCTGGAGCTCGACCGCAAGGCCGCCCTCTGGGCCGTGCGCGCCCTGCGGGACGAGGACCTCTCCGAGCCCGGCCTCTTCGCCCACGTGGACACCGACGGCGGCGCCGGCGCCGAGGCCCTGCCCCCCATCGCCCCCCTCACCGAGGTGGTCCGCGACTACGCCACCCAGGGCCTCTCCCTCAAGGCCCACCCCCTCTCCTTCCTGCGCCCCGCCCTCGACCGCCGCCGCGCCCTCACCGCCGCCGCCCTCCTCGACGAGACCCGCTGCCCCCAGGACGCCCGCGCCTCCGTCGCCGGCATGGTCCTCGTCCGCCAGCGCCCCGCCACCGCCCAGGGCATCATCTTCATCACCCTCGAGGACGAGACCGGCACCTCCAACCTCGTCGTCCACCCGAAGACCTACGAGCGCCACCGCGCCATCGCCCGCCACGGCGTCCTCATCCTCGTCGAGGGCCGCATCGACCGCTCCGGCGAGGTCGTCCACCTCATCGTCGACCGCTTCGAGGGCCTCGACGACCTCGCCGCCGGGATCAGCTCCGGGTCCAGGGACTTTCACTGAGAGGGGCTCCCCAGCACGGGGCCTGGATCCTGGCTGAGTCGAGGGCTGGGCCCTTTCAGGGCGGGGTCAGGGGAACCGGGGGATGAGGGCCAGCAGTCGGTCGCGAAGTGCGTGGGTGGTCGGCCCGGGGCTGGAGAGGAGGAGGTTGTCGAGTTCGTGGGGGTCGGCTTGGAGGTCGTAGAGCTCGAGGGTGGCGAGGTCGGTCCGCTCGATCAGCTTCCAGCGGTGGGTGCGGATGGCCCGCAGCTCGGGGACCTGGGAGGTGGCGCCGGGGAAGGGGAACTGGTGGAAGTAGAGGTGGTCCCGGGCGCCGTCGGCCGTGGGGTCGATCAGGAGCGGGGCGAAGCTGATGGAGTCCTCGGCGCCGACGGCCATGGCGGGTCGGCCCACGAGGTCCAGGACCGTGGCGAAGACGTCGGTCACGTGGACCAGCTCGTCGCACTCCGCGCCGCGGACCGCGCGGGGTCCGGCGACGATGAAGGGGACGCGGACGCCGCCCTCGTAGGGCGTTCGCTTGCCGTGGCTCGGAGGCCACGGGGGGAGCACCGTGACGTTGGGCGAGCCGTTGTCGCCGATGACGAAGACATAGGTCGACTCGAGGTCGATCGCCGCGAGCAGGAGGCCGAGGTGGTGGTCGAAGGCCTCCACCATGGCCTTGTGCATGAAGGGCTCGAAGCTCGGGGTGCCCTGGGTATGCAGGTAGCTCGGCGGGACGTGCCAGGGCGAGTGGGCGAGGATCGGGCAGTAGTAGAGGAAGAAGGGCTCCTCGAGCCGCCCCAGCACCTGCGTGCCGCGCCGCGCGAGGGCAGACGGGAAGTAGCCGGACTCGTTGCAGCGCACTCCGTTGACGTGGGTCGTCCAGTGGAAGTACGTCGGCGCCCCCACGTAGCCCACCGCGGCGTCGAAGCCGGACTGGACCGGGTGCAGGTCGCTGTCGCCGAGGTCGCGCAGGTGCCACTTGCCGAGGGTGACCGAGGTGTGGTCGGGGAGAGCCTCCGGCAGGATGGTCTCCGAGAAGGGCAGCGGCGTCGCCACGCCATCTCCGGCTCCGATGATCGTCCCGATCCCGGTGCGGTCCGAGTGGCGCCCCGTGAGCAGCGCGGCCCGCGTCGGGCTGCAGACGGGGTAAGCCCACGCATTCCGAAAGAGCACGCCGCGAGCGGCGAGGGCGTCCAGGTGCGGGGTCGGCGGCGCGTCCGCGTGGTCCCCATAGGCCCCCACCTTGTCACGTCCGATGTCGTCCATCAGGATCACCACGACGCTGGGGGGCGCGGAGGATGGCGCTTGAAGGAGCGCCGCGAGGACCGTGAGCGCGAACATCCCCTCCACGCTAGCTGCGCTCCGCAGGACACGCCAGTCCATCGACCCCCAGGGCCCTCAGGGCCGGGGAGCGGCGCTGGAGCCGCGACCTCCATGGGGGACGCGCCGCCCGGCCCCAGGCTCGAAGAGGAGAGCGTCCTCCTCCGCAGGCTCGCTCAGGGCTCGCTCAGGGCTCGACCACGGTGTGGCGCTGGTTGCGAGCCACGTCCGTGAGCACGGTGGTCTGACCGCTCGGCCAGCGGATCTCGATGCGGACGACGGTCCCCATGGAGGTCGGGGGGCCGAGGCCGAAGTGCACGAGGTCCTCATCCGAGGAGAGGAAGTTGCTGCCGCGGCTGGTCTCGCGCACCTGCTCGGGCGCGCCGGGCGCTGCGGTGAGGCGCACGAAGGCGCCCACGGCGTCGCGGTTGGAGGCGCTCCCCACCAGGTCGAGCTGGATCCAGTCGTTCTGGTTGCCGCCCACGTTCTCGTAGAGGACGGGGAGCTCGCCGTGGTGGACCACGTAGAGGTCCTGGTCGCCGTCGCGGTCAAAGTCGAGGGTCAGGTAGCCCTTGCCCTTGGCCGTCGCGGTGAGGCCCACGGACTGGGCGACGTCGGTGAAGATCCCGTGCTCGTTCCGCCACAGGCGCATGGGGTCGTCGATGAAGTGGTCGTCGTTGGAGAGGGCCTCCCAGTCGACGCCGTTGGTCATCGTCAGGTCCACGTCCCCGTCGTTGTCGTAGTCCAGGCTCGTCGCGCCCCAGCCCCAGCCGCCGTCGCGGACCCCCGCCTGGTCCGTCCAGTCCACGAACGTGCGCGCGCCCGTGTTCAGGTACAGCCGGTTCCCGGTGGAACCCCACCCGCAGCCGCCCAGGGTGCAGTCGTTCACCCGGTCGTAGATCGACGTCACGAACCAGTCCAGCAGCCCATCGCCGTTGTAGTCCGCGATGGTCGCGCCCATGCCGTTCTGGTCCCCGCCGACTCCCGCCGCCGCGGTCCCCTCGGTGAAGGTCCCGTCGCCGTTGTTCCAGAACAGGTGGCTCGTCAGGAAGTCACCCGCGATCGCGAGGTCGGGCCAGCCGTCCCCGTCGAGGTCCGAGAAGCGCGGCGTGAACTGGAACACGCCCGTGGGGTGGCCGAGGGAGCTGGTGCCCGTCTCCATGCCGAGGGCGAGGCCCGCCGCGGCGGTGACGTCCTCGAAGTGGCCCGGAGCCGCGGCGCCACGGTTGCGCAGGAGGCGCGTGTGGGGCGCGACGGGGAAGGCGGGGTGCATGAGGACCCACTCGGTCACGTACAGGTCGAGCCACCCGTCCCGGTCGAAGTCGGCGAACACCGGACTCTGGCCCGAGTGAAAGCGCGTGGTCTCCACGGCGGCGCCGCGCTGGCGCGCCCGCTCGCGGAAGTGTCCCTCACCGTCGTTGATCCACAGCTGATAGCGGGTCGACCCGACGGAGGTGAGATAGAGGTCCTCGTCCCCGTCGTTGTCAATGTCCCCGAAGACCGCGCCGTTGCTGCGCGGGCCGGGCCCGGGGGCCGGGAAGCACCGGGCCGTCACGTCTCGGAACCCGCGGTGATCGCCGTTCGCGTCGACGCCCAGGTTCGCGAACAGCACGTCATGCCGGTCGAGCATGGTCACGAACAGGTCCACCCACCCATCCCCGTTGAAGTCCCCCGCGGCGGCGCCGCCGGTCATCTGCAGCTGCTCCAGCCCGGCGCCGAAGCCGATCTGGAGGCCTGCCCCCTGGGGCACCGCGAGGCCGGCCGCGTCGGTGATGTCCACGAACTGGACCTGGGCGCCGCTCGTCCCTTGGAGGAGGAGGGCCGAAGCGAGGACGACGAGGGGAGACTTCATGCGCGAGGGGGGGGGTAGGCGACGGATCCAGTGTGCCCTCGCCCGGCAAATTCAGGGGGGGGGCGGCCCCTCTACGGGGGGATTCTCCCTCAGCCCACGGACTCGCCTCGACCTCCGTCTCACCCTGTGCCGCCAGATGCGCCGCCATGCGCCAGAGGAATGGGGGGCGCCAACCGCCTCGCTCTGACCGCTCGAGCCCCGCCGAGTCACCCGCAGCGAGGGGGGAGATCCCGTTCCCGTCGCGGACGCCCCGGCGAGGGGGGACCGTCGAAAGGAGGAGCCGGCGGGAGGGGGCTTGCCGGCGGCTCTCCCGCAACACGAGACACGGGGGCGTCAGATCGCCCCGCCTCGCGGGCTCCCTCCCCCGGCCGGCGCGCGTCCCCTGGGGCCTCCCCGGCGAAACGGCCCTGGGAAGGGGAGGAACTCTCCAGTCCCTCGATCCCAGCCTCCCGACCCAGCTACGCTGCCGCCCATGTACGCCCTGCTCGCCACCATCCTCGCCAGCCCCGCGATCCCCCAGAACGAGGGCGGGCTCATCGACAGCGCCGAGGGCCTCTTCGTGGGCATGATCGTGATCACCGTCGTGGCCGGCTGGCTGGACGTCCTCCAGAAGGCCCGCCAGAGCGCCCTCTGGCCGGTACCCCTGGTGATCTACGCGACGATGATGCCGGTGGTCACCTTCATCGTGGTCCTGGCCCAGATCAAGGGCGAGGGCGTCGCGCCGATTCACTACATCGCCGCGCTCTCGCCGCTCCCGCTGATCCTCTTCCTGCGCCTCCGCGGCCGGAAGGGCTGATCTCCAGCCGTCGCGAGGACAGAATCGAGACCGTCCCCGGGGCCGTGCGCGCTTATGACACGGTCGCCCCTTGAGGGATGGGACGCGCGACGCGATAAGAGGGTCATCATCAGGAACGGTTCGCCCCTCGCGGACCTGCCAACCTGGCGCGGAGAGCCAAGGTGGTTTGACCCAAGTGGGTCGATGAGCACGGGAGCCCCCGTGAACAACCTCTCCGGCGAGAGCCGTCCGCACCCCGTGGACCCCCTCGCTTCCTGATGCGCCCAGGGGGTCTCTGACCAGGGAGCGCATCATGCGACCGACACTCGCCATCCGCGTCCACGCGGACCGTCCGAATCACCACCTGTGGAACAACCACGGGACCTGGTGGTGCCACTACACCGTCCAGCCGACGCCCCACACCCGGCGTCGCATGAGGATCTCCCTCGGCACGAAGGATCTGGAGGAGGCCCGCGAGCTCCGCGACCTCCTGCTCCGCCCCCGCGGGGAGGCGTCCGCATGAGCCGCCCGACCGCCCACGCCCCGGGGCAACCGATCCCCCCCAGGAGGCCCCCCCGCATGGAACGGCTCGGGCGCGCTCATGAGATCCGGGCCCTCGTCGGCGACGACCGGGTGCCCTCGCTGGAGCTCCGCCGCCGCCCCGACGGCGGCGCGTCCGAGCCGTGGGCCTCGGCCACCCTCGCCGACCGAGAGCTCAGGTGGATCCACGCGGCCGAGTCCATCCGCCAACGCGAGAGGGTGGGCTGGTGGACCCAAGGGGGGCCGGACCAGGCCACCGTCATCGGCAAGGGCGTCCCGCTCATCCCTCCCTACTCCAAGAGGCTCGACCGTGGGCCTGACCGCTGGTCCAGCCGGATGATCTGGCACCAGTTCGGCGAGGACGTCACCGGGCGCTTCCAGGTCCAGGGCCTGGAGCGGTGCCGCGAGCTCCTCTTCCACCTCGAGGGGCCGCCGCCGTCCGGCGGAGAGGGTCCGGTGGGTGAGCGGCTGGAGGCCGGCCTCTTCCTCGAGTTCGAGGACGGTTGGCAGGTCCGCATCATGGCCGAGGAGCTCTGGGTCGGCGCCCCGGGGGCCGAGCACATGCCCATCCACGACGTGTTCGACTCGCTCGTTGACCGATGGCGTCACATGACCGCCCCGCCCCAGCGCCCCGACGAACCGAGTCCAGAGGAGGAGGCGTGAGCTCCAGCCCCTCGGAGGCGCTCAGACGCCCTCGAGGGGCGTGGTGCTGCCGGCGAAGGTGTCGGTCTCCACGCCGAGGCGCTGGAGCATGGTGAGGTAGAGGTCCGCCAGGGGGCGGTCCTCGTGGGTGAACTCGCGCTGCCAGGGCTCCTGGCCGCCGCTCCATGAGCCGCCGTACGCGTTGTCGCCCACGAGGTTCACGTACTGGCCGTGGCGGAAGCCCATGTCCTTGCCGCCGGCGAGGATCAGGGGGTAGTTCCGCGACAGGTGGAAGGCGCTGGAGGCGGAGCCGAAGAGGAGCAGGGAGTGGTCCAACATGCTGCCGTCGCCGCCGGGCTCGGGGATGTCCTTGAGCTTCGAGACGAAGCGGCCGAACTCCTCGTTGAGGAAGCGGCAGTAGGTGCTGAACTTCTCCCAGCCGCCGGGATTCTTCGTGTCGTGGGAGAGCTGATGGCTCAGGGGCAGGTCCACTGCGCGCGAGAGGATGTCGCTGCGGCCGACGCCGTTCTCGCGGCCGATCTGATAGGTGGCGGTGCGCGTGGAGTCCGTGCGGAACGCCAGGACCATGAGCTCGTACATGGTCTGGAGGTACAGCCGGGGCTCCTCCAGGGTCACGTCGAGGTTGAGGTGGTCGGCCTTGACCTTGGGCAGGGGGATGCGCGCCCAGCGCTTCGCCTTCTCCACCCGCAGCTCGGTCTCGCGGACCGACTCGAGGTACTCGTCCAGGGACTCGCGGTCCGCCGCCGAGAGGGACCCCCGCAGCGCGCGGGCGTCCTCGAGCAGGTCATCCAGCGCGCTCTCGCTCATGGCGAGGCGCCGCGCCGCGTCCTCGTCCTTCTTCAGGAAGAGCGTGTCGAAGATGCGCTTCGGCCGGTGCTCCGCCGGGATGGCGCGCCCCGTCCGCGTGAAGGAGAGGGTGTGGGCGCCGCGGGGCGTGCCCGTGCCACCGTCCGTGGAGAGGACCATCGACGAGTGGCGGGTCTCGTCGCCGGCGTGGGCCGCGAAGACCTGGTCCAGGGAGATGCCGTTGCGGTAGTCGCCCTTGGCCCCCGTGTCGACGCCGGTGAGGAACTGGTCCGCGTTGGAGTGGCCGTGCACGTCGCGGACCGCGGGGTGCGAGAGGCCGGAGAAGACCGTGAACTCCTCGCGCATGGACGCCAGCGGCTCGAAGCACTTCGTGAAGCGATAGTCCTTGCCGCTCCCGTGAGGAAACCACGACCAGTCCTCATAGGCGGGGTCCTCGGCCAGGGGCATGGGGACGCCGTCGGGGAAGTACACGCAGGCGAGCCGCCGGCGCTTGGCCTTCGCGCCGGTCGCCGGCCACGCGGCCGCCATGGACTCGAGCCAGGGCAGCGCCAGCGCCACGGCGGAGCCGCGCAGGAACCGGCGGCGGTCCACGGTGGCGAGGTCGGTGTGCTCGGGGCGGGTCATGGGATTGGCGCGCGCTCAGCGGCCCTGGAAGAGATCGCTGGTGACGATCTGCTTGATCATGGTAGCCAGCCCGTCCCCGGCCTCCCGGGTTTCGGCGGTGATCCGGTCGACGCCCGCGCGGTCACTGAAGCTGAGCGGCCTGCCGAGGCCGAACGTGACCAGCTTCTGGACGAGAGCGCGGACGAACTGGTCCTGGCGGTTCAGGAGCAGGAAGCCCTTCAACCCGTCCAGGCCGTCCAGCTCCTGCTGGTTGAAGAGGACGCTGCGGGCGTCGACGGGCCGGCCGCCGGCCTCGGTGCGCCACTGGCCGATGGCGTCGAACTGCTCGAACGCGATCCCCCAGGGGTCGATCTTCGCGTGGCAGGACATGCACGCGGGGTCGTTGCGGTGATCCTCGATGCGCTCCTTGAGCGTCATCTTCGCGATCTCGGGGTCGGCGAGGTCGATCTCGGGGACGGCGGGCGGCGGCGGAGGCGGCGGATCGTCGAGGAGGTTCTCGAGCATCCAGATCCCGCGCTTGAGGGGGTGGGAGTCCTTGCCGTCGGAGTTCATGGCGAGCGGGCCCGCCTGGGCAAGCAGGCCCCCGCGGCGACCCGCGGGGTCCAGCTCCACGCGCCGGAAGTGGTTCCCCGCCACGTCCCCGATGCCGTAGTGGTTCGCGAGGCGCTCGTTGACCATCGCGAAGTCCGAGTGGATGAACTCCAGGGCGCTCCCGTCCGTGCGGAGCAGCTCACGGAAGAACTCCACGGGCTCGCGCACCATGGCCTCCTGCAGCCGACCGTCGAAGGAGGGGTACGCCTTGCGGTTGACCTCCAGGTTGTCCATCAGGGCGAGGTTCAGCCACTGCCCCACGAAGCGGTCAGCGAAGCGCTCCGCCCGCGGGTCGGCGAGCATTCGATCCACCTCAGCCTCCAGCGCACCGGGCTGCCGAAGCTCGCCCGAGCGAGCCCGCTCGAGCAGCGCCTCGTCGGGGGCGCTGCACCAGAGGAAGAGCGAGAGCCGCATGGCGAGCTCCAGCTCCGAGATGGGCGCGCTGGGATCCCCCTCCACCTCTTCCACCACCACGTAGAGGAAGTTGGGGGACGTCAGGACCACCGCGAGCACCTCCCGCACGGCCTCCTCGAGGGAGTCGGTGTCGCGGCGGAGCTCGCGGAACAGCCTCACCTTCCGCGCGACCTCGCGCTGGGTGGGCGGTCGCCGCCACGCGCTCGCCATGAAGCGCTCGATCACCTCGCGGGCGTAGGTCCGCTCCGCCTGCCCCTTGGGCCGATCATGGAAGATCCGCGCGTGGGACGCGGGCGGCCACTGACCAGAGACTGGTCCCTCGACCTCCACGTGGTGGATGTGCAGGGTCCGCCCGGAGAGCGAGCTGTTCACGAGCTTGACGAACTCCGAGGGGCTCGGGAGCTGCCCCATGGTGTTGACACCGCGCGCCAGGTTGCGCGGGTAGACGTCGCGCATGGCGATCTCCCAGGTGTAGGTCTCGGGCGCACCAGGGGGCGCGTCGACCAGGGCCTCCTGGTCCGTGGCCGGGAAGACCGCGTTGGAGTCATTGCTGGCCTGCCAACCGAACTTGAGCTGGAGGCTCACCGGGCGTGTGTCCTCGTCCGAGGCCCGCGACGCGCGCACGCGCACGCGGAGCGTGCCGTCATCCGGCACCCGATCCCCGAGCTCGATGGTCATGCCGTGCCACGCCGGAAGGACCGCGATGCTCCCCGCGTCCGCGGCCTGCGCCGGAGCCCCCTCCGAGGGCGCCCAGGCGAACTTCGCCCCGTTGTAGTTCCAGCGCATCCCCGCAAAGCGCGCGCCCGTCGGATCCTGAAAGTGAGCCCCCCCTGGACGCTGGGCGAAGCGCTTGCGCAGCTTCCCCAGCTCCTCCTCCAGCTTGGCCGGGTCCGCCTCGTGCTTCTTACGGGCGCCCTCGAGCTGGCCGTCCTGGTGCCTCCACTCGCGGTCCGCCGCCGCGTCCATGGGGATGCTCCATGACACCAGCGCGGGCCTGTCTCCGAGGGGAGCCGCGGCACGCAGGGCCTCGCGGCTCGCCTCGAGGTAGGTGGGGAGCTGAGAGGAGGAGAGGTGCAGGACCTCGGAGCTATTCTCGAAGCCGTCCTCGGAGATGGGGTCGGGGGGCAGATCGTCACCGAAGTGATGCGGCAGGCCGAGGAGGTCCTGCAGCGCGTGGTCGTACTCGTACCGCGCCAGCCGCCGGAAGGAGGTGTGCTCCCCCTGGGCGCGGAGCGCGATCGACGCGGTCTGGACCTCGGTCGAGAGCCACTCCACCACCCGACCGCGGTCCGCCGCTGCCAGGGCGGGCCCGTCGGCAGGCGGCATCTCCCCGTTGCTCACGACGGAGAGGACGTCGAGCCACCAGTCCACGTCATCGCCCTGGACGAGGTCCGGATCGAGTTCGTCGAGCCGGAAGCCGCCCTTCTCCTTGTCAGGGCCATGGCAGCCCAGGCAAGCCGACTCCAAGAGCGGCTCGATCTCGCGTCGGTACGAATCGAGATCTGTGGCCAGCTCTGCCGGGGCGTCTAGCCCGGGGGCACCGCCCCTGTACTGCGACCGGTGGGCGCCCTCGACGCGGAGCGCATCGAAGTCCGGGCGATCCGCTCCACTACCCGCCAGCCGCGCGGCCCCGGACCCGGCTTCGGACCCTGCTTCGGCTTCAGCTTCTAGAACGCCACCACCACCGGCTTGCGCCAACTCACCCTCCCCCGCAAGCAGGAGCGCCCCGAGCGTTGCGACCGGCAGGAGCGCCAGCTGGATGGGGAGAGTCCGTCGCGTGTCCAAGGTGGATTGATGGATAGTCGATGAGGCGTACGGGACCCGGAGCGGCGGGATCCGCTATCGGTCCCGCAGCGCTGAGAGCCCGCAGCGGAGAGAGCCCGCAGCGGAGAGAGACGGTACCACGGACCCACAGCAGCTCCCCAGAACGACTCCACGCCGCCCTGCCCACCCTCAGCAGGATCCCTGACCGATCCCACAGCTTGGCATCTCGATAAGACCACAACGAGACATTCCAGCCCGCGGGGCCTCCTGACGGCCTCAAGACCTCCAAGTCGCCGCCTCCGTTCGAGGCCACGGGGGATCGCGGGAGCCTCCCAGGTCGCCGCCACCCACCGGCGACCGCCACAAAACAAGTCGAGGCATAAGATGGAACATGTCGCCCACCTGCGACACTCCGTCCAGTCGAGCCACGAAGCAACAGCTCGCGCTCCCAGCCATTCCACCGACCTGCCCCCTTCCCTAAACATGAATCGCTCACTCCTCTTCACCGCAGCGACCGGCGTCGCGCTCGGCTCCATCGCCTCAGCGCAGGTAACCAACGACGACTGCGCGACCGCAGCCGCGGCCCCCCTCGGCGCCACGGCGTTCGACACCACCTTGGCCATTGACGAAGGCGTCATCCCGTTCAACTGCGCGGCGAACGGCGGGCCCGACATCTGGTACACGTACACCGCCGCGTCGACCAACAACGTCGCCATCGACCTCTGCGGCTCGAGCTACGACACCGGCCTGACCCTCTACAGCGGCACCTGCGCGGCCCCGATCGAGATCATCTGCAACGACGACTTCTGCGGGCTCCAGAGCGGCGCCACCCTCAGCGGCGTCAACATCGGCGATCAGTTCCTCATTCGAATCGCGGGCTTCAACGGCGCGACTGGCTTCGGAACGCTCAACGTCGCCGAGGTCACCCCGCCCCCGGGGACGAGCAACGACACGTGCGCCACGGCGGTCACGCTCACCGCCGGCAACGCAGTGGCCTATGACACCACCACCGCGATCGACGAAGGCCTGTTTCCCTTCTCCTGCGCGGGAACCACGGCCCCGGACGTCTGGTACAGCTACACCGCGGCGAACGGCAACTCGCTGACCTTCGAGACCTGCGGCTCCAGCTACGACACCGCCATCGAGGTCTATGACGGGAACTGCAACGCCCTCAACCTCCTCGAGTGCAACGACGATAGCTGCGGCCTCCAGAGCTCGATCACGGTCGGGACGCCCGTCTCAGGATCGACGTACTACATGCGCGTCGGCGGCTGGAACGGCGCCACCGGCTTCGGCACGGTCCTGCTCACCGAGGGTCAGCCCCCCGCTCCCCCGAGCCCTGTGACCATCGTGGACAACCTCCCCGGTACCTGGATCGACATCTCGACCACCGGCGCCCCCCTGAGCCTCGGCGATGACGGCGAGGTTGATATCCCCACCACCATCGGCAACACCGTGCTCGCCGCCGGCATCGCCCGCGTGGGCAGCAACGGCGCCGTGCGCTTCGACGGCACCGCGCTGGACCTCGGGTATGCGAACCAACCCATCCCCTCACTCGCCGCCTTCAACAGTGAGCGGACGCTGATGCCCTTCTGGGACGACGTCGACACCGACGGCGGCCTCGAGGGTGAGATCTACTACCAGGAGACGGGCGGCGTGCTCGTGATCCAGTGGGAGGCCGTCGAGTTCTTCCCCGGCGGCAGCGGTGGCATCGACACGGCCACCTTCCAGATCCAGGTCCCCTCGGGCACGGGTCCCATCGTCGCGCAGTACCTCTACGAGAGCGTGGACTCCTTCCGCGCCGACGGTGGCGCGAGCGCCACGATCGGCTTCCAGAGCGGTGATGTCGGCGGATACGACGACAACGAGTGGAGCTTCGACCTCCCCGGCGCCGTCATGAACGGCACCGTCCTCACGGTGCTCGCCTCCCCTGGCCAGATCGGCACGAACTACTGCACCGCCAACGCCAACTCCACTGGCGCTGAGGCGTCGATGGCCGCGTCAGGCTCCGCGGTCCTGGCCTCCAACGACCTGGTCCTCGAGGCCAACGGACTGCCCAACAACTCGTTCGGCTTCTTCCTCGCCTCCCAGACCCAGGGCTTCGTGGCCAACCCCGGCGGCAGCCAGGGCAACCTCTGCCTCGGCGGCGCCATCGGGCGCTACGTGGGACCCGGCCAGATCCAAAACGCCGGCACCACGGGCATGATCGCGATCCCGATGGACAACACCCAGGTCCCCCAGCCCACCGGCTTCGTGGCCATTGGCTCGGGTGACTCCTGGAACTTCCAGGCCTGGTACCGAGACGCGGTGGGCGGCTCAGCCACGTCGAACTTCACCGACGGCATCGAGATCACCTTCTGATCGCGGCTGCGGCCCTGGCCGCAGCACGCACGAGTTCTGGTGGCCCGCCCCGATGTTGTCGGGGCGGGCCACCGTCTTGTCCGGGGCGCTCGATCGTCAGGCGAGGTGGCCAGGCCGGCGTCCCGCGACGCTCCACAACCTCCACCCGGACCCCCCTCAGGCCGCCCAATGTCTCTCTTCGCGCCCCCATCCAGAACGCGCGGCGCATGCCGCGACCATGGGCGCTCTGGTCTGCCAGACTGATTTGTTGACGTTGCTGCTCCTGCGCGTCCTGCGAGGCCAACACCCGCCTCTCCAACAAATCCTCGAAACACGGCCGGTTCGCCTCGCTAGAGACGCCTAGACAAGCAGAGGATCAACACCATGAATGAGCGCTTGAGAAGACGTTTCCTGACCGTGCCCTTCGCGATCGCCCTCACCAGCGCTGTGCACGCCGGGGAGATCATCGTGGACCGCAGCGGCGCCGGAGACACGGTGGACATCTCAAGTGCGCTCGCGCTCGCCCAGGACGGGGACCTCATCCTGGTGCGCCCCGGTGCCTACGCCGAGGATCTCCTGATCGACGGACTCTCGGTGTCGATCGTGGCGCAGCACGAGGGGAGCGCCACGGTGGAAGGTCGGCTCGTCATCCGCTCGCTCTCGTCCACTCAGCCCGTCCTCCTCCACGGGCTCAGGTTCGAGGGCGTCACCGACCCCCTCCTGGAAGCCCAGCGCTCGACGCTCGATGCCGAAGGCCTCGCTGGCGAGCTCACCGTCGCACGCTGCGTCTTCGTCGGCGCACCCGCCGCGGACTCGACCCAGGCCTTCGATCCCGTCGGCGGCGCGGGGGCGCACCTCGACGGCGTCCTCCGCTTCTCAGCGCGGGCTTCGGTCTTCCAGGGCGGCGACGGCGTGGATGAGCTCAGCTGCACGGACGGCGACGGCGGCGACGGGCTCCAGCTCGAGTCCTCCAGGGCTGCCCTGTGGGGCTGCCAGCTCGAGGGCGGCGCCGGAATGAGCTGCACGTTCGACTTCGGAGACGGCCCGGGCGAGGGCGGCGCCGGGCTGCGCGCCGAGGGATCCAGGCTGTTCCTCTCGGGGTGCAGCGTGGCCGGAGGCGCCGGGGGCGAGAACGGCGACTTCATCCCGCTCCCGGGTGGGGACGGAGGGAACGGCGCCGCCACGGACGCTCTTACGCGGATGATCATGGTGGACACGACCTCCACGGGGGGCGCCGGCGGGGACTCCTTCGCAGGGCCGCCCGGCGCCAGCGGGCTGCCCTTCGCGGGCGCCGGAGTCGTCCGGGCTCTGCCCGGAGCCTCCGAGGACCACGAGACGCCGATCTTCGTTCGAGCCCAGAGCCTCCACCCCATCGAGGTCCGCGGGGCACCCGGCGCCGTGGCGCGGCTCCACCTCACGGCTGCGGCCCCCTTCTTCTTCGACGCCACACGCGCTGCCGGGGCCACGCCCGGCGTGGGCCCCGTCCCCACGCAGGTGCTCGTGCTGGGGACGATCCCCGCCAGCGGCGTCCTGAACGCGAGCATCGGTATTCCTGCCCTGCCCCCCGCGGCCACCACCCTCGAGTTCACGTTCCTCATCGTGACCCGCTCAGGCGCCATGGCCTCTGTCTTCGGCGCGCCCCTGAAGGTCGTGGCGATCCAGTGCTCGAACCTCACCCCCGACTGCGACGGCAACGGGCGCGGCGACCTCTGCGACCTCCTCGAGGGCGCCGACGACTGCGATGGCAACGGCATCCCCGACACC
>CBFHHK010000010.1:11169-12747 GCA_965655435.1 Planctomycetota bacterium | reverse complement strand
TGCCAGGCCGACTGCAACGGGAACGGCGTCGCGGACCCCTGTGACATCGCGAGCGGCGCCAGCCTCGACCTGAACGGGGATGGGATCCCGGACGAGTGTCAGCCCCAGAACGCCACCTGGCACGTGGATGCCGCGGCGCCTCCGGGCGGCGACGGTTCGGCCAGCGCCCCCTTCCAGGACCTCGCCGCCGCCTTCGCCGTCGCCCTCTCCGGGGACGAGGTGCTGATGGAGGACGGGGTGTACCGAGGACCCGACAACAAGGACCTCGACCTCGGCCCCCGTGACCTCACCGTCCGCAGCGCCAACGGTCCCGGCGCCTGCACCATCGACCTCGAGCACAGCGGCAGGGCGTTCTACGCCTACCTCCCGCCGGCCTCGGTCCGCCCGACCATCCAGGGCCTCACCATCAAGGATGGGCTCCCCTCGACCGCCGGGCCGTCCAACGGAGACGGCGGCGCGATCTTCGCGCGGCAGTGTGCCATCACCGTGATCGGCTGCGTCTTCGAGGGCAACCAGGCACAGGCCGGCGGCGCCATCAAGGCCTCCGCCCCGGCCCTCTCACCCACCGGTCCGCGGATCATCGACTGCGTCTTCGAGGCCAACGTCGCGGCGAGCTCCAGCGCCCTCGCCCTCAGCCTGGGAGCCGCCGAGGTGGACGGATGCACGTTCACCAACAACACCGCCGCCGGTGCCGGGACGGTCACCCTGGGCGGCTCGGTCGGCGCTCCGGCGGTGGCCAGCAGGTGCACCTTCCTCCAGAACACCGCCCTCTTCGGCGGCGCCCTCTACGCCCTCGGGGGGCCTGGAAGCGCGCCGGAGGTGAACTTCGTCGACCAGTGCGTGTTCGCCGGGAACTTCGCCGGGGACTCGGGCGGCGCCATCGCCGGCTCGGGCCTCGCGACCACGCGCGTCTCCAACTGCACCTTCGTGCTCAACGACGCGCTGCAGGTCGGCGGGGGGATGTCCCTGGACTTTGGGATGAGCGCCGTCGTGGTCAACTCGATCTTCTGGCTGAACTCGAGCGGCACGGGCTTCGACCAGATCACCGCCAACTCGCCGGGTTCGACCCTCGAGGTCCACTGGACCAACCTCCAGGGTGGCGCCATCAACCTGGTCCTCTCGGGCGGGAGCACCCTGCTCGCGGCCTCGAACCTCATCGACGCCGACCCCCTGTTCCTCGACCCGGCCGGGCCAGATGGGAACCCGCTGGCGTTCCTCGACAACGACTACCGCCTGGCCCCGGGGTCCCCTTGCATCGACGCCGCCGCCGTACCGCTCCTGCCCCCGGACCGCGCCGACCTGGATCGGGACGGGGACCGGACCGAGGAGGTCCCCCTCGACCTCGCCGGCCAGACCCGCCGGGTGGATGACCCGCTGGCCCCCGACACCGGGGCGGGGTCCGCGCCCGTGGTAGACCACGGCGCCCTCGAGCGGCAGTGACGAGGGGATAGAACCCGGGGAGCGGGGCGCGCGGATCGTGGCAGGATGGGGCCGACCCCAGCCCCCCCAGCCATGATCGCCTCCCTCCTGCTCCACGCGTCGCTCCTCACGTCCGCCCCGACACCGGCCCTCCTCCCC
>CBFHHK010000010.1:1848-11069 GCA_965655435.1 Planctomycetota bacterium | reverse complement strand
CCCCCCCAGCCATGATCGCCTCCCTCCTGCTCCACGCGTCGCTCCTCACGTCCGCCCCGACACCGGCCCTCCTCCCCCAGGAGGCCCAGGATCTCTGGAGCGAACGGCGCTGGAATCAGGGCTACGCCGTTCCAGGCACACCTGCAGTGCTGCCGGAGCGAGCCCGCGCCGAGGCGGTGAACCGCATGCTCGAGGACCGACTCGAGAACCTGCTCCCGCGGCTGATGCGCGAGTCGGGGATCGACATGTGGGTCGTGATCAACCGCGAGTACGCCGAGGACCCGGTCTACCTGACGCTCGTCCCCGCGCCCGTGTTCGCCGCCCGCCGCACGACCATGCTGGTGTTCCACGACCTCGGGGTGGACGAGGGCATCGAGCGGCTGACGGTGAGCCGCTACGGCCTCGGTGACCTGTACGAGACCGCCTGGGACGGCGGCTCCCTCGACGAGCAGTGGGCGCGGCTCGCGGAGGTGATCGCCGAGCGTGACCCGCAGAAGATCGGGGTCAACACGTCCGAGCACTGGGCCGTCGGCGACGGGCTCAGCTCGGGCCTCCGGGATCGGCTCGAGGAGGCGCTGCCCGAGGGCCTGCGGGCGCGCATGGTCCCCGCAGAGCCGCTCTGCATCCGCTGGCTCGAGACCCGCACCGCGATGGAGATGGAGGTCTACCCACAGCTCATGCTGCTGGCCCGCGGCGCCATCCGCGACGCCTTCTCCAGCGACGTGATCACCCCCGGCGTCACCACCACCGACGACGTGGCCTGGTTCCTCCGCCAGCGCTTCACCGACCTCGGCCTCCCGGTGTGGTTCATGCCCTACTGCAACGTGCAGCGCGAGGGCCTGGTGCCCCCGGACGGCTCCAGCTTCTACGGCGAGGAGCACCAGGTCATCCGGCGCGGGGACGTGCTCCACACCGACGTGGGCATCCACTACCTGCGGCTCTGCACGGACACCCAGGAGATGGCCTACGTGCTCAAGATCGGCGAGGAGGGCGTACCGGACGCCCTCGAGGAAGCGATGGCGGTGGGCAACCGCTGGCAGGACCTCCTGACGGGATCGTTCACCCAGGGCCGGACGGGCAACGACGTGCTCGCCGAGACCCGGCGGCTCGCCGAGGCCGAGGGGATCACGTGCTCGGTCTACACCCACCCCGTGGGCTTCCATGGCCACGCGGCCGGCCCCACCATCGGCATGTGGGACAACCAGGGCCCCACCCCCATCAAGGGCGACTGGCGCCTGCGCGCCGGCACCTGCTACGCCATCGAGGGCAACGTCACCGTGCCGTGCGCCGCCTGGGGCGGCCAGCCCGTGCAGATCAAGCTGGAGCAGGACGCCTGGTTTGACGGCAAGACCGTGCGCTACATCGGCGGCCGCCAGACCGAGTGGCACGTGATCCGCTAGGCGCCACGATTATTCGGTGCCCGCTGCGCTGATCCGCGCGGCGTCCAGGTGCCGCTCATCCCCAGCAGCGCCGAAGAGCTTCGAGAGCATCCACACCTGGCGGCCCTGGAGCCAGACGCGCTTGTCGTCGCCGAAGCGCGCGCCGTCCCGGTCGAGCTGGTTGATGTAGCCGCCCTGCTCGCGGTCCAGGGAGTGCTCCATCCAGAAGGGGAGCACGCTCCCGTGGAGCTCCTCCGAGAGGCGCCTGCGCCAGCGCGCGGGACCCCCTCCGGCGACGTCCGAGGTGGCGGCCACGCTCAATCTCCGCCCTCGCCCAGCGCCGCCCGGGCCTCCGCCCCTCGGCGCCGCTCGTCCTCGGCGCGCAGCGCCTTCAGCACCTGGTTGCGCTGCTTGCGGGTCATGGCGCCGTCGATCTCGGAGTCCAGGACCCCCAGCGGCACCGTGCCCATGTCCCAGTCGTCGCTGCGCTGGGTCGCGAAGGGCAGGTCCTTGTTCCCGGTGACCTGGAGGTTGCCCATGGGGTTGCGGCCCCAGGCGTAGCGGAAGTGCACGGGCTCCCCGACGAGCGGGCTCGTGAGGATCAGCCGCTTACGATCGAAGCGCGGCCGGCCCCGGTCGTCTTCCCCCTTCTGCACGTAGGCCGCGTCGGCGGGCTGGAACCGCCGGTCCTCGCCGGCGATGGCGAAGCCCTCGATCGCGCCGTCCTCGGGGTCCATGACCTCGGCGTCCAGCTCGAGGAACAGGGCGCCGTCCTTGGCCGACATCCCCACGAGGGCCGGCGGCCTCCAGAGCAGCTGACGGCCGAAGCCGTACTGGGTGGAGAGCGCCCAGCGCGCGATGCGCTCGCCCGCGGGGACCTTCACCTGGGGGTGGTACCAGCGCCGGCGCAGGTCGTAGGTGCTCGCGAAGCCGATGTTGCGGTCCCCCGCCTCGTGGAGGTCGAGGAAGGTCCTGTAGTGCTCCGCGCGGATGTGGATCCCTGCGTTGAGCATCTTCTCCAGGTAGTCGGCGCGGGTCTGGGGGTAGCCGTCTGTGCACTGACTGAGGATGCCAAAGGGCATCTGGTCGTCCCCGAAGGCCCGGCGCCACTCGGTGATCATGGCCGGGAAGACGTCCCGGTAGAGGCGCACGCCCCGCATGCCGTCGAGCGCGTTGTTGTAGCCCTGGTGGAAGATGGCGCCCTTCACCGCGAGCCCGGCGAGCGGCTGGATCATCCCCGCGAAGCACGCGCCGGGGAGGTTCTGGTCCGCCTTCGGTCCAGGCTTGAGGTCGGCGGGCGGGACGCGGTCCTTCTCGGACACCGCACGACCCTCCTTCTCGAAGCGCGCCATGCGCTGCTGGTGGCGCTCGATCCGCGTCGCGAGGTCCGCCTCCGCGTCCCAGTCGGCCAGCTTGCGGTCCCAATCGACGAGCTTCGCCTTCACCGTCTCGCTCGGCATGGCGTCCAGCACACCGCGCGGCGTCCACGACTCCACGGTCGTGCCCCCGCGCGAGGCGTCGATCACGCCGATGGGGACCCCGGACGCCATGTGGACCCGCCGCGCGAAGGTGTAGCCAATGGCCGAGAGCTCCTTCGCCACCTCCGGGGTGCACACGTCCCAGTCCCCCTTCCGAAAGTGGCGGCCGAACCAGTCGCTCCACTCGTGCAGGCGCGGGAAGCCCTGGCGCGGCTCCGCGCTCTTGCCGTAGGGGACGGTGAGGATCCGGATCTGGTCGTAGTTGGCCGAGGCGATCTCGAGGGCGCCGTTCTCCACCTTGGCGAGCTCGAACTCCATGTTGCTCTGACCGCCGAGCACCCAGACGTCCCCCACCAGCACGTTCCCGAGCTCGAGCCGCTCCGCCCCGGCCTCGACCACCAGGATCTCGGGGTCCGCGTTCGCCGCCTGCGCGGGGAGCGTCACCTGCCAGCGCCGGTCGTCGCCCGCGGCTGCCGCGGCGGACGCGCCGCCGAAGGTCACCGTGACGCGCGACCCCGGAGCGGCCCAGCCCCAGAGGGCGATGGGCTCATCGCGCTGCAGGACCATGTTCGTCTGGAACAGGTTGCTGACGCACAGGCCGTCGTGAATCGCGGGGACGTCCACCACGTCCTCCTTTGGCATCTGCTCCTTCCGCATCTGGGCCAGGGCCCCGGTCTGGATCCACCCGGCGCAGAGGACAAGGAGGAGGCCGAATCGGAGGTCGCGTCGGGGAGTGTCCTTCATGGGGCGGAGCTCGCTGGCTCGGGGTGCACGTCATCGGAGTCGGTCGCCGCGCGCCGCTCCGCTCCCGAGGATACTGGCCCTCACCGGGACCGCACCGACGGTCTCACGGACCTCCGCTACCCTTGGAGCATCGCCGATCTCCCATGCGCTTCACCCCGACGTCCTCTTCCACCGCCACCCGCCGCCGCTTCGCGCCCGCCGTCGGGATCGTCGCGCTGCTGCTGAGCGCAGCCCCCATCGCCCAGGACGACCCCTGGCCCGGACCCCACGACGTGGGCGACGCCGCCGGGGCCCAGGCCTTGACCGAAGCTCGCCAGACCTGGTCCGACAGAGCTTCCTGGGAGGCGCGCGCCGGGCGTCTCCGCCGCCACCTGGCGAAGACGCTTCAGCTGGACCCGTTCCCCGCGGCTGGAGAGGTGGGCATCGAGACCACGGGGCGGCGCGAGCTGGACGGTTTCTCCGTCGCGAATGTGCGCTTCGAGACCCTGCCCGGCCTGTTCGTGCACGCCAACGTCTACGAGCCGAAGGTCGGCGAGGGGCCGCGCCCCCTGATCTTGCGGAGCCACGGCCACTTCCGCGGCACCGACACCGACCCGGAGGGTCGCTTCCAGGGCGACGTCCAGCGCCTCGCCGGGCTCCTCGCCCGCGGCGGCGCGGTGGTGATCACCTGGGACATGATGGGCTGGGGCGAGTCCCAGCAGGTCACCCACCGGCGGCCGGAGACCACGGCGCTGCAGACCTTCAACACCATGCGGATCCTCGACGCCGCGCTCGGGCACCTCGACGTGGACCCGGACCGCGTGGCCATGACCGGCTCCTCCGGCGGCGGCACCCAGACCTTCCTCGCCACCGCCCTCGACCCGCGCATCGGCGTGTGCGCCCCGGTGGTCATGGTCTCCGCCCACTTCTTCGGCGGCTGCGACTGCGAGTCCGGCCTCCCGGTTCATGCCGTCCCCGAAGACGCGCAGGGCCCGCGGCTGCGCGCCAGCAACGTGGAGTTCGCGGCCCTCGCCGCGCCGCGCCCGCAGCTGCTCGTGTCCGTGGGAGGCGACTGGACCCGCAACACGCCCGAGGTGGAGTACCCGTACCTGCGCGACGTGTACCGCGCGCTGGGAGCGCCCGATGCCGTGGGCAACGCACACTTCGCCGACGAGCAGCACGACTACGGCCCGAGCAAGCGCCGCGCGGTGGTCGCCTTCCTCGCGGACGCGCTCGGCCTGGACCGAGCCGCCATGCTGGGACCCGGCGGGCTCCTCCTCGAGGGCCCGCTGACGGTCCTGGACCGCGGTCAGCTCACGGCCACGACGGCTTCCCACCCGCTGCCGCCGCGCGCGCTGGCGGGAGACGACGCGGTCTGGCGGGCCTTCGTCGAGCTCGAGCGTCCGGCGGCCGAGGCCGCGGCGCCGACCGGGCGCTGAGGCGTTCCGGCTACTTGACCACCGCGCGACCCGCGGACTTCTCGCGGTAAGGCAGCGCGGCCTCGCCCTCGAGGGCCAGGCGGTCGTTGATCGCCTTGAGGTGATGGTCGAGCCCGATCTCCGCCCCCGGCTTGAAGCCCGGCGTGGTGATGATCTGGGCGAGGACGCCGCCGAAGCCCCGGTGCATGGTGCCCCGGGGCAGGTAGACCAGGTCACCGACCGCGAGCTCGTGCCGGTCGATCATCACCGCCGCCTCGTCCGCGGTCACGGCCCCCGGATCCTCCATGCGCGCCACCTTCGTGCTCGTGTAGAGGACCGCGCCGGGCTGCACCATCTGTACGAGATAGAACTCGTCGAAGCCCCCGACCGCCGGGTGGTAGTGGGCGAAGGAGTCGGTGATGCGCACCCGGTGGCAGTTGAGGGCCCGATAGACGTAGGGGCCGACCGTGGGGAGCCAGGTGAGCAGGATCCGCCGGTAGGCGCCCGTCTCCTCGGCGCAGCCGCCGGGGGTGTCGGTGATGTTCTCGTCCCAGTCCGGCCGGATGACCGCCGGCACGTCCGCGGGGAGCGGCTCGGGGACCGTGAAGACCACGGCGCAGCACCCCTCGGGCGCGGCCTGGGACCGACCGGGGCGGAGCAGCACGACATCCCCCACGCCGAGGGCCTCGCTCGCGGGGTCGCCCGACTGGACGAAGGCCACACGGGTCCGGTCCTCGGCGGGAAGCGCCGCGAGGTCCTCCGTCCACTGCACGTCGTAGCCCGGGTTCGCCGCAGCGAAGGAGGCTCGCAGCGCGGCGAAGCCCCCCGGATCGGCGCCCTCCGACCCCAGGTGCGCCACCCGGATCGACGGGCCGTCCCCGGCGCGGGCGGCGGTCGTGGAGCATGCGGACATGGCGAGGAGCGGGGCGAGGGCGAGGAGCGCGGCGGTCTGGTTCAAGGGGTCCTCCTGGGGAGACGGCTTACTATCGCCGCGCGCGCCAGACCCCGATAGCCTCGACCCCATGAAGCCCTCCCACGCCCTCGCGGCCCTCCTCGTCCTCCCGCTCGCCCTCGGCGAGGGCGAGGTCCAGATCTCCACCCTGGCGGGGCCCTTCGCCACCTTCCACCACGGCGAGGGGGACCGCGTGCCCTTCCTCTGGCCCGTCCTCGGCCCCGGCGGCGTGGAGGTCACCCGCGCCTTCCCCATGGAGGAGGGGCGCAGCGGCGAGTCCGCGGACCACCCGCACCACACGTCGTTGTGGTTCGCCCACGGCGACGTGAACGGCCACGACTTCTGGCACGACCGGGACGGCGCGCGGATCGCGCCGGCGGGCGAGGTCGAGGTGGTCGAGGAGGACGGCGCCGTCCGCGTGACGTCGAGGCACCGCTGGGTCACGGGCGAGGGCATCAGCCTCCTGGAGGAGGCCCGCACCATGACGTTCCAGGACCTCGAGGGCGGCCGCGCCATCGACCTCGACCTCGGGCTCACCGCGCTGGAGGACGTGACCTTCGGGGACACCAAGGAGGGGACGTTCGCGCTCAGGCTGCACCCGGCCCTGCGCCCCAAGGGCGAGGTGGCAGCGGGCACCGCCATGAACAGCGAGGGCGACAAGGACATCTGGGGCAAGCAGGCGCGCTGGGTCGACTACTGGGGCCCGGTCCCCCACGAGGGCGACGCGCGAGTCCTGGGGGTGGCGGTCTTCGACCACCCGAAGAACCTGCGCCACCCCACCTGGTGGCACGCCCGGGACTACGGGCTCGTGGGCGCCAACCCCTTCGGCGTCCACCACTTCGAGCGCAAGCCCAAGGGCGCCGGCGACCACCCGCTCGCGAAGGGCGAGACCCTGCGCCTGCGCTACCGGGTCCTCCTCCACGACGGCCCTGGCGAGAAGGCCGCCATCGACCAGCACTGGCGCGAGTGGGCCGGGGTGAAGCCCGCCCAGGAGCCTGCGGGCGAGGGCGACGGCGAGTAGCCGACCGGAGACCTCACGCCTCGACCCGGGCCCCTCAGCCACGCGAGGCCGCGGCATCCCTCAGCCCCCGAACGGGCTCCCTTGAAGGCCCACCGGCCGCGACTGGGCGCTGCGGATCTCGAGGTTGCGGATCATGCCCTCGTCGTCAAAGGAGCCGAAGCCCACCCGGCCCCACTCGAGGGTCCGGTCCTCGGCCTCGAGGACGGGCGTCTCCATGTCGTCGAACCAGACGCGGATGGTCCCCGCGTCCACGTCCCGCACCAGCTTCACGTGGTGCCACTCCTCCTGGCCCCAGTCCACGCCGCGCTCCCTCGGCGCGATGAGGTTGCGCCGGGGCGCCCCGTCCACCAGGAAGACGTTGTGCGCGTTCTGGTCCGGCGTGGTGGCCATGTGGACGTAGTAGAAGCGGTCCGGCGCCTCGAAGCCCAGGAACAGGCACAGGTCGCGGTGGCCGTATTCGCGGCCGGACTGCAAGAGGTCCGCCTCGAGCTCGAAGCTGCGGAACTCGACCCCGTCCAGCAGCGCGATGGCCAGGGGCGAGCGGTGCGGCGGCGCGTAGTCCGCGCGCCCCTTCAGGGCCAGGCCGCCCCCGAAGCGATCGCTCCACCCGAAGGCCTCGGGGTCCGTGAAGTCGAAGGTCCCCTCCGGCGACGGGGCGTTGAGGGGGAAGGCGAGCGGATCGGGATCCGCCGAGCAACTGAACAACACAAGAGAGACGACAGGTGCCAGGTTCCGCATCTCCCGAGTCTAGCGCCGGCGAGCCGGCTCGATGCGTGTCGGGGCCACCACGCCCAGCGCGACGGCCCCGACACCGTGGGTTTCCCAGGGACCGACGACCGATCATGGATCCTCGCGGCCCCCTCAGCCCGATGTGGCTGCTGCCCCTCCACCGCTCGTGGACACCCGAGCGAACCGAGTCCGCCCTCGTCCTGCGATGCGCTCCAAGCTCGATTCAACGGTGCTTCAGCGGCCCTTCCCTCGACCGAACGCCGCCCTTCACCTCCATCCTCGCCTCCCCACGAGGCCCCGCTGCGGCGCCAAGGAGTCGCTTGGACCTCCTATCCTCATCCGCCGAGCCATTGGACGACGGGAGCTGTCCGCTGGAGGTGGCCATGTCCGGCATCCGCTGGACCCTCAGGACGCGCGCCCGCGCGGGCACTAGGCAGGGTCGTAGGGTTCGGCTGCCGTGACAATCCTTGACTGGGCCCGCGCGATGTCGACCGCGCGCTCCTTGATCGAGGTGGCGTGGCGGCCGGACCAGTGCGAGTCGACCGTGCCATGGAACAGCTCCACCCAGCGCGCGAACTGTTCCCGGCGGAACGGGATGTCCTGGGACAGTGCACCGTGCTTGGCCGTGGGCCGGCCGTGAAACCCTGGGATGCCGAGCTCGAGCTGGGCCCAGAAGGCCGTCAGCTTCGCGTGGTGCTCGTCCCAGTCGACCCGGGCCTGGTCCACAAAGACGGGGCCGAGCAGGTCGTCCACGCGGACGCGAGCGTAGAAGCGAAGGACCAGCTCACCGAGCTCCTCGACGCTGTCAAGATCGCGGGGTGCGGCGCGGGCGGAGTCACCCATCGAGCAGCGCGCGCAGCTGAGTCCGGCGGCGATCGCCGAGCACGTCGGCGAGCGTGACCCGGTCGAGCTCCGCGAAGAACGCCGCCTCGGCCCGGGCGAGGGGCCCCTTGAGCCCGCAGGACGGCGCGATGATGCACTGGTTTCGCTCCTCGTCGAAGCACTCCACCAGCGGCGTCTCCGACTCGAGCACGCGCATCACCTCGCCGATCTTGATCCGCTCCGGCTCCATGTCGAGCTCGAGGCCGCCGTCTCGGCCGCGGTGCAGCACCACGAATCCCGCCGCGCCGAGCCGGCGCACGATCTTCTGGAGGTGGCTCTTGCTGATGCCATAGGCCGTCGCGAGCTCCTCGGTCGTGACGCGGCGCTTCCGGTGAATCCCCAGGTAGAGGAGGGCACGGAGTCCGTAGTCGGAGAATCGGTTGAGGCGCATGACGGTGCCCGCCCGCAGGAGAGCACCCCCAACGCTACCAGACCGCCCCGCTTCATATGGCGTCACCCCGAGGGGCATCATCAGGTCTCCGCCGGCATGAACGGGTCTGAGAGGATGTCCTTGGAGGAGACACCGGCCAGGAAGAGGCCCCGCTGGAGCCTGCGGACCAGGTCCGGGGCACCGCAGAGGAACGCCCGGGGACTCTCCAGAGCGCCCCCCACTTCGACGGTGAGAGCGTCGAGGGGGTC
>CBFHHK010000010.1:0-1749 GCA_965655435.1 Planctomycetota bacterium | reverse complement strand
CAGCCGGACCCCTTCTCGCTCACCGCGCAGGGCGCAGAGGTGGACGGTCAGCTGCGGCACCGCATCGGCCAAGCGCCGCAGCTCGTCCACGAGGTAGAGGCGGCTCGAATCCAGCGCCCCCTGGATCAGGTGCATGGGGCCACGGTGCCCATGCTCGAGCGCATCTCGAACGATCCCCCAGAGTGGCGCGAGCCCGGTCCCCGCGCCGGAGAGGAGGAGCGGCTGGTCGAGGTCGTCCTCGACGTAGTAGCACGCCCCGAAGGGACCCCGGACCTCGATCGGCTGCCCGACCTCGACGACATCGTGCATCCACGTACTGACCAGGCCCCCTTCGACTCGGCGTACGTGGAGCTCGAGGGCCCCCTCCGCTGGCAGACTCGCGAGCGAGTAGCTCCGGGCGACCCCGGTCGGGTGGATCACCTGAATGAATTGGCCCGGGGTGTATTCGATCGGAGCATCCGGCCGGAGCCTGAGGCGCAGGATGTCGTCACCGAGCCTCTGGAGCTCCGTCACCTTGGTCCGAACCGTCCGAACGGCCTCCTGGGCATGGACGCACAGGTCCCTCTCCGGCCGGGCCTGACAGGCAAGGAAGTAGCCCTGCTGAACCAGCGTTGGCTTGAGGCCTCGCTGGGCAGCCGGCGGCGGATCGTCGCCGCGCACAAGACACGCGTGGCAGTGTCCCGCCCGGCACGCGTTGGGTACCTCCACGCCCTCGCGGACCAGGACCGTCAAGACGGTGTCGTCCGTCCCCAGCTCGGCCTCGATGTCGCCGTACCGGATGCGCGGCAGGCTCATCGGTTCAGCACGTCTCCACGGACGGACTCCGCGAGCGCCGCGACCTCCTGCACATCCGCTGCCGCTGCGCCGAGCCCGATGAGCGTGGCACCCAGGTGCTCGATCACCACATCCACGTGCTCGTCGTTCAGCCCCCGCTCAACGAGCGCGGCGTGCGAGGAGCGCATGTCCCTGCCGGTGTATTCGTTCGGCCCCCCGGTGACCATCGTCAGGAACGCCCGCTGCTTCGCGATCTGAGCGTCCATGTCCGTGGAATCGAAGAAGTGAGCGACCCGCTCATCCGTGAGCATGCGGCGATAGAAGAGGTCGACGGCAGTTTCCATGGCGGCGGCGCCGCCCAGGCGTTCGTAGAGGGAGGTCATATGAGATCTTGAAGTGGAGTTATTGTTACCACTTCATCGTGCCCGCCCCGCGAGAAGTGTCAACCTAAATGACTCTTTCGATCCAGGGAGCGTTCGAATTCGAGAGGCGTCCGGGCCACGCCGGCGCCCGAGCGAGGCCCTCCCTGGGCACCAGGCCCGCTCGACCATCCGAACGGGGCCTCCGGCCTCCCTGGACGACCCGTCACGCTGCCCACCCACTCGCGGGAGCACCAGCGGACGTCCCTCGACGTGCAGGCGCCGCCGTGGCCCCTGCGTGCTGCGGTGGAGCGCCGGGGGCGAGTTGGACGCCCGCGAGCCCCGGCGAACTGGCCGTGGCCCCTGCCCTACCCTCCTCGCGGCGCCTCCCGGAGGCCCCTCGTGCCCGTGACCGGGGTACCAGCTCGCCCCCCCCTCCCCAGCGGCGACCGTCAGAGATGGCAGCCAGCGGGGCGGTCCCGGCGGCCCGCGGCACAGATAGGGAGCGCGGCGGTGCGCACGGGAGGGCCGCGTGGAGGACCGAGGCCAAGGGCTGAAGCCCACGTCGCGCCCTGAGGTTCATTGGGGCGAATAGAGAGAGGCCCCGCCGAGCGCG
>CBFHHK010000009.1:0-39652 GCA_965655435.1 Planctomycetota bacterium | reverse complement strand
AAGGTCGAACACGTAGCGCGTCGAGAGATAGGCGCCCACGATGTACCCGCCCGTGGTGTGGACGATGCCCTTCGGCTTGCCCGTGGAGCCCGAGGTGTAGAGGAGGAACAGCACGTCCTCCGCGTCCATGGGCTCAGGGGCGCACTCGTCGTTGACGCCCTCGAGTGCCTCGTGCAGCCACACGTCGCGGCCGTCCCGCCAGGCCACCTCCTGCTCGGTGCGGCGAACGCAGAGGACCGTGTGCACCTGGGCCTGCCCCTCCACCGCCTCGTCCACCGCGTCCTTCAGGGCCAGGATCGACCCGCGGCGCCAGCCGCCGTCCGCGGTGATGACCGCGGTGCAGCCGCCGTCCTCGATCCGGTCGGTGAGGGACTGGGCGCTGAAGCCCCCGAAGACCACGGAGTGGATCGCGCCGATCCTGGCGCAGGCCAGCATGGCCATGGCCGCCTCAGGGATCATGGGCATGTAGATCGCGACGCGGTCGCCCTTGCCCACCCCGCGGGCCTTGAGCACGTTGGCAAAGCGGCAGACCTCGGCCAGCAGCTCGGCGTAGGTGAACGTCCGCTCGTCGCCCGGCTCTCCCTCCCAGATCAGCGCGACCTCGTCCCCGCGCCCAGCCTCCACGTGCTGGTCCAGGCAGACGTGGGAGACGTTGAGCTTGCCCCCCTCGAACCAGCGGGCCACCGGAGCCCCCGACCAATCCAGGACGGAGGTGAACGGTTCCAGCCACGGCAACTCGCGAGCGACCTCGCCGAAGAACCCCTCGGGGTCATCGATCGACCGGCGCCACATCTGCTCGTAGGTCGACCGGTCGGCGAGACGCGCCGCCTCTCGAAACTCATCGGACGGCGGGAAGCTTCGGTCCTCGGTGAGGACCGTCTCAATCGATTGGGACATAGGCGCGGGGCGAAGGGCTGCCGGGAAGGGCTGTAAGTCTATGGAGAAGAGGGGCCGAGACGAAGCCCTCGCGGCGACCTCCAATATCCTGACGGTGGGTCTGCGATTATTCGCTGCCCGGCCGAATCCTGCTTGCTCCAATGCCCGAGCCTGAGGGGACCGCACCGAGCACTTCCCGAACTGCTCGTCATCCCGGCCCTGTCACGCAACCTCGCCACCTCGCCCCGCCTCCGGCCCACCCTCCTCGCCAAGCCCGCGCGGGTCACTGCCCATCGACCATGAAGCTCTCTCTACGCAAGGACCTCCGCCAGCTCCCGACGACCGCCGCGGCGGCGCTCATCACGGCCACGGTTGGCCTCGGCCTGCTGCCAACGACGTCCACCGATGACCTGAAAGAGGCCGAGCGCGCGCTGCAATCCGCGCCCGACGACCCCAAGCTCCTCATGGCCGCCGCGGAGGCGGCGTTCAGCGAGGACGACGACGACGCGGCGCTTTGGTACGCCGAGCTCGCCAAGCTGATGGCCGCGGACAGCCGGCAGGCCAAGACCGTGGACAAGCGTCTCAAGGCCCTGCGTGAGGAGATCGGCGTGGACCTGCCGTCCCTGGGCACCGCCACCGGGGCCTACGCCAAGAGCATCATGCAGCTGGCGAAGATCTGCCAGAGCGGCAAGCTCTACGCCAACTCCGCGGACATGCTCGGCGGCCTCGATGGCACCCCGTACGGCGCGGCCGCCACCGCCAAGCTCGAGAAGCTCTTCAAGAACAAGAAGGCCGTCCAGGCGATGCTCGAGTCGGGGGTCCCCGTCAAGGTCAAGAACCGCCAGCGCCGCAGCGCCCGCGAGATCGCCCGCATCGACGCCAAGCACATGGAGTGGGAGGACGCCTTCGAGCTGAAGGGCAAGAACTACACCATCAAGACCAACATGGGCGTGGAGATGGCCGAGGCCATCCTCAGCGCCATGGAGCAGATGAACCAGTTCTACCGGAAGATCTTCGACTACAAGAAGGGCGGCGGGAGCATGCGTCGCTGCGAGGTCCGCGTCTGGAAGACGCGCGGGGAGTTCGACACCTACAACCCGGACACGGGCCCCACGGTGGGCGGCTTCTACAGCCCCTCCGAGAACAGCGTGAGCACCTATGACCCCCGCACCGCCGACGGGTTCATGCAGCAGCCCATCGAGGAGCTCTGGTCGACCCTCTACCACGAGGCCTCCCACCAGTTCACGCGCATGGTCTGGAAGACGCTCATCCCGACCTGGCTCAACGAGGGGACGGCGAGCTACTTCGAGGGCGCGGCGATCCTGCCCGGCGGCTTCGTCGAGACCAACCGCATCCCCGAATCTCGCCTGCGCAACACCGTCTACCAGATCGGCGGCAAGAACCCGAAGGACCCCGTCTCGGTCGAGAAGCTGGAGCCTGCGCCTGGCGCGGTGAAGCTGTGGGAGGTGGTGACCTACTTCCAGCCGGGCTCCTACCCGGGGTCGCACTACTCGTTCGGCTGGGCGATGGTGTACTTCTGCATGAACTACGAGAACGACTCGTGCGAGCGCGTCTACGAGCCGGTCTACCGCGACTTCATGCTGTCTTACACCGACTCCGGGGAGGAGCGGAACGTCGGAAAGCGCTTCAAGAAGTACTTCGTGGAGGAGGCGGACCTCCCCGGGGTCGAGACCTATGAGGACCTCGAGAAGCGCTGGAAGGAGTGGATCCTCAACCTCTCACGCATCGAGTTCGGCGGTCCCGAGCAGGCGGACGTCCTGATCGCGCGCGCCAAGAAGCAGCTCGAGTTCGAGAAGCGCGAGTACGCGGTGGACTCCCTCCGCTGGGCGCTCCGTAAGCGCCCCGACGACCCCCTCGCCCTGCGCCTGCTCGGCGAGACCTTGGCGGAGCTCAAGAGCCCGGACGCCGCCCTCTTCGCCTTCCGCCGGCTGGTCTCCGTGGGCCGCGCCCAGGCGGACCGCGACGCGGCCCTTGCGCACTACGACGGCACGGGGGCCGAGGCCGTCGGCGCCGGGCTCGCTGGCATCAAGAAGGTCAACCGGTCCCTGGGCGAGCTCATCGAGGACAGCTACTCGTCCTTCGTGGAGGCCGCCACGGCCGAGGCCGACGGCTGGATGGAGGCGGGGTACCCCCGCGTCGCCCTCCAGACCCTCAAGCTCGCCAGCGACGTGGTGGGCGGAGAGGGCGTCTTGCTCGCCAGGGCCGAGGAGATCATGGAGACGTCCGGGGTCGATGTGCGCCGGGTCCGCCGGCTGCCCATCCCCTCCGACCTCGAGGGCTGGGAGCTCTCGGGCAAGTGGGACGCCTTCGCCGAAGAGGACGGGACCACGGGGCTCCGCTGCGGTGGCGGCTATGCGACCGCCTCGCTGATCGAGGAGCCCCCCAAGACGTTCCTGTTCGAGGTGGACGTGATCGTGGAGGACGTCGGTGACTTCCCGCTGCTCGGCCTGACCTTCGCGGGGACCCTCTCGGGGGACAAGAGCTACGTCCGCCTCGGCAAGAGCGGCAGGGCCGGGATCCTCGACTTTGACGAGCAGACCCGCCAGCCCAAGTTCGACCCGCAGTTCAAGGCCAAGTCCCGCCTCAAGGCCGGGGAGCCGTTCACCATGGGGATCGACGTGGGCCTGCTGGCCACGCGGTTCCTGATCGACGGCGAGGTCATCGGGAAGATCGACGGCCCCCCCTCGATCTCCGAGGGCCGGATCGGCGTGACCACGAGCGACACGCCCGTTCGATTCCTCAATCCGCGGCTGACTCGCTGAGAACCGTCGCCCCACGGCGCTGATTTTTTTGGCCATAGGGGGCCAGTCCCGCCTCCCGCTGACGAAGAACAGTGTGCCCCATGGTTCATGTGCGAACCCGGCTCCTTCCGGAACCCCTCCCGGAAGGAGCCTCCTTTTTTTGCCCACGCCGCTGACGATGTACGAGCCGCCCGCTGACGCCCCCGACACGCCCGAAGCCGAGGCCCGCCGTGTCCAAGTCGTCGCCCGCTGGAACTCCTGGGTGCAGGTCTACGACCCCTCGGACGAGACCCTCACCTGGGTCGATCTCGCCGAGACGAGCTACGCTCAGGCCTGATCCCTCTCTGCGGCCACGCAGCTGAGATCGAGTGGAGTCAGACGAGGGCCGCGCGCCCCTGTGCTGCCCCGGGGTCGCCCGGCGCCATGCGTCAGCCCCAGGGAAATGCGCGCCCCCCCACCCGCGCCGAACGGGTCGAGGGACCCAGAACACCCATGGATGGCGGGCATGGCCCGCAGAGTGGTCGCGCGCAGGAGCATCCACGGTGCTGAGGGGCTCGTCGTCCGCGGCCTGAATCTCCGGGCCCGTGAAGCGTGCACCACCGATCTCCCAGGAGCCCTCCGGACGCGGCAGAGTGGAGCCACGGTGACCCCCGGTCGGCGCAACCCGACTGAGCAGCCCGACTGAGCAGCCCGTCCGAGCAGCTCGAACGAGCAGCGCGCTCCGAGGGTGCTCGGCGCACCGGAGTGGAGCAACGGGAGCCGGGCCTGAGGGCTCCGCCCCCCTGAAGCACGGGGACGCCCTCGCCGCGACCAGGCGAGCGCCGGCCGGGCGCTCCATCGCCCCTGGGCGCGGCGGCGGCCTCCTTCGCGACAGATTCTCGAAGAATCCGGCCCCGCCTCGCCGTGGGCCTCGGATGCATGGTTGATCGCGCGGAGCAGGGACCGCGCGTGCTCTTTACCAGCCAGACTCCAGCGCCAGCGCGGTTGCCCGATCGCCGACCTCACCGTCGGTCCGGGACCCCCCCCGGCGGAGGATCGCACCCGGCCGGGTGAAGGAGGCTTCGGCCTCCGACGAGCAGGACATCCGGCCAGCCGACACCGAGAGGTGCCCGGCACGGCCGCGACCACCGCCTCGCGCGAGCCTGGAGTCAAGGCGGGTCCGAGAAGCGGAGGGCCCCGGCGAGCATCGCTCGCCGGGGCCCTCTCTCGTATTCCTCGGCGATGCGAGCCCTCAGACCGCCGCGCGGCGACGGAAGAGCGTCATGTAGCGAGCCAATCGCCCGGCGAGCCGGCGCGGGTCGCGCAGCTCGCGGAACACCCGCTTGGGCCGGCGATAGAAGCGCCGGTAGCCCTCGCGAATCTTGGCCTCGATCTCCGCCGCCGTCATGTGCTCGTTGCCCTCGAGGGCCTGGAAGCCCGTCATCGAGGCGTAGTCGAACTCGCGGGTCCCGCGCAGCATCTCGTGCAGCGGCGTGCCTGGGTACGCGGTGACGGCACAGAACTGGACCTGATCCGGATCCAGCGAGTCCACCAGCGCGAGGGTCTCGTCCGCCATGGCAGGCGTCTCCTCCGGGAACCCGATCATGCAGAACGCGCGGGTCTCAATGCCCACGTCGCGGCACGCGCGGAAGACCTCGTGGGCCTTGTCCAGGTCACTGAGCTTGTTCCCGCAGTGCTTCTTCTGGATCTCGTCGTTGCCCGACTCGACGCCGAGGGAGATGTGCTTGCAGCCCGCCCGGGCCATCTTCTCGAGCAGCTCACGATCGAGCGTCTTCACGGCCGTCTCGCACTGCCACTCGAGCTCGGTCATGCCCGCCGCGACGATCCCGTCGCAGATGTCAGCGACGCGGTCCTTGCGCGTGGTGAAGATCGGGTCACGGAAGACCACGTGGCGGATGCCGTGATTGAAGTAGAGGTCCTCGAGCTCGCGGAGCACGTGGGCAGGGCTCCGGAACCGGAAGCGCAGCCCCTGAGCCAGGGTGTATCCGCAGAAGGAGCAGTTGAGCGGGCAGCCCCGAGAGGACTTCACCGTGGTGATCGCGCCGTCCACCCCAGGAAACCGGTAGGCGCTGTTGTCGAGGAGCTGGCGCGCCGGGAGCGGGAGCGCGTCGAGGTCGGCGATCTTCCCTCGCTCGGCCTCGTGGACCACCTCGCCGCCCTCGGTCCGGCGCGTGATCCCGGGGGTCCCCGCGAGCGCCTCGCCGCGCGCCGCGCGTCCTGCGACCTCCTGCACCGTGTGCTCGGGCTCACCACGGACGACGAAGTCGATGCGTCCGCCAGCGAAGATCTCGTCCGGCGTGAAGGTCACCTGGCTGCCGAGCATCCCCGTGAGCGCGCCGGTCGCCTCACGGACGCGGCCAGCGAGCTCGAGGTCCTGATCCAACGAGGTGCTTGAGGAGTCGAGCACAACGAGGTCCGGAGCCTCCGCGGTCACCTTCGCGAGGGCGCCGTCCAGCCCCACGCCGAGGGCGTCGCCGTCCACGATCGCCACCTCGTGTCCGTCCTCGAGCAGCGCCCCCGCCACGTGGGCCAGCTCGATGGGCGGGTAGAGCAGCTCGGGGTTCACGGCCATCCCGAAGCCCCCCATCAGCCCGCGGCTGACGCGGAACTCGGGCGGACTGGGCGGGTTGACGAGGACGACCTTCAAGACACTCGAAGTGTAGCCCACCACCGCGGCCGGGCCGCGCTTCGAACCGCGCCCCGCTCAGGTGTCATCCCCTGAGACGTGAAGGGGCTCAGGCCACCTAGGAGGCCCCCGAAGAGGCCCCTTCACGCTGCAGGCGCCAGATCCCGATCAGAGAGAGGAGGGCCACCGCCCCGGCGAAGGTGGCCTTGACCGCCTCTCCGTAGAGCGCGAAGCCGGTCCCGAAGAGCGCCGCGTAGACCATGGCGCACCCGAGGGAAGTCGCCAGCAGGCCGCGCGTGAAGACGCCCGGCTCGACCTCGGCCACCGGCTCCCCTGCCGCAGCAGCGCGGGCGATGAAGCCCCCCCAGAGCGAGCCTGAGGGGCGGACGGTCTCGTAGAACCGCCGGAGCGTCGCCATCTCCGTGGGCGCGGAGACCAGGGTGGCCGCGACCCACGCCGCCGTGGTGACCCCCACGCCCACGCTGAATTGGACCCACGACTCCAGCGGTCCGAAGAGCCCCTCGTGCACGAACTGGAAGTAGAGGGCCACCAGGAAGGACACCGTCATGCCGACGATCTCGGTCCAGGCGTTGACGCGCCACCAGAGCCAGCGGAGCAGGTAGATGGCGCCCGTCCCGGCGCCGACCTGCAGGAGGATGTTGAAGCCGCTGAGGGCGTCCCCGAGCGCGAGGGCGAAGGCGCTCGAGAGGACCAGCAGCGTGATCGTGACGCCGCGCCCGTAGCGCACCAGCGTGCGCTCTTCGGCCTCGGGGTTGACGAACCGCTGGTAGTAGTCAAACACCACATACGACGCCCCGAGGTTGAGCAGCGTGGACATCGTGGAGATGTACGCGGCCACCAACGACGTCAACACGAGCCCCAGCAGCCCGGCGGGGAGCAGCGTCAGCATCGCGGGGTAACCGAGGTCCTCTCCGGGCTCCGCGGAGGGGAACGCGGCCTCGATGGAGGCGAGGTCAGGGAACACCACCAAGGAGGTGAGCCCGACGATGATCCACGGCCAGGGTCTGAGCGCGTAGTGAGCCACATTGAAGAAGAGCGTCGCCCCCACCGCGTCCCCCTCGCTGCGGGCGGCGAGCATGCGCTGGGCGATGTAGCCGCCACCGCCGGGCTCCGCGCCCGGATACCAGCTGCTCCACCACTGGATCGCCAGCGGGATGAAGAACAGCGGCACCCAGACGTCGGGGTTCGAGAAGTCGGGGAGGAAGTCGAGCTTGCCCGCGACGTTCGGGTGGGCGAGGAGCCCCGAGAGCCCGCCGACCTCCGGGAGGTCCAGGCACACCACCGCCGCGGCGATCGCTCCCCCTATGGCGAGGAAGAACTGGAAGAGGTCGGTGATCAGGACACCGCGGAGCCCGCCGAGGGACGCGATCAGCATGGTCACAGCCCCCGCCACGAGCACCGTCTGCCACGGCGGGATGCCGAACATCACCGAGCAGATCTTGGTCAGCGCCAGGGTCACGATCCCCATCCCGATGGAGTTGAAGATCACCCCGAGGTAGATCGAGCGAAACCCGCGCAGGAACGCCGCGGGGCGGCCCGAGTAGCGCAGCTCGTAGAACTCCACGTCCGTCCGCACCCCGGCGCGCACCCAGAGCCGCGCGTAGATGAAGACCGTGACCATTCCCGAGACCAGGAACGCCCACCACACCCAGTTCCCCGCCACGCCCCTCTCGCGCACGATCTGCGTCACGAGCAGGGGCGTGTCGGCCGCGAAGGTCGTGGCGACCATGGAGATCCCCAGCAGCCACCAGGGCATGGAGCGGCCCGACAGGAAGAACTCCGAGGAGCTGGAGCCTGCCCGCCGGGCGACCACCAGACCGACGCCGACGGAGAGGACGAGGAAGGTGGCGAGGATCGCCCAGTCGATGGGGTGCAGCATGGGAGGGGAGCGCGAGGCGCTCGCGACACCGTAGCGCACGGGGACGCCCTGGACCTCAGCTCTCCGCGTCGACTGAGATCGGCTGCCCCTCGCCGTCCACCTCGACCACGAGCACGACCTCGGTCACATCGGGCCCAAAGCCGAGGTCCACGGCCAGCTGGCGGCCTCCCTCCGGCCCCGGGGCGAAGTGGGCCGCGATGGGCTGCAGCGCGGCCCGCAGACCGGCCGCGCCGTCAGGGGCCCCTTCGCCCGCGATCGCCGCGAGCTCGTCCGGAGCGAACTCCGAGAGGTGATGGTCGAGGAAGAGGTCGACGGTCTCGTGACCTGGCGACACGGCCCAGCGGAGCGCGCGCCCCAGGAGGTCCGCCGGCTCCTCACCAAAGAGGTCCGCCGCACCGTCGGCGCCGGGAGCGCGCTCCACGGTGACCCTGATGCTCCACGGCCCGACGGGGGCGAACGCCTCACCGTACCCGTCCGGCCCGAGGGAGATCTCCCCGAGCCGGGCGTCCCTGAACGCCGCCATGCCTAGCTGCGCAGGGCCGCGCCCTGCTGCTCGAGGGACCGCTCGAGGCGACCAAGGAACTTCTGAGCGTCCTTGTCCGTGAGCGTCTTGGTGTCTGACTGGAGGACCACGTGGTAGGCGAGGGACTTCTTCCCCTCACCGAGGGCCTCGCCGCGGAAGACATCGAACAGCTGGAGGTCCCGTACCGCGCCCTTGCCCGCCTTCTCGATCATGGCGCCGAGGTCTGCTGCGGGCATCTCAGAGGGTGCCACGCAGGCCACGTCGACCTTGACCATCGGGAACCTCGGCAGCGGTCGGTAGGTCGGCGGGGAGGCGGGCGCGGCGAGGAGCGCGCCGATGTCGAGCACCGCCACCGCGACGTCACTGGCGAGCTCGCCTTCGAGTCCCAGGGCTCGGGCCACGCCCGGCTCGACTGAGGCCACGAAGCCGCAGCCCTCGAGGTCCTCGGCCCACGTGCCCGCGACCTGCTTGACCGGGTGCGCGGCGGGGTGAGCGGTGTCGGCTGAGGCCCAGCCGGGGGCCGTGACCCCCGCCGCGGAGATCACGTCGTCCACCGCGGCGCGCAGCTGGAAGAAGGCGCCCGCGTCAAACGGCGCGTCGCTGGCAGCCGGCGGCAGAGCCAGCACCATGGCCAGCTGGTGGACCTCGCGGGGCATCCCGTCGTCGCCAGCCAGCTCGGGACGGTAGCCCTTCCCGATCTCGAACAGGCGGACCACGTCGCGCTCGCGACGCCCGCTCTCCACGAGACCGAGGAGCGAGGGCAGGACCTCGCGCCGGATCCGCGCCATGTCGGGCGCGACCGGGTTGTCCGCCCGCACGAAGTCCCCGCCGGCGCAGCCCGTGCGCTCCAGCAGGTCGTCCGGAGTGAAGGAGTAAGAGAGCACCTGGTGGAAGCGCGCGGCCCCCGCGAGGCGGTCCTCGATCGCGCGCACCATCTGGCGGCGCCGATCGAAGGGCGGCGGCTCGATGGCCCCCACCAGCGGCGCCTCGGGGACGCTGCCATAGCGGTGAATCCGCCCGACCTCCTCCACGAGGTCACGCTCCATGGTGAGGTCCTTGAGCGCCCGCGCAGAGGGGATGGCCACGTCGAAGCCGCCCTCGGAGGGGGTCGGCGTGAGCCCGAGGCGGGAGAGGATCGACGCGATGGCGTCGTCATCGAGGTCCACGCCGAGGTCACGACGGACCACGTCACCGCGCAGGTGAATCGAGCGCGCAGGGTCCGCCCACTCGCCCGCGTCCGCGAGCGCGCACGGGAAGCTGACGCCGGGCTGGAGGCCCTGGAGCAGCCGTGCGAAGTGCGCAGCCGCGGCCGCGGGGAGCGTCGCGTCGAGGGTCTTCTCGAAGCGGGCCGAGGAGTCGGTCCGGTGCGCGAGGCGCGCCGAGGTACGGCGCACGGTCGTGGCGTCGAACGTGGCGCACTCGAGCAACAGGCGTCCCGTGTCCTCTCCGACCTTGGACCCCTCGCCACCCATGACGCCGGCGAGCGCGACGGGGGCGTCGCCCGAGGTGATCAACAGGTCGCTCGCCACCAGCTCACGGTCCTCCCCATCGAGGGTGGTCATGCGCTCGCCCGCCCGGGCCTTGCGCACGACGATGCCGTCCGCCGCGAGCTGGTCGCGATCGAAGGCGTGGTTCGGCTGCCCGAGGTCGAGCATGACGAAGTTCGAGAGGTCCACCAGCAGGTCGATGGGGCGCTGCCCCACGGCCAGCAGCAGCTCGCGCAGCCAGTCCGGGGACACGCCGTTCACGGCCCCGTCGATGGCGAGGCCGAGGTAGCGCGAGCACGCGGGGTCCTCGACGCGCACCGACACGGGCGCGCCGCCGCCGAGCGCGGGCATCTCGAGGTCGATGGGCTTCAGCTCGCGCTCATAGATGGCGGCGAGCTCCCGGGCGATCCCGCGGTGCCCCCAGAGGTCCGGGCGGTGAGTGAGGGACTTGTTGTCCACCTCGATCACCCAGTCCTCCATGCCGAGCGCGGCGGCGACCGGCTGCCCCACCGCGAGGGGCGTCTCGCCGACCTCGGGGAGGACCCAGATGCCGTCGTGCTCATCGCCAAGGTCGAGCTCTCGCACGGAGCAGATCATCCCGCGAGACTCGACGCCGCGGATCTTGCTCTTCTTGATCTTGAAGTCGCCCGGCAGGACCGTGCCGATGGTCGCCACGGCGACCCGCTGACCCGGCGCGAGGTTCGGCGCCCCGCAGACGATCTGCAGCGGCTCATCGCCGCCAACGTCGATCCGAGCCACCCCCAGCTTGTCCGCGTCAGGGTGCGGCTCGCGCTCCAGGACGTGGCCGACGACCACGTCGGACATGTGCGGAGCGAAGCGTTCGATCCCCTCCACCTCACAGGTGGAGAGGGTGAGGTCGTCAGCGAGCTGCTCCGGCGTGATGCCCGTCAGGTCCACGTGACGGGCGAGCCACTTCATCGAGATGAACATCGGTGAGGTCTCCTGTGCGGGGCCGGATCAGAACTGGTCGAGGAAGCGGAGGTCGCCGCCGAGCAGGTGGCGGACGTCATCGATGCCGTAGCGCAGCATCACGAGGCGCGAGAGGCCGAGGCCGAAGGCGAAGCCGCCCCACTCCTCGGGGTCGAGCCCGCCGGCCTTCAGCACGTTGGGGTGCACGAGGCCGCAGGGGAGCAGCTCGATCCAGGTGGTGCGCTTGCAGACGCTGCAGCCCTCGGTGCAGAAGGGGCAGCGCGCGTCCAGCTCGAAGCCGGGCTCGACGAAGGGGAAGTAGCCGGGGCGCAGGCGCACCTCGATCTCCTTCTTGAAGATGCCGCGCAGCAGCGTCTTCATGGCGCCGATCAGGTGGCCCACCGAGACGTTGCGCCCGATGACGAGGCCCTCCATCTGGTGGAAGGTGTGCTCGTGGCTGGCGTCGGTGGTCTCCTGCCGGAAGACCTTCCCCGGGACGATGGCGCGGAAGGGCGGCTTGAGCCGCTCCATCGCCCGCACCTGGACCGGGCTCGTGTGCGTCCGCAGCAGCAGGCTCGCGCTGGAGCCCGGGCTGGAGCAGTAGAAGGTGTCCTGGGTGTCCCGCGCGGGGTGGTCCGCAGGGATGTTGAGCTTCTCGAAGTTGTAGTCGTCGAGCTCGACCTCGGGCCCGTCGAGGACCATGTACCCCATGGAGGTGAACAGGTCCTCGAGCTCCCGGGTGACCTGGGTCACAGGGTGCAGGGTGCCCCGCTCGACCCGGGGCGGGGGGAGCGTGCCGTCGAAGCCGTCTGCTCGCCGCTCGGCGTCGAGGGCCGCGCTCCCGAGGCTCGCCTCACGCTCCTCGATCGCGGCCAGGACCGCCTGCTTGAGCTGGTTCGCGCTCTGACCGGCGCCCTTGCGCTCCTCCGGCGGCAGGCCGGGGATGGACTTGAGCAGCGAGGCCACGACGCCGTCCTTGCCGACGACCTCTCGCTCGATGGCGCGCAGGGCCTCCACGTCCGGAGCGTCGGCGATGCGCGCTCGGGTGTCGGCGAGGATGGTGGTGGTGTCGGTCACTGCGTTCCCGCCGGGGTCTCGGCGAGGGAAGTCGGGGCTGTTGGGGATGGAGATTAAGCAGCGGGCCGCCACCGACGAGGAACGTCGGAGGCGGCCCGGTGCGTTCAGCGCATCAAGGTCGTCACGCGCGGACGGCCTTGGCCTCCTCGACCAGGGCGTCGAACGCCGCCGGATCGTGGATGGCGAGCTCGGAGAGCTGCTTGCGGTTGAGGTCGATGCCGGCGCCCTTCATGCCAGCGATGAACTGGCTGTAGGTCATACCGCGCATGCGGGTCGCCGCGTTGATGCGGACGATCCAGAGCCGGCGGAACTGGCGCTTCTTCTGGCGACGGTCGCGGTAGCTGTACGCCCAGGCGCGGACGACCGACTCACGGACGGTGCGCCAGAGCTTGGAGCGGCCGCCGCGGTAGCCCTTGGCCTGCTTGAACCAGCGGACCTTCTTCTGGTGGCGCGGGGCGCCGTAGGTGACACGTACCATGGATCAGCCCCCTCCCATCATGCGCTTCAGGAGGTACGCCCAGGTCCCGCTGACCACGATGGCCTTGCGCTTGTTGCGCTTGGTCTTCGCGTCCTTGGGGGCGTGTTGGTGACCACGCTTGGGCTTGCTGCACTTGAGCTTGCCCGACTTGGTCGTGCGGAACCGCTTCTTGACGGCTCCCTTTGATTTCATCTTCGGCACGATACTTGTCCTCGGTCGGGGCTCCTCGAAGAGGAGCCGGCCTGGAAACCCCGGTCATAGGCGGTGCCTCGCCACTCGCGGGGGCCGGGCCGACGGACGGCCCGAACTTCTGAGCGGGAGAGGATAGCGAGGGGGTGGCCCCGGGGCCACCCCGATTCTCAGGGCCATCCCGTGAAGCCCACGCCCCGGGTCGCGGCCCCAAAGGACACGCCCCGGAGACCCACAAGGGGCCCCTCGGGGCGCGGGAGGCCCACTGCGGGCCGCGAATTCGGAGGCGAGGAGGCGCGCTGAGGCGCAGGGCTCCTCGGCGCTCAGCCGTCCGCGTCGGTCTTGCCGGCCTTCTTCACGGCGCCAGCGCCGTCCGAGTTGACCTTGGACTTGGCCCAGGCCGCGTCCACCACGGCGACGTACTTGGCGGGGTCGGCGTTCACCTTCTTGGCACACCCGCCGCAGCAGGTCTGCACCAGGCGGCCGCCCACCATCATCTGCTTCGGAGCGTCCCCGAGGGCGTTGGTGCTCGCGACCACGCAGGTCTTGAGGGGGTAAGCCTTGGCCTGGGCCTTCATGGCCATGCCGTCCAGCTTGCCCGCGTACTTGGCCGGGTTGGCGGTCACCTTGCGCGCGCACATCTTGCAGCAGACGCGGAAGAGGCGGTTGTTGATGACCATCGAGACCCCCGTGTCCTTCCCGTCCTCCATCAGCGGCTCACCGCTGACGATGCAGGTCTGGGTCGGGTAGATCGCCATCTGCCGGGCGGTGATGGCCTTATCGACCTTGGGGAGCCACTTGGCCGGGTCCTTGGCGACGGCGGCGGCGCAGCCCCCGCAGCAGAACTTCAGCTCACGACCGTCGATCACCTTCGTCGTGGGCGTGCCCTTGACGTCGATCGGGCGGCCGGAGGCGGCGCAGGTGTTGAGCAGGTAGGGCTCGGTCCACGCCTTGGCGTCGAGGGTCTCAGAGACGGCCTTCTTCGCGTCACCGTCGTCCGCCTTCGAGGCGGTGGCGTTGGCCACGAACTGGGCCTTCTTGGCGTCATCCCAGCCGGCGACCTTCTTCTGGCAGCTACCACAGCACACGCCAATGTCCCCGGAGTCCGTGGAGACCACCACGCCCTCCTTCACCGGCATGTCGCTGATGGGGCACTTCTTGTTGACGGAGTCGACGGAGACCGAGGCCGCGAAGGCGGCGGAGATCGCGAAGGCGGCGATCAGCGCAGTGAAGAGAGCTCGCATGGGATTGGGTGGAAAGGGGTCGTGGTGACCGGGGAGTGCGATCCGGCCAGGCGCGGCGCGGGATCAGGCTCAAAGTGAACGGGGCCGGGGCCGGGGCCGCAAGGGGCCAGGGTCGGCGCCGTGACCGCCAGGTGCAGGACGACAGCGCGTCCTGGACCTGTGGCGACGGGTCAACCGACCTCAGAGCTACCCCAGGGGCGCCCGGCACCCGTGAGGTCGTTCGCCGGCCCTTCCCGTAAGGATGCCGTCAGTCCCGGGCCCGGCGCCCGATGAGTCGAGCACCGGGGACGGCGCGCGGGCCGATCAGGCCTCGGGGACGTCCTCGCCGCGCTCGCGGGCGATCTCTGCGTCACGCTTCTTCTGCTCACGCTCCTTCGCCGCGGCGCGCCGCTGGGTGAGGGGCAGGGGGCTGAGGAGCATGGTCATACGCCGACCCATCATCTTCGCCGGCATCTCCACCTTGGAGATGTCGACCAGATCAGCCGCGACCTGACGCATCACGTCGTAGCCGTGCTCGGGGTGGGCCATCTGCCGGCCCTTGAAGATGCAGACGCAGAGCACCTTGTGGCCCTCATCGAGGAACTTGCGCCCGTCCGTCAGACGGTACGACAGGTCGTGCCCCGAGATCGCCGGGCGCACGCGCAGCTCCTTCAGGCCAGACTTGCCCTTCGAGCTCCCCTTGTCGCGCTTGTTCTTCTTCGACTGCTCGTAGTTGAACTTACCCCAGTCGAGGATCTTGCAGACCGGGGGCCGGGCCGTGGGCGCGACCTCGACGAGGTCGAGCCCCGCCTCCTGGGCGCGCTGCAGCGCGTCCTTTGTGGATACGACGCCGGCCTGGTCACCGTTCTCATCGATCAAGCGGACCTCGGGAACGCGGATACGGCGATTGCGTCGAAAGCTCTGGACGGCCAAGTAGTTTCCTCTTCGGGTTGCGTGGGGTCCGGCAGCTCACCTTGAGCGGCCGCGACCAGGAAGGTTCAAAGACGATAGTCCGGATGCTGCCATCCGGCCATAGACGAGTCCCGCGAAGACCCGCAAGGATTGCAGGCTGCGGGCAAATGCCGCCGAAAGGCGGCCGGACCGATGGCCCGCTCACGGGCCGCCGAGGCGCCCCGGGGGGTGCCTCGCTCGACCACCTCAGCCGGCCCGTGGGCGCGGCTCAAGAGTCGGATCCGCCCGTTGAGGGCAGGCCGTCGTGGCGAATGTAGAGGTCCCCCATCTGATGGGGCTCGACGCCGCTTGGCGCGTCGCACATCAGATCGGTCGCAGAGGCCGTCTTGGGGAAGGCGACCACGTCGCGGATGGACTCCATGCCGAGGGTCAGGGCCACGATCCGGTCCAGGCCGACGGCGAAGCCGCCGTGGGGCGGGGGGCCGTAGGAGAGGGCGTCCAGCAGGAAGCCGAACTTGGCCTGCTGCTGGGCCTCGTCGAGGCCGAGCAGGTCAAAGACCTTCTCCTGGGTCTCCTGGCGGTGGATTCGAATGGAACCGGAGCCGAGCTCCCACCCGTTCAGGACCAGGTCGTAGGCGCGGCTCCCCATGGAGCCGGGGTCGCCGGGCATGTCCCAGTCCGCGGGCGCCGTGAAGGGGTGGTGCAGGGAGACCCAGCGAGGCGGGCCGCCGTCGGCGGGCTCCTCGTCACGCTCGAACATGGGGAAGTCCGTGACCCACAGGAAGTTCCAGGGGCCCGTGGAACCTTCGTCCGCGCCGTCGACCGCGGGGATCATCCCGAGTTCCCGGGCGACGTGGAGGCGCAGGGCGCCGAGGGAGCGCCAGGTGGTGGGCTCCTCGTCCCCCACCAGGAGGATGAGGTCGCCCTCGGTCGCACCGGTGACCTCGCAGAGCTTGGCCCCCGAGTCGCCCTGGCAGAACTTCACGATGGAGCCGCCTGCGCCGCCCTCGACCCCGGGCTTCCACCACGCGAGGCCCTTGGCGCCGTAGGTCTTGGCGACCTCCTCGAGCTTCTTCATGTTGCCGCGGGAGACGGCCTCCCCGCCACCGGGGACGGCGATCGCCATCACGCGCTTGCCATCGGCGATCATCTTCTCGAAGACCCCGAAGCCGCTGACGCTGACCCAGGCGGCCACGTCGACGAGCTCCATGCCGAAGCGAGTGTCCGGCTTGTCCGACCCGAAGCGCTCCATGGCCTCACGCCACGTGACCCTCGGGAAGGGCATCGGGAGCTCAACGCCCATGGACCCCCTGAAGGTGTCCGCGAGCACGCCCTCCCAGGCGGCGAAGACGTCCTCCTCCTCGACGAAGGACATCTCCATGTCGAGCTGGGTGAACTCCGGCTGCCGGTCCGCGCGCAGGTCCTCGTCCCGGAAGCAGCGCGCGACCTGGAAGTAGCGGTCCATGCCCGAGACCATCAGGATCTGCTTGAAGATCTGCGGGCTCTGGGGGAGCGCGTAGAAGTCGCCGGGGTGCACCCGGCTCGGGACCAGGTAGTCACGGGCGCCTTCCGGCGTCGCCTTGGTGAGGATGGGCGTCTCCACCTCGGCGAAGTCGCGGGCGAGGAAGGCAGCGCGCATGGCCCCGATGAAGCGGCTGCGGTGCATCAGCGCCCGCTGCATGTCGGGGCGCCGGAGGTCGAGGTAGCGGTGCTTGAGTCGGAGCTCCACCGAGGTGTCGAGGTTCTCCTCGATCTCGAACGGCGGCGTCTTCGAAGCCGAGAGCTTCTCCACCGACGCCGCCCGCAGCTCGATCATGCCCGTGGGCATGCGCTCGTTGGGCGCCTCACGCAGGGCGACCTCTCCGGTCACCGAAATACAGTCCTCGCGCGCCAGCTTCGCCGACGCTTCGAGATCCTCCGGCAGGACGACCTGGGTCACCCCATAGCGGTCCCGGACGTCGATGAAGTAGATGCCGCCCAGGTTGCGCCGGCTCGCGACCCACCCGTTGAGCACCGCCTTCGATCCGGCGTGCTCCTCCCGGAGCTCGCCGCAGGTGTGGGTTCGCTGCCAGCCGGCCCGCTCGTAGGCGCCCGACATCAGCGGCGGTACTTGGTCGCGACCTGCTGACGCATGATCGCACGTGCCAGAGACGCGCGGGCGCGCAGCACGTCCAGGTGCTCGCCCTCCGCCGACTCGCTGGTCTCGAGACGGGCGCGAGCCCGCTCGGCGGCCTTGGAGGCACGCTCCACGTCGATCTCGGTGGGCGGCTCGGAGACGTCAGTGACGACTCGAACCACGTTGTCTCGAACCTCAGCGAAGCCCCCCGCGATGAACATCGCGCTGTCCGCGGAGTCTCCGCGGATCTGGAGTTCGCCGATGCCGAGGGCAGCCACCATCGGGGCGTGGCCCTTCAGCACCCCCACCGACCCGTCGGTCGTGGGAAAGCTGATGGACGAGCACGTCGTGTCGAGGGAGACGGCTTCGGGCGTGATGACGCGGAGTGAGATGGGGCCTGCCATACTTAGTCTGGGCGAGGTGGTCGGGGGCGGAGCCAGAGGCTCAGCCCTCGCTGCCGATGTCCTTGGCCTTCGTGGTGGCGGCTTCGATACCGGCGACCATGTAGAAGGCGTCTTCGGGCATGTCGTCGTGCTTGCCGTCGAGGATCTCGCGGAACGAGCGAACGGTGTCCTCGCGCGGGACGAAGACGCCGGGCATGCCGGTGAACTGCTCCGCGACGAAGAACGGCTGGGAAAGGAACTTCTGGATCCGGCGGGCGCGGCTCACGACCTGCTTGTCCTCGTCGGACAGCTCCTCGATGCCGAGGATGGCGATGATGTCCCTGAGGTCCGAGTAGCGCTGCAGGGTCTGCTGGACCTGACGCGCGGTGTTGTAGTGCTCCTCACCAACGACCTGCGGGTCGAGCATCCGCGAGGTGGACTTCAGCGGGTCCACCGCGGGGTAGATGCCGAGCTCGGAGATGGCGCGGTCCAGGATGATGGTCGAGTCCAGGTGAGCGAACGTCGCCACCGGCGCGGGGTCGGTGATGTCGTCGGCGGGCACGTAGACGGCCTGCATCGAGGTCACAGACCCGTCTTTCGTGGTCGTGATCCGCTCCTGCAGGGCGCCCATCTCGGACGCCATGGTCGGCTGATAGCCGACCGCGGAGGGCATGCGGCCCAGCAGCGCCGAGACCTCGGAGCCCGCCTGAACGAAGCGGAAGATGTTGTCGACGAAGAGGAGCACGTCCTGCTTCTTCTCTTCACGGAAGTACTCGGCCATGGTGAGGCCGGTGAGCGCCACACGCAGGCGCGCGCCCGGGGGCTCGTTCATCTGGCCGAACACGAGCACGGCGTTGTCGATCACCGACGCCTCGCCGCCGTCCGGGAGGCTGTACTTCGCCTCGCTCATCTCAAGCCAGAGGTCGTTGCCCTCGCGGGTACGCTCCCCGACGCCAGCGAACACGCTGAAGCCACCCTTCTCGACCGCGGTGATCCGGATCAGCTCCTGGATGAGCACGGTCTTGCCAACGCCGGCTCCACCGAACAGTCCAATCTTGCCACCCTTGGCGAACGGGCAGAGCAGGTCGACGACCTTGATGCCCGTCTCGAACAGCTCGGAGACGGCCTCCTGCTCGTCGAAGCGGGGCGCCGCGCGGTGGATCGGCCACTCGGTGCCGGACTCCATCCCACCGCGGGCCACCGTGTCGAGCGGAGTGCCGAGGAGGTTGAAGATTCGCCCCTTGGTACGCTCGCCGACAGGCACCGTGATGGGCGCGCCGGTATCGACGGCGTCCATACCGCGGCTGCAGCCGTCGGTCGACGCCATCGCGATGCAGCGGGCGACGTCGTTACCGAGGTGCTGGGCAACCTCGAGGACGATGTTGAGGCCTGCGGACTCGCTGGTGATCTCGACGGCGTTGTAGATCTCGGGAAGTTGACCCGCGGGGAAGCGGACGTCGACAACGGGGCCGAAGATCTGAGCGACCGTGCCCTTGGTCTGGGTAGCAGTCATGGGAACTGAGTGGCGTGGGGTGTTTCGGGGCCTTGGATGTGATCGTGAATGCGTGTCAGTGAGCGGGGTCGACCCGGATCACTTCACGGCTTCGGTGCCGCCGACAATGTCGAGCAGCTCCTTGGTGATGCCTTCCTGACGCTTGCGGTTGTAGACCCCCTTGAGGGCCTTCTGCATGTCGTCAGCAGCATCGGTGGCGTTCTTCATGGCGAAACGCCGGCTGGCGTATTCGCTTGTGAGGGACTCGAGCAGCGAGTTGTAGATACGCGTCTCCAGGTAGCGCGGGACCAGCGACTCGAAGATGGACTTCGCGTCGGGCTCCATGATCGCCTCGGACGGGGCTTCGTCACCCCCTCCGAGCGCCTCGGGGGTCAACGGCAGGAAGGGAGCGATCTGCGGTACGTACTTCACCATCGACTCGAAGGCCGAGTATCCGATGAAGACGTCGTTGTAAGAGCCGCCAGCGAACTCGGTCGTCAGCATCCGGCCGGTCAGCGCGGCGTTGTGGTAGTCGATCTCCTCCATCGGCGGGTCCGTGATGAACCGCGTGACGTTACGACCGCGAGACGCCAGGTACTGCGCGCCCTTGCGTCCGTAGACGAAGAAGTCGTGCTTCGACACGTCCCGACCGGCGAGCCAGGTCTCCAGCGCACGGAACAGGTTGGTGTTGAAGGCACCGCAGAGTCCACGGTCGGAGGTGATGAGCAGCACCAGGGTGCGGTCGCCGGCGCCAGGCGCAAACAGCGGCTGATCCTCCATGTCGTCCCCGAGCACCGAGGAGAGACGCGACACGAGGCCGGCGATCTCCTCGCTGTAGGGGCGCGATGCCACCGCACGATCCTGGAAGCGGCGGAGCTTGGTCGAAGAGACCATCTCCATCGCTCGCGTGATCTGCTTGATGCTGCCGACGGACTTGATCCGAAGGCGAAGTTCCTTGATGCCAGCCATGCGCTATCTCGAAGAGGTTTCGGAGGAGCTGCGGAGTGGATCGATCAGGCGATCTGCGCGGTGACCGTCTTGGCCGCCGCATCCAGGATCGTCTTGACCTCAGCCGGAATGTCCTTCTTGGCGTCCCGGATCTGCTGGGCGACCTCGGGGTGCGTGTCGTTCACGTAGTCGATGAACTGCTCCTCGAACTCGCCGACCTTGCTGACCGGAATCCCGTCGAGAGCACCCGAGGTGCCCGCGTAGATGATCATGACCTGGTTGGCGACCTCGACCGGGCGGTACTGGCCCTGCTTCAAGATCTCGACGAGGCGCTCGCCTCGGGTCAGCTTGGCCTGGGTCGCCTTGTCGAGGTCCGAGCCGAACTGGGCGAAGGCCTGAAGTTCGCGGAACTGGGCGAGGTCAAGGCGGAGCGAGCCAGCCGTCTTCTTCATGGGCGGGATCTGGGCCGCGCCGCCGACTCGCGACACCGAGATGCCGGCGTTCACCGCGGGGCGGATGCCCGCGTTGAACAGGTTGCCCTCGAGGAAGATCTGGCCGTCGGTGATCGAGATGACGTTGGTCGGGATGTACGCCGAGACGTCACCCTCCTGGGTCTCCACCACGGGCAGCGCGGTGAGCGTGCCGCCGCCGGCGGAGAAGCGCGGGTTGATCTCCGGAGCGTTGTCCGCGAGCTTTGCCGCGCGCTCGAGGAGGCGGCTGTGCAGGTTGAACACGTCGCCGGGGAAGGCCTCACGGCCCGGCGGGCGACGGAGCAACAGCATGACCTGGCGGTAGGCCAGCGCCTGCTTGTAGAGGTCATCGTAGAAGATGACGACGTGGCGGCCCTCGTCGCGGAACCGCTCCCCCATGGCGCAGCCGGCGTAGCACGCCAGGTACTGCATGGAGGCCTCGTCGATGGCCGAGGCGCTGACGACGATGGTGTACTTCATCGCGTCCTCGGACTCGAGGCGGCGCACGATGTCGACGACCGTGGACTGCTTCTGGCCGACGGCCACGTAGATGCAGATGACCTGCTCGGGGTTGGTGGGGTCACCACCGCCCGTGGTCTTCTGGGAGAGGATCGTGTCCACCAGCAGGGCGGTCTTGCCCGTCTGGCGGTCGCCGATGATGAGCTCCCGCTGGCCTCGGCCGATCGGGATCATCGCGTCGATGGCCTTGATTCCCGTCTGGAGGGGCTGGTCCACCGGCTGACGCTCCACCACGGACGGGGCGTCCTGCTCGATCGGGCGCAGGTCCGACTCGCTGGTTCCGAGCGGGCCCTTGCCGTCGACCGCGTCGCCCAGCGCGTTCACCACGCGGCCGAGGAGCTTGTCGCCGGTCGGCACGGAGATGATCCGTCCGGTGCCCTTCACCTGCTGGCCTTCCTTGACCTCGGTGGCGGAGCCCAGGAGCACGCAGCCGACGTTGTCCTCCTCGAGGTTGAGCGCGACGCCGCGGACGCCGCCCTCGAACTCGAGGAGCTCGTTCATGACGCAGTCGTCGAGGCCGTACACGCGGGCGACACCGTCACCAACGCTGAGCACGGTGCCAACGCTTTGCATGCCACTGTCCTGGCTGAACTCCTCAATTTCCTTCTCGAGGATCGAGGTCACTTCGGCGGGTCGGAGATCCATGGTTCGTTTGCCCTGGCCAATCGCGAGGGCGGGTGTCGTGGTGGACGTCTTGGTGTGTTCGTGGGGTGCCGCCGAATGGCGGCGGTGGGCTCAGCCGGGGAGAGCGGCTGACATCAGGCGCTCGCGCATCGACTCGAGACGGCCCTTGACCGTCGCGTCGAAGAGGCGGGCGCCGACGATGACGCGCACGCCGCCGATCAAATCGGCGGAGTGACGCTGGGTGAGAACTACCGTCTTGCCGATACGGGCACCGACGGCGGACTCGAGCTTGGAGATGTCCTCAGCGGAGAGCTCCCGGACGGACTCGACCACGCCCTCGACGCGGCCAGTCTCTTCGTAGACCTTGCGCTTGAAGGCCTCGCCGATGCCCTGAAGGACCTCTTGGCGGCGACGCTCGAAGAGCAGCCGCACGAAGCTCTGGGTCTTGGGGTGCAGAAGCTCCAGCAGAGGCTGGAACCGCTTCACACGCTCCTCCTGAGGGACGCTGCTGCCGTACAGGAAGGCAGCGACCTTGGGAGAGGAGACCTCCGCGGAGAGCCTTGCTGTGTCGGCCTGGATGGCCTCCATAGCGTCGGCCTTGCGAGCGACCTCGAAGAGCGCATCGGCCCAGCGGTTGGTGACGGGATCCAGGATCACGATCAGTTCCCCGAAGCGCTGACGATTTGCTCGGCCAGACGACGATCATCGTCCGCGCTCACAGCGCGGCCAAGGACCTCCGTGGCGGCCTTCATGGAAAGGTCGACGACCTCGGAGCGGATCTGAGCAATCGCCTTCTCGCGCTCTCCGTCGATGTCAGCCTTGGCCTTGGCGATCATCGCCTCGGCCTCCTTCTTGGCGTTCTCGACGATGTCACGCTCGCGGGCCTCGGCCCGGGAGGTGGCGCTCGCGATGAGCTTCTTGGCCTCGGCGTTGGCGTTCCCCAGGGCGACCTCGACCTCGGCGCGGCTGCGCTCGGCGGCCTCGCTGGCCGCTTCCGCGGCGTGGATCGCCTCGGAGGCCTTGGCGTCCCGCTCGATCAGTGCGCTCACGATAGGTCCGAAGACCATCTTCCACATGAGCGGAAACGAGAGCGCGAAGATAAGCAGCGTCCAGAGGAAGTTGCCGGCGCCGTTCGGATCGAAGACGTCGAAACCTCCCCCCTCGGCGACGAGGAGCGGAAGGCTCTGGATGTTCGTGAAAAGCGGCATTGGGACCTGATTGAAAGGGGTCCGGCGTGGAGTCGCAGACGGGGCACCGCGCGGAGGCGGCGTCGAGAAATTGGGGTCGAGGGAGGGCGCCGCGAAGCGGAACCTCTCCTAGCAGTCCCGCCTGGTCGACCGCAGGCGCGCTGAGCGCGCCCTGCGGATCGACCGGGGACCGCCGCGGCTCACTGGTTGGCGATGAGCAGCGTCAGAACGACGGCGAAGAGGGCGACACCCTCGACGAACGCCGCGAGGATGATCGCGATGCCGCGGATCTTGGCGTCGGCCTCAGGCTGACGGGCGATGCCCTCAGCAGCGCTGGCGCCAATCTTGCCGATGCCGAGACCAGCGCCGATGGCGGCGAGTCCGGCGCCGATGCCGGCTCCGGCCTTGGCGATGTCGAGGGCGGCCTGCGGTTCTTGAACGGGGTTGAACATGGCTTTCGGTAGTCGAGTGGTAGTGGTCGCGGAGGACCTGCTGGTCGGAAAGTCGCTCGGGTCGGCGGAGGCCTTCTCGAGCCGGATTCAGAGGGTCGAAGGAGGCCAGGCAGTGCTGGCCTTACACGGGCTGGCCCGGCGCGTCCCATGGGACGCCCGCGCCGTTACTCCCGCTGATCAGTGCTCGGGGTGAATCGAGGCGCTGATGAACAGCGAGGAGAGGAGGGTGAAGATGTAGGCCTGAACCAAGGCGACGAAGGCCTCGATGATCATGACGAAGACGCTGAAGCCGACCCACGCGGGGCTGATGGCGAGCGCCTTCCCCATCGAATTCCCGGCGAAGGGCCCGAAGAGGAAGATCAGCGCCAGGAACGAGAGGACCACGAGGTGCCCTCCAGTCATGGTGGCGAAGAGCCGGATCATCAGCGCGGCGGGCTTGAGGATGAGCCCCGTGAGCTCGATGACGAACATGAGCGGCCACAGGATCAGGGGCACGTGCGGCACGAGGTTCTTGAAGAACGCCACCGGCCCCTGGGCGATCATGCCGCCGACGATCATGGTCGCGAAGGTGATGAACGCCAGGGCGCCCGTCACGAAGATGCTCGCCGTCGGAGTCACCGAGGCGGGCGTCAGCCCCATCACGTTCATGAACATGATGAAGAAGAAGATGAACATCATGAACGGCAGGAACCGGTTGCTCAGCTCCTTGCCCATGGCCGGCTCAACGAGGTCATCGCGGAGCCAGAGGCAGAACCCTGCCATCAGCCTCGAGGTGGTATCCCCTCGACCGGTCCGCAGGTACGCCGGCACCCCGCTGAAGCCGATGAGGATCATCAGGAGTGCGGCCAGCTGGAAGATCTGCAGGTTGTAAACAACGAGCTGATGCCCCTCCTTCGTCGGGTGGCCGTCAAAGCCCCCTAGAAAGGCCGGCAGACCGATATGCAGGGCCGGCTCGGCGTGATGGTGCTCTCCCGCGTGGTCATCGGCGTGACCCGCCGCCTCGGCGGCCGCATGATCGATCTCACCCGTCTCCCCATGCCCGTGGTCCCCACCAGCGCCGACGACCGGCGCGGGGATGACGTGCATGAAGATCGTCGAGAAGAGGGAGTCCTCAGACGCCGTGTGATGCGGCGTATGACGATGGGTGAGAAAACAGGCGCCGACCAATACGGCCAGCATTGCCAGCGGGCGGAGGATGCTCACGACGCGCTCTCCAGCGGTGCGCTGGAGCCAGTGGGAACCGGGTGGGTGAGGCCGCCTTCCATCCCGGCGCGCGCTCGCTGATGCGAGACGACGGCCGCGAGGCGGAGGTGATCGAAGACACCGGCGCCCAGCACGAGCAGGGCGGCGGAGATGTAACCGAGGACGTAGGACGCGGGGTCCGCGATGCCTGCGGCCGGGGCCCAGAAGGCGAGCACAGCCCAGGGGGCGATGGCGCCGACGGCCTTGACGCCGAAGCCGGCGAGGACGAACTGGAGAGCCTTCTCGGACTGCAACTGCATGGCCGCAGAGACCAGCGAGTGGGCCAGGAGGGCGGCCGCGGACCCAAGACTGACGCCGCCGAGGACACCAACCGACACCATATCCAGCCCTTCCCCGCGGAGGAGGACGAAGCCGACGCCGAGGGTGACGGCGATCAGGGCGGAGAGGGTGGCGCGCTGCACGGTGCTTGGGGAGCCTTTGGGCTTGGGGGTGCCCCTGATCACAGGGGCAAGGGTCGAGTCGGCGAAGACCGCGGGGCGGTCAGGTGTACTTTTTGATGAGGGAGACGGTGCCACCGAAGAAGGAGAGCAGCACACCCGTGACCAGTAGCCAGGGGTCCGTGCCCAGCCGTCCATCCAGCCAGAGCCCGGCGACCGCGAAGACGCAGATCGTCAGACCAAACTGGAGACCGGCGCCCGCCGCCTTACCGACTTCGCGCTGCTCTCCAACCCACTCCGCGCCGGGCAAGTTCGGGACCGAGCCCTCCAACTTCGTGGGGTCGCCGGCCTGATCAGGACCCGAGGGGCCCGAGGGATCGTTGCTGGTCGACATTCCGAACTCGGCGTGATGGGGGCTCGAGAGCGCCAAACCCGGTGAAGGGAACGACGGCCCGAAGCGAGAGGATGGCTTTGGAGCGAGGCTGGACGATGGGGATCGTCCGTTTCCGTTTTGAAAGTCCGGAGGCGCGTTTGGGGAAACCCGCCGGGCCGGAAATGTGCGAGCGAGGATAGTGAGGCAGGTCCCTGGGTCAACCAGACGAAAGCTCGAATCCTCGGCCTCGCGAAGAAAAAACGGCCCCACCCCACTCGGGGCCCCGCCGGGGGCACCGGGATCGCTATCCTCTCGCGCCCGATCGCCATCTCGCGCCCTCGCCGTGAGAGTCGGGATGACCCATCCGAGACCCAGATACCTCCGGAGACCCCTCGTGGAGCGCACCCTCGTCCTTCTCAAGCCCGATGCCGTCCAGCGCGGCCTCGTCGGCTCGATCCTCTCTCGTTTCGAGGCCAAAGGCCTCAGTCTCGTCGGGCTCAAGATGCGGACCTTCGACCGCTCCGTGCTCGAGCAGCACTACGAGGTCCACAAGGAGCGTCCCTTCTACCCCAACCTCGTGGACTTCATGTCCTCCGGGCCCGTGGTCGCCATCGCCCTCGAGGGCAAGGACGCCATCACGGTGGTCCGCACCCTCGTGGGCAAGACGAACGCCCGCGAGGCCGCTCCGGGCACCATCCGCGGCGACTTCGGCATGAGCTTCTCGAACAACCTCGTGCACGCCTCCGACGGTGAGGACACCGCCAAGTTCGAGCTCGGGCTCTGGTTCTCTGACGCCGCCGAGCTCTCCGACTGGACCCCCTCGGACCTCGAGTGGCGCTACTCCGTGAAGGAGGAGCTCGCCTGAGCGAGCCGCGCCCCAGGGCAGTGAGCCTCACGGCCCACCACGTCGCCGAGCTGTGCGACGAGCTCCAGCCGCTCCTCGCGGGCTGGACGGTCAAGGACGTCCAGGGGTTCCCACCCCGGGACGTCCTGCTCGTTCTAGAACCGCCCGCCGACAGGGCCGAGGAGGACGGACCCGCCGTCCTCCGGCTCCGGCTCGCTGCGGACCCGAGTGCGCCACGGCTTCACCTCCAGCAGGGCCGGCTCCAGCGCCATGACGGACCCGTGGGGCCCTTCTTCCAATCGCTGGCGGCCGAGCTCAACGGAGCGACACTGCGGTCCATCGCGCCGGTGCGCGGCGACCGCATGGTGCTCGTGGAGCTGCGAGGGGACGAGGGACGGCGCGCGTTGCTCCTCGAACTCTTCGGCCGACGCGCCAACCTGATCCTGATGGGCGCCGCCGACCGCGTCATCGCCATGGCCGCGGCGCCGCCGGTGAAGGCGGGCCAGGAGCCGCGCCTCTCCGTGGGCTCCCCCTGGGCCGCGCCGGGCGCAGGTAAGCCGCCCCCCCCTTCCGTCGAAGGCCTGCTCGAGGCGCTCGGGACCCCCGAGGACCTCCCCCCCGGTAAGGTGAAGGACCGCGCCCCGCTCTCCTGGTCGGTGGAGCGCTGCCTCGGCACCGCGGCTGCCGAGGCCCACGAAGCGGACGCTCGAAAGACGCTCAGGCAGCGCGTCAAGCGCCGGATCGCCAGGACCCGTGCGCTGCTGGACGGGCTGGAGGCCAAGGCCAGCGCCGCCGACGGGGCCGAGCGGGTCCGAATGGACGGCGACCTTCTGAAGTCCGCCCTGGGGACCTTCAAGCGCGGACAGCGGGAGGTCCAGGTCCAGGATTGGTTCGCCGAGGGGACCCCCGAGCGAACCCTCGAGATTGATCCCAAGCTCGCGCCGGCGGAGAACGTCCAGAAGCTCTTCGATCGCTTTCACAAGCTCGAACGAGCCCGCGCCACGGTGGACGAGGAGCTCGAGCGGGCGCGCGCCCGCATGGCGCAGCTGGAGGAGCTGGCTGCGCGCGCCGAGGACCAGGAAGTGGACGCCGCGAGGCTCGACGGCGAGGCCGTGGAGGCTGGCTTGCTCGACCCGCGCCAGGTGGCCGACGTGCGCAAGCGCAAGGCCCCGGCGCCGCGCAAGCCATACCGCTCCTTCGTGGGGTGCCAGGGATCAGAGATCCGCGTCGGGCGCACCTCACGGGACAACGACACCCTCACGATCCGCCTGGCCCGTGGGTCCGACTACTGGCTCCACACGGCGGACTGCCCCGGGAGCCACGTCGTGCTGTGCACGCCGAAGGGGAAGGAGCCCGACCACGAGGAGCTCCTCGACGCGGCACACCTTGCCATTCACTTCTCACCCATCCGCGGCACCGACCGAGCCCCGGTCCACGTGGCCCAGCGCAAGCACATCCACAAGCCAAAGGGAGCGAAGCCGGGACTGGTGGCCCTGTCGGGCGGACGGATCCTGGAGGTTCGTATGCAACAGGGCCGACTCGATGCACTATTGCGCGGAGCCAACGAGCCCCCGTCCCCGACCTGACTCCGATGTTCCCACACACCTCAAGCACCCAAGAGCACCGCTCCCCCATGGCCCTGAGGATCTCGCGCAGCGCGTTGGGGCTCGCACGAGGCTTCGCCGCGAGTCTCCCCCTGGTCGTGGGCGCCACCCTCTGCGCCACCCTCTGCGCAGGCCTCGGCACAGGACTCGTGTCCTGCAGCTCGACGCCGGACACCGAGGATGACGGGCGGCCCAAGCTGACCGACGAACAGCAGCTCGGGATCTACTTCGAGAACGCGCTGCGCTACATCGAGCTCGGAGAGATCGCGCGCGCCGAGGACCAGGCCTTCCGGGCCCTCGAGATCGAGCCGGAGAACTCCCGCTTCCTGCTGATCTACGGGCAGTGCAAGCTGCTGCAGGGGAAGTCGGGCGACATCCAGGCCGCGATTCAGATCTTCGAGTCGATCCCGGAGAAGGACGACTACCGGGTGCAGATGTTCTGGGGCGCGGCGGTTGAGCGGGCCGGCGTCCTCTACGACGAGGCGGCCGCTGGGGTGCGTGACGGGAGCCGGCCCACGGACGCTCCCGACCGCGCGAAGCGCGCCGCAGAGCTCGAGGCAGAGGCCCGCGATCAGTGGAGGCAAGCCAAGAACCACTTCCTGCGCTCGCGGGAGATCTACCAGGGTGAGCCGCAGTCACTGGGTGGGCTCGTGCGCACCACCGCGCTCCTCGGCGAGATGGAGGCGAGCATCGCCTACAGCCGCGAGCTGATCGACTCGATCCGCAGCTCGCAGCGCCTCGTGATGATCCAGCTGGAGGATGAGGGTCTCAACGCCGAGGACGAGACGCGGCTCTTCGACAACCAGCGCTCCAACCGCGAGTTCGAGGTGAAGACCCGGCTCCACATCGCGTTCCTGTTGGAGGAGCTCGGCCGATACAACGAGGCCGTGACGGAGTTCGATGAGATCCTCATCCTGCAGCCGGAGCTCCCGGAGGCGTACAGCCTGAAGGCTCAGCTCCTGTTCGACCTCGGGGAGTTCGTGAAGGCGCGCACCTCCATCGAGCGCTTCATCGAGCTCCGCGCGCGGACCGCCAGCTTCGAGGATCCTGACATCAGGAAGGCCTACGACTTCGTCGAGCGCTGCGACCGGGCCATCGCCACGTCGAACCAGGGCTGAGACGGCCCGCACCCGGGGCGCGACGACCCAAACCCGAGCGGGGGTGACCGGACCTCAGGCCCGGCCAAGCCAGGCCTGGGTCGCCAGACCAGGGCTGGGCACCACCGGCTCCGAGCCGAGCACCGCGGCGGATCTGGAAGGGGGCGTTCCCGCCGTACGGCTCCAGCACGCCGGGGCATATCGCAGCGGCGGAGCAGGCCTCACAGCGCCGCACTTGGCGGTCCGCATCGCCAGCGGAGGTCCGCCCGGTTCCGCTTCGCCCCTCCCGACAGCGCCACGAGACAGCCCCCCCCCGCCGGGCCTCATCGGCCCCCGCGACGCTCCGGGCTCATCCGCGGCTCCCGAGGTGACTGCTGCCGGAATCACCGCCTGCAGAGTCACCGCCTGCAGAGTCACCGCGGAAGGGGTCACGCCTCCCGAGCCCCCCTGGACCCGGGCTCCACCGCCTCCTGGAACCAAGGCTCCTCGGATCGTTTGAGGGGGGACCTGGGGGATCTAGCGGCGGTCGCTGGCGAGCTGAGAGCTCGCTGAAGCGCTCGCGGGGTCGACCACGGGCAGCACTTGCCACAGGGGCACCAGCGAGGCCTCGTCGATGAGGTGCTCACCGTTCGGCCCCGGTCGGCTCAAGGGAGCGCCCAGCCGGCGGCTCCCCACAAGCTCGACCTCGGCTTCGGCTCCGAAGCTCTCGGCCCGTCCGGCCCCCGACGTGTCGGCGAGCGACTCCAGCGCCGTCGACCGCTGAGGCGTACCCGGCGTCGAGCCGGGATCGCTCATCATGAACCCGAGCCCTGTGACCAGGGCGAGCGCGGCCGCAGCGGCGAAGCCGCGGCTCCACCCGACCAGGGTGAGTTGCCGCGAGGGTGCCGGCTCTGAGGGCAGGACCCCGACCTCGCCGAGGGCGCTTCGCACCCCCGGCCAGAGGTCCGGGACCTCCGCCGCGCGCACCCGTTCGCCGTGCTCCTTCAACACGACCCGAGCCCGCGCAGCGGCCTCCAACAGTTCCCGATCTTCGGGGTGCTGCACAAGCCACCCCTCGACCGCTCGCTCATCCGCGGGGTCCAGATCACCGCCGACGAACAGCGGGAGGGACGACTCGAACTCTTCTCGGGTTCGAAAGGCCTGACCTTCGTCAGACCTGCCATCGTTTCCATCGCCATCTCGTCTCATGATCGGGTGCCCTCGTCGCGGCTTCTCTCGCGCTCTGTACGTCGTTCGTCCTGCTGCGTTGGCGGGGAAGTCGAAGCTTCTCCGCCCCCTCCGCTCTGAATGAGATCGGCTGCGCCCTGCTGCCGCATCCGCGCCCGGCGCTCCCACTCCTCCTGGAACAGCTTGCGCCCACGGTGCAGCCGCCAGCGAACGGTGACGTGGGTCGCGCCCACGATGTCCGCGATCTCGGGGCAGCCGAGCCCCTCGATCTCCCGGAGGGTGAGGACCGACTGGAAGTGAGGTGCGAGCGAGGCGAGCACCTCGTGGACCTCGGCCGCGGTCTCGGTCGCCTCCGCATACTCCCACGGGGCAGGCTCACTGTGATCCTCGAGGTCCAGGGCCGACTCCACGCCGTCCTCTCCCTCGCGACCTCGAGACACCGAGATCGCCACCCGCCGCTTGCGCAGGAAGTCGATGCACAGGTTGGTGACGATGCGATAGAGCCACGTGGTGAAGTCGTGGTCGAAGTTGAAGCGCTCCAGGTTCCTGAAGACCCGCAGGAACGCCTCCTGGGCGATGTCCTGGGCGTCCTCGTCCGAGGGAACGAGGTTCCTGGCCACCCGGTACGCGCGCCCTTGGTGCCGTCGAACCAGCTCGCCGAAGGCCTCCTCGTCGGCGCCTTGAGCCCGGCGAACGAGCGCGTGATCAGCCCGGGCCGCCTCGCGGCGCGCGTGCTCCGCGCCATCAACCTCATCGGGTCCCTTCACGGCGCCACCGTCCATGGCGTGCTCTGGCGACGAGGCGCACCCGAGGGGCCGCGTACCGGCCAGGGACCGGGTCGAGGGGGCGACCCGGCCAGAGGGGACGGATCGCAGCTGTCGAAGGGAGGAGGAACGCACGCGCCCGCATACGCGGCGGCGCGCCGACCGTTGGAGCGGGACCTGGGAACGTCCCGTCTCGCTTTGGTCCACATCCGGTCGGCGGGTCCCGCGAGGCGCACGGCGATCCTGCCCTCAGGCGGGCGAGGGGAACCGCCCGTCGATGGCGCCGATGTGCCTGAACTTCTCACGGCGGTTCGCCACCAGCGCCTCGCCGTCGATGCCGTCGAGGGACTCGAGCTGCTCGACGATCGACTCGCGCATGGACTGGATCATGGCGCTGGTGTCCCGATGCGCACCGCCGAGGGGCTCGTCCACCACCCCGTCCACGATCCCGAGCCCCTGAAGGATATTGGCGGTCAGGCCGAGCGCCTCCGCGGCCTCAGGCGAGCGCGCGCCGTCCTTCCAGAGGATCGCGGCGCAGCCCTCCGGGGAGATCACGGAGTAGTAGGCGTACTGCAGCATGAGCACACGATCGGCGATCCCGATGCCGAGCGCCCCGCCGGAGCCGCCTTCACCGATGACGTAGGTGATCACCGGCACCTTCAGCTCGAACATCTTGAGGATGTTCTCCGCGATGGCAGCCGCCTGGCCCCGCTCCTCGGCGCCGATCCCGGGGTAGGCCCCGGGCGTGTTGATCATGGTCACGATCGGGAGCCCCATCCGCTCGGCGAGCTGCATCTTTCGCAGCGCCTTGCGGTACCCCTCAGGGTGGGCACAGCCGAAGTTGCAGCGCAGCCGCTCCTTGGTCGTACGGCCCTTCCGGTGCCCGACCAGCATGAAGCGGCGCTCACCGATGCGCCCGAGCCCGGTCACGATGGCGGGGTCGTCGCCGTATTGCTTGTCACCGTGGAGCTCGATGAACTCGTCGAACGCGCCCACGACGTAGTCACCGGTGACGGGGCGGTCGGGGTGGCGGGCCACGGTGACCTGATCCCACGCCGAGAGGCCGGCGTAGGTCTCCACCAGCTTGTCCTTGAGCTTGGAGCGTAGCGCCCGCACCTCGTCCGAGATGTCGAGGTCATCCCCCGCTTGCTCCTCGAGGTCCACCAGCTTGCGCTCCATCTCCTGGATGTCGCGCTCGAAGGGGAGCCCGGCCGGTTCTCTGGTCTTCTCTTCCGTCGACATGGCTGTTCAGGCCGCCGTGCGGCCGTGGGCATATCCTCCCCACCTGATCCCCGCCGGGCAAGCAAGAGGCTCGTTCCTTCTGACGGTCTCCAGCACTACTATCGGGACCCGGCGCGCGGCCAGCCCACCTGATCGGGCCAGCGGAGCCCCGCCGAGCCCCCCATGACATCCACCGAAATGGCCTCTCCCGGGTCCGGCGCCGCCGGTCCTGCCAGCAGCTCGCCCCTCCCTGACGCCTGGCGCGTCGAGGTCTTCCGCCGCGATGGCGTGGACGACCCCGAGGGGGTCCACGCCCAGGCGGCCCTGACCGAGCTCGGCCTGGGGGGCGTCGCCTCCGTCCGCCTCGGGCGAGGCTACCTGCTCCCCCCCGGACTCGACGAGGCCGCCCGACAGCGCGCCATGAAGGAGTTCCTCGTGGACCCGGTGGTCGATCAGGCGAGGGTCACCGAGCCTGGGTCCAAGCCTGCAGCCACCCCGGGCGCCCACCGCGTCCTGGTCGCTCGCAAGCCGGGCGTCATGGACCCCGTGGCTCAGACGCTGGAGGACGCCCTGCGCGACGATGGGGTCCTGCCGCCTGAGAGCCGCGGCGCCGTCTCCACCTTCCGAGCCTGGGAGATCTGCCTCGAGGAGGGAGCCGACGCCGGGGCGCTCGATGCCGCCGCGCGCGCGGCGCTCGCCAACGAGGTCATCGAGGCCATCTCCATCGGGAGCGAGTCGCTCCCCTACGGTGCCCCCGAGCCCCGCCCGAGGCACGGACGCGTGGAGGTCCCCATCAGCGCCCTCGACGACGACGGGCTCGTGCGCCTCTCGACCGAGGGGGCGCTCTCCCTCAACCTGACCGAGATGAAGGAGGTGCAGGGGCACTACGCGGCCGAGGGTCGAGAGCCCAGCCTGTGCGAGCTGGAGACCATCGCCCAGACCTGGAGCGAACACTGCCAGCACAAGACCTTCCGTGGCGTGATCGAGATGGACGGGGAGGTCATCGACAACCTCCTCAAGTCCACGATCGCCAAGGCCACCTTCGACCTCGACAAGGACTGGTGCGTCAGCGTCTTCCATGACAACGCCGGCATCGTGGAGTTCGAGCCCGACGTCGACCCCGAGCGCGGCGGTTGGTGCCTGGCCATCAAGGTCGAGACCCACAACCACCCGAGCGCCATTGACCCTTACGGCGGCGCCGGCACCGGCATCGGCGGTGTGATCCGTGACATCCTCGGGGTGGGCCTCGGGGCGAAGCCGATCGCCAACACCGACGCCTTCTTCGTGGGCCCGACCGACCTGCCCGAAGAAGACGTCCCGAAGGGCTCCATGCATCCGCGCAGGATCCTGCGCGGCGTGGTGGACGGTGTCCGCGACTACGGGAACCGGATGGGCATCCCCACGGTCTCGGGTGGCGTCTGGTTCCACGAGGGCTACGTGGGCAACCCGCTGGTGTATGCCGGCACCGTGGGGCTGATCCCCCGCGATTGCGCCTCGAAGGAGGTCCACCCCGGAGACGTCGTGGTCTCCGTGGGCGGCCGCACCGGCCGCGACGGCATTCACGGCGCCACCTTCTCCTCCATCGAGCTCTCCGAGGAGAGCGAGATGGTGTCCGCAGCCGCGGTCCAGATCGGCGATCCGATCATGGAGAAGCGGGTGCTCGACGGGTTGCTGCGCGCCCGCGATCTCAAGCTCTACCGAGCGGTCACGGACTGCGGCGCGGGCGGGCTCTCGTCGGCGGTCGGAGAGATGGGCGCCGAGTGCGGCGCCGAGGTGGACCTCGAGAAGGTCCCCCTGAAGTACCCCGGGTTGACCCCCGAGGAGATCTGGATCAGCGAGGCTCAGGAGCGGATGGTCTTCGCCGTCCCCACCGAGAAGCTCGAGGAGTTCATCGCCGTCTTCGAGTCGGAAGAGGTCGAGGCCTCGGCCATCGGCACGTACACCGATTCCGGTCGACTCGTCCTCCGCTACGAGGGGGAGGTCGTGGGCGACATGTCCATGCACTTCCTCCACGAGGGCACCCCCCGCCCGACCCGGCGCGCGGAGTGGATCGCACCCGATCACGCCGACCCGGGCTGCCCGGGCCCCGGCGACACGGAGGCCTTCCAGGGGGAGGAGACCCCGTGGAGCGCGGCCCTCCTCGCCCTGCTTGGCCGACCGAACATCGCGAGCAAGGAGTGGATCATTCGCCAGTACGACCACGAGGTCCAGGGCATGAGCGTCATCAAGCCGCTCAGCGGGGAGCGCGCGGACGCGCCCTCGGACGGGATCATCCTGCGGCCCCTCCCTGACTCCAGGAAGGGCGTCGCGCTCGGCTGCGGCGCCAACCCCCGCTACGGCGTGCTCGACCCCGAGGCCATGGCCGAGGCGGTCATCGACGAGGCGATGCGAAACGTCGTGGCATGCGGCGGCGATCCCGACCACACGGCCATCCTGGACAACTTCTCCTGGGGCAACTGCGACAAGCCTGATCGCCTCGGCGCCCTCGTCCACGCGAGCCGCGGCTGCTACTCGGCGGCCATGGCCTACGGCACCCCGTTCGTCTCGGGCAAGGACTCCCTGAACAACGAGTACCGCGTCGGCGACGAGACCTTGTCGATCCCCCCCACGCTGTACGTGACCGCCATGAGCCGCGTCCCGAGCGTCGCCAACGCCGTCACGATGGACGCCAAGCAACCGGGCAACCTGCTGCTCCTGGTGGGCGTCACGAACGCGGAGCTCGGGGGATCTGAGTGGCTTGACCTGCTCGGCCTCCAGGGAGGGTCGGTGCCGCGCCCCGACCTCGACAAGGCCCCGTCCTGCCTGCGCAAGCTCCACGGCGCGACCAAGCTGCGCCAGATGCGGGCGTGCCACGACCTCTCGGAGGGCGGGCTCGCCGTCGCCGCGGCGGAGATGTGCATGGCTGGGGGCCTCGGCGCCGACATCGACCTCTCCGTCATCGACCGCGAGGACTTCGGCGAGGGCTATGACCCGGACGCCACCCTGCTCTTCTCCGAGTCCTGCACGCGCTTCCTCGTGGAGGTCGAGCAGGGCAAGAAGTTCAACTTCCAGACCAAGATGATGGGCATCGCCACGACCCCCATCGGGCGCGTATCGAAGAAGGACCGCCTGGTCATCAAGGGCGTCTCCGGCAAGACCCTCGTGGACCTCGGCGTCGAAGAGCTCAGGGGCGCGTTCCAGTCCGGGTTCCAGGGCTGAACGGAGCCTCGGCCGCGCCGGCAGACCGCGGGCGCGGCCTCCTCATCGGGCGGTCTTCACCGAGGCGTTCGGCGGGCGCTCGACGGGCACTGCACCGCCCCGAGCCCCTCCATGACGCATCGCGGCCACGGGCGCCCTATGCCCGGGAGCCTTGACCTTGCCGCGGGAGCGATGGCCCGGCCCTGACGACTCTGTCTCGACGACCGTGTCCCGACGACCGTGTCCCGACGACCGTGTCCCGACGACCGTGGCCCGACGGTCCTGCGCCGGATGGTCCTGCGCCCGACGGTGCAGGGCAACAGCGCGGAGGCCTCCCCCCCTCAGGGGAGAAAGCGCGAGGCCGAGGTCGAGAGGCGGCGGGCAACCCCGGAGGGGAGGCTCCGCCAACCACGCTGCAAGACCAACGTCTTGGGGTTGGACGGGTTGAGGCTCGGCAGCGCACGGTCCCTGACGAGGCGCACCTGATAGTGCAGGTCCTCCGCCTCGAAGCCCTGCCGCGCCTTGAAGGCGAACGCGCCCGACCCCTTCCGGCTCCGCCCGAAGTCGAAGAGCCGGTAGCCCGCGCGTACGGACCACTCCTGGAGCGCCATGTAGGTGAAGCCGCTGGCCTTGCAGCGCCGATCTGCGTCCGGCGCGGAGCCCGAGTAATACGCGAGCACCTGGTCCCGGAAGAGGAAGGACATCACGGCCATGAGCGGCTCGTCCCCCTGCTTGGTGAGGTGAATGGTGGAGTGCTCCGGGAAGTTGCTCAGGAGGCGCGCGAAGAAGGTCGCGGGCAGCGCCGGTGAGCCCAGGGCCTGCTTGTTCGCGTGGAAGAGGCGCACGAGGTCACCCACATACCAGCGACCCTCCGTGAGCGTCAGGCCGTGCGACTGCCGGGCCTTGCGGGCGTCCGCGCGCGCCTTCTTCGGCATGCGCTTGAGCACCTCCTCGGCGTGCTCGGGCAGCTCCCGCACGAAGGTCGCGTGGAGGTCAAGCCGCTCGAACCCCAGGTCAAGATCACGCTGACACCTGAGCTCCAGGCGCCCCACACCTTCAGCCACCGCGAGGTCTTCCGCCGCGCGAACCAGCGCCACTTCGACCTCCCGATCCACTGCTGCCGGTCCGCCGTAGACCGCGTAGGCGTTGGAGATCAGCGCCTTTCCCCCGAGGAGACCTGAGCACTCCGTCAGGGGCAGGACCCCGACGACCTCTCCATTCCGGAGGGCCACCAGCGACCGGTCCCGGTGCCGGAATTCCTCCACCACCGCGCGTGTCCAACCGGAGAGGTGAAAGAACGTCCCGCGCTCCGCGGAGAGGACGAACTGATCCATGGACGGGGTGTCCGTCTCGCGCGCCTCGCGGACGACGAGGGGCGCCGTCGCCCCGGCGTCAGCCCCCGGCTCATCGGTGATCTCGGTCGTGGGCCCCATCACTCGTAGATCCGCTCGATCCGATACTCCCTGACGTTCCGCGCCTGGGTGAACACGATGATCTCTCCCACGAGACCGAAGCCGACGATCTGCGCGCCGAGCACGCCCATGAGGACACCCACCAGGAAGAAGGGGGTCTTGTAGAGCGAGAAGTCGCCGCTCCTGAGGACCCACTCCATGAGCGCGACTCCCGCGAGCAGCCCCCCGATGAACATGAGGAAGCCGCCGAGGGTCCCGAAGAAGCGCAGAGGCTTGTGTGTGAAGCGCGCAAGGAACATCAGGCCGAGCACGTCGAGCGCTCGCCGGAAGTAGATCCCGGGCCCGAAGACGCTGCTACCGCCCCACTCCGCGAGGTGCCTGACGCGTACCTCGTCGACTCGGAACCCCTGGCGATACGCCACCGCCGGGAGGTAGCGATACATGTTGCCGTAGATGGTCATCTGGTCGAGGACCTCTCGGCGCATGACGCGCAGGGTGCTGTTCAGGTCGTGGAAGGACGCTCCCACGACCTTGCGGACGATCCAGTTGAAGGCGAACGACTGCAGCTGGTTGAGCTTCGAGTCGATGCGCGCCGTCCTCCAGGTGGTCACGAAGTCAGCCCCGTCGTCGATGCTCTCGAAGATGGCCCGCAGGCCGTCCGGGTCGGTCTGGACGTAGGGCGGCGAGGTCAGGATCAGCCCGCCTCGGGCGTGCTCAAAGGCGCTGGAGAGGCAAACCGACTCCCCGAAGGACTTGTGCAAGGCGATCGTCCGAATCTGGTCGCGGGTCCGCTCTTGGAGGGCGGTCGCGTGGCTCCAGAGCCGGCCCTTGATCCCGTCGAAGACCAGGATGCACTCCCAGGTGTAGCCCAGCTGCTCGAGCGTGGACCCGAGGGCCTCGAGCACGTTGTCGATCTCGGCCTTCTGGGTCTGAACGGGCAGGACGATGGTCACGTCCGGCGCGGCGTTGGAGACCAGGACCGTCGGCTCTGCCTGCGTGGGCTGGACGACCTCGGTCATGCCACACCTCCGGTTCGCAGGACAGCGGAGGCGCCGTCCGCGCTGCTCAGCGGGCGGTCGCTCCGGCCAAACACCTTGACCACCAGCTCGGCGAGGAGCCCGAGGAGGACGAAGTAGACGCCAGCAGAGATCATCAAGCCCAACGTGAAGAGCGCGGCTTGCCCCCAGCCGCTGCTGAACCTCGGGGCATCCGAGGAGAGCAGCGCCACCAGGAAGTAAAGCGGCGGAGTGACAACGAACGGCGCCGAGAGGAGCGTGAAGTAAGTCAGCGGACTCTTCGCAAATGAGCTGAGCATCTTCATGGTCAAGAGGTCCAGCGCGACGCGCACGGCCCGGCCAATCCCGTACTTGCTCACGCCGTGAATCCGCGGACGGTGGTTGACGATGATCTCCGAGATACGCGCCCCACTAGCGAGCGCGAGCACCGGCAAGAAGCGGTGCTGTTCCGCGTAGATCGGGAGGTTCTGGACCAGCTCACGTCGGAAGGCCTTGAGCGTGCAACCCGTATCATGAACGGTCGCGCCGGTCAGCTTTGCGATCAGGCGGTTAGCGATCTTCGAGGGCACCTTTCGGAGCATCAGCCCATCCTGCCGGTTCTTGCGCCACCCGACGACGATGTCAAAGCCCTCCTCAAGCTTGGCCACGAGCGCCGGGATGTCCGCCGGGTCGTTCTGAAGGTCCGCGTCGAGAGTCACGACCACGTCGCCGCGGCTGTGCTCGAACCCCGCGCTCATCGCGGGGGTCTGACCGAAGTTCCGCCGGAAGCGGACGATCCGGACGTGCTCGTCCGAGGCTCGCAGTTCCAGCAAGACGTCGAACGACCGATCCACGCTCCTGTCGTCCACGTAGACCACCTCCCACCGGAGCCCCATGGGAGCGACATGGCGGACGATCTCGGCGTGCAACTGGGGCAGGTTTTCCTCCTCGTCGAAGACCGGAATCACGAGCGACAGGTCCACGGCGGGCGCGGCAATGCCGCCCTCGGCGTGCTCGGCCAGGCTGTGTGAGGGGTCTTGGCGGGGCATTTGACTGGTATCGTTCGGTTGATGTCGCGCTCCCAGGCCCCCGGAGGGGTTCTTCGGCGCCCGGACTGCCGCGACTATAGGCAGGCCGGGCATGAGGAGGTCAGGGCGGCCCCCCTCTCTTGCTGTGCACCGGATTGGGGCGTTGACCCGGACCCTCGATCGATCGTGTGGATCCGCCCTACCCCGCCCGTAAACTGGGCGACATGGCCCGTGCCCGGATCATCGTCCTCTCCTCCCCCCGCCTCGCCAGGCTGGACGCGCTGCTCGTTGCCTCCGGGGCCCCAGCAGGCCAGGTCCAGCGAGCTGACGATGCGATGGAGTTGTTCGAGCTAGGCCCGGCAGCGGGCGCGATGCTCATCGCCGACCTCCAGGACGTCCCATTTGCCGACGCTGGCCTGCTCCGGCGATGGCAGGAATCCTGCCCAGGAAGCTGCATCCTGTGGGTGGGGCCAGAGGGCTCCTCGGATTCTGCATTCACCGCAGCGGGCGTCCGGGGCGAGCTCCTGCGCTGGCCGCTCGACGTGGAGCAGCTTGAAGACCTCGCGCGGGACCAGCGACGGCATCGAGTCCCCACCCACCTCGACACCGTGTCGCAAGGTGCCGTGTCGCCAGGCACCTCCGAGCCCGCTGCCCATGGGATGGCGCCTGCCCCAGAGGACCTTGCCCCTGCCGCAGCCGGGGTGCCAGCCGTCGACATGCAGCAGGTGGAGTCCCTGTTGACGGAGTCCCTGGCAGCGGAATCCGGGGCAGCGGAATCCCCGTCAACGGGGCCTTGGCCAACAACGAGCACCGCCTCGACTACAGGGACTGGCCCACTGGAGCCGCACGATCCAGCCGCCGACGCACGCAGGGCCCTGGAGCTGAGCGAGATCGAGTCAATCCTCGGCCGCGATGGCGGGCCAAAGCGAGGCGGACCGCGCCCGCCACTGACCGACCCCGAGCAGGTCCAAGCGCCCTCGGGGATGGGCCCCCTGACGACCGACGTTCCGTCGCGCGCTCCCATCGGGCAGCCGGCGACGGAACATCTGGCTGCTGAACACCCTGCCGCTGCAAACCCCGCCACTGAACACCCCGCCACTGAACACCCCGCCACTGAACACCCCGCCACTGAACACCCCGCCACTGGGCGCCCGCA
>CBFHHK010000008.1:15299-42570 GCA_965655435.1 Planctomycetota bacterium | reverse complement strand
CCGCGACGCCGTCCTGGCGGCGCTCGAGCAGTCCGGGGCCCTCGAAGATCGGAAGGTCTGAGGCGCGCGCCGCGCTTGCACCCGGCTCAGCGCGGAGGCTGACAGGGGACGCAGAGATAGAGCCGCCTCGACCCGACCTCGCTCTTCTCGATGGGGGTCCCGCACTCGGGGCACGGGCGCCCTGCGCGCGCGAAGGCGGCGTGGCGATAGTGCCTGAACGGCACGCCGCGCTCCTTCGCGTCCTCGACGCGCTGCAAGCAGTCGGTCACCCCGCCGGTTTCATAGCTCTGCCGGGTGACGTCGAGGACCCAGCGCGCGAGGTCGCGCCGCTCGTCCTCGTCGAGGTCCTTCGGTCGCCAGCTCGGGTGGAGGCCCGCCCACCACAAGATCTCGCTCCGGAGGTAGTTCCCGAGGCCACTCACGAAGCTCTGGTCGAGGAGCAGGCCCCCGAGATTGCGGCCGCGGAAGCGGCGGTCCTCCAGTTGCTCGAGCACCTGCTCCACCGTGACCTCCGCGTCCACGGCGTCGGGGCCGAGCTTGCCGAGGTACTGGTGGTGCGGCTCTTCTTCCGGGCGCAGGACCTCGATCTCGGAGGCGCTGTAGAGCAGCGCCGAGCGGGTCTCTCCCCGCAGCTCCATCCGGAGCGAGCGGCCGGTCTTCGGGTAATGACCCGCCCTGCGGAAGTACCACTTCCCGTACAGCTGGTTGTGTGAATAGACCGCGACGCCCACGTCAAAGCGGGTCAGGATCGCCTTTCCGCGCGCCTCCACCTCCGTGACGGTGGCGCCAGCGAGCTCGCTCTCCCAGGACTTCAGGTGGGACATCCCGAAGCTCACGTCGCGCATGACCTCCCCCTCAATCGCCTCGGCGATCTGGTCGGCGGCGCGGTGAATCTCGGGACCTTCGGGCATGTGGGCCTGTTCGCCCCCCCCTCTTCTCTGGAGTCACCCGATCAGGATTGTTACCCACCACGCCGGAACCAACAACATGTGGCGGCCTCACCGAAAGCTGTCATGATGTTGGGCCTCGGCGGACCCAGCCGACCCCGCCCCACATGTCAGACACCCCGCCCCCGCGCCGACCGAGCACCGCAGCCCAGGAGCTGATCGCCAGCAGAGCCGTCGCCCTCCTCTGGGACCACCCGCTCCGCGACGTCACGGTGAAGATGATCATGGAGGGCACCGGTCTCAGCCGGCCGTCCTTCTACATCCACTTCAACTCCATCGCGGACCTGATTGAGGGCCGCCTCGCCGAGCTGGAGCAGGTGCTGGTGGGTGCCACGCTCCACTGGCTCTCCACCACAGACGAGAACCCCGAGACCCTCCGGTCCGCGCTTCGGGGCCTCATCGAGGTGGTCGCCGAGAACGGCGCGACCTTCCGCGCGATCGCGGAGGCCGCCACCCTGGACGCCCGGCTCGCCAAGACCTGGGCGGACTTCATGGGGCAGTGGGACGCGGCGGTCGCCGCCCGTATCCGCGTCGGCCAGGAGCTCGGCTACTTCGCGGACGTCGACCCCGAGTGGACGGCCTTCGCGATCAACCGGATGGACTCCACTGTGATGATCGAGGCCTTCGGCAGGAAGCCGCAGCAGGACCCTGACACGATCCTGGAGGCCGTCTTCCAGATCTGGAAGCGGACCCTCTACGGCCCCGAGTAGCGGCCCCGAATAACGGCCCCGAGCGCGCCCGGGCATGCAGCCGGCGCGCCGACACCATCCACGTCTCCGAGACACCCGAGGCCCGGTATTTCGCCCTCGAAGGCGGAGACGGCCAGCCTCATCCGAGCGAGCGCAGCGAGCTCAAGAGCACCTCGTGCAGGACGGGGGCCGGTCGAGCGACGTCCACCTGGGTCCCACGGCCCCCGGCAGGCACGAGGCCAACTGGGTCCAGATCGTTCCGGGTAAGGGGCACTCCACGCGCCTCCGACTCCACGTGCCTCCGACTCCACGGGCCGCAGGCAACCTGGCTCGATAAGAGCTGGCGCGCCCAGGGTCGCCAGGCGCCACTGAGCAGATACGTCACCCCGGCGCACCTTCCCGGCGCCCGCTCAAGCCGGCTCGTGGCGCGTGAGTCCCTCAAGGGCACGCTCCAGATCGATCGACAGCGCATCAAAGCCGTCGACGGCGTCGAGGCGGCGGCGCAGGGCCGCCACCAGCTCTCGGGCGTGGGCGATCGTCTGGGCAGGTCCCCGGCTGAAGTGACTCCAGGCCTCCGCGGAGCTGGCCGCTGCGTCGAGGCGGGCGCCGAGGGAGCGCATGTTGTGCAGCTTGTCCGCGGCCTTCACCACCAGCGCACGGAGGCTCATGGTCTCCACCGCGGCGAGGGCCTCGCCCTTGCGGGTCTCCCATGACTCGCCCTTGCGCTCGGTCACCTCCGCGACCACCGAGGCGACCTCTGGCCCGAACTCCTCGGCGACGCGCACCGAGGTCCACTCCTCGCAGTCCTCCACCACGTCGTGGAGGAGGCCCGCCTGGATGGTCTCGTCATCCGCACCGCTGCGCGCGAGCAGGAGCGCCACGTGGTAAGGGTGGGAGATGTAGGGGATGGGGTCGCCCTTGCGGGTCTGACCCTCATGGGCCAGCAAGGAGGCCCGGAGAGCCGCCTCAACGCCACTTGAGAAGAGCCCGACCATGCCGGCTCAGATCTGCACGCCCAGGGGCTTCAGGAAGATGAAGCCAACGACCATCGAGGCGAGCACGAAGGCGGCGAGGACCCCCAGGGGGCCGCTCAGCGGGAGCCAGCCGAGGTCGCTCTCCGGGTACACGAAGCTGACCTTCTCCAGCCCCGTTCCGGTGAGGGTGTCCTCGGCGGGCCAGAGGATGGCCTCGAAGGCGCTGCTGACGCGCTCCGGCTGCATGGAGCGGACGCTGACCTCGTCTCCCGCGACGATCGTCTTCACGACCGTCTTGTCGCCGATCGTGAGAACGATCTCGTACTCCCCGGGCTGCTCGGCGACGAACTCGACGAAGGCGCGACCTTGTCGGGGGATGCGGGCCACCGGTGAGACGGCCGCGAGCCCCTCGGGAAAGGTGATCTCGAGCCCGTCGATCGCCTCGCGTTCGCCCACGACCTCGAGGGTCAAGCCGTCGCCGGCGAGCAGCTCGACGTCCGCCTGCTGAATCGGCACCGGCTCGAAGCCGTAGCGGACCACCATCTGCGCAGCCACCAGCGCGAACGGGATCGCCAGCGGGACGAACGGCCCGAAGTTGAGGACGAGGTACTGGACGTTCCGGAAGAGGACCTTCCCGATGGCCTTGCCGACGGTCACGAGGTCGTCCTGGTAGAGGCGAATCTCGATCAGGTGTCCCTTGATCTTGTCCTTCGTGGCCTTGATGCCCGACTGCCAGGAGATGTGCTTGAAGATCCACAGCGCGAGCACGCCGAAGACCCCGCTCACGAACAGGAGCGCGAACTCATCGCTGACCGCCTCGAGGGGGGCCAGAATGAGGTCGAAGAACGAGGTGACTGCGCGGTTGATCGCGTTCATCGGGGACCAGGCGTGAGGCCTACGGGAGGGCCGAGGCGGCGGGGATCAGCTGATGTAGCCGAGGCCCTTGAGCTTCTCGGTGATGTCGGCGTCAGAGCCGGCTTCGTCGAACTGGGCGAGCTCGCGCTCGAGCACGTGATGGATGAACTCTTCGTGGGAGGCGTACCCGGCGACCTCGGCGATCTGCTTGATACGGGTGAGGAGCTCGGGGTCAATCTTGACCTTGTTGGCGGATCCAAACATGGGAAGGAGGTGGGTTGAAGAGGGTCTGGGACTACTGGTTGGAGAGGATCGGTCGGCCGACCATCCCTGGCGTCGGCTCGACGCCGTACAGCTTGAGGATCGTCGTCGTGAGATCCTCGAGGCGCGGGTCAGCGAGTTGAACCGGCTGATTGGTGAGCAGCACGCCGTTGACGACGCTGGGGTGCATCAGGTGGCTGCCGTTGAAGGTGCCGCCGACGTTGTCGGAGAGCACCGAGTTCGGGATGCGTCCCTGGGTGGCCTCATCCGAGTTGCCGTAGCCCCAGTTGTAGCCCACGACAATGTCAGGGGCCTCGTCAAGACGCTCGCCGCCGGCGTACACCACGGAGGCGAGGTCCGCGCTGAGCACCACGGGTTCGCTCCCTCGATCGTCGTCGCGGATCGCCTCGAGCTCGCGCTTGAGGCGCGTGAGGAGTTCATCCGCCTCGGCGCCGGGCTCGACGATGCCCTGGGACTCACGCCCCTTGAGGTTGAGGTAGAGGCCGTTGAAGCCCACGCCGTAGGCGGTCGACTTCGACCAGTCCACGGCGTCGGAGATGAAGACGTCCTTGAAGCCGCTCGCGTCCTCTGGGAGCTCCCTTGTCCGGCCCTCGTTGAGCACCAGGTACCCGTTCTCCAGGAGCCAGGTGTTGAGGCTGAACTTGCGCCGGTAGGCGGCGAAGCCGTGGTCCGACATGATCATGACGACGGCGTCGTCCCCCACGCGGTCGAGGACCTTGCCGAGGAAGGGGTCCATCTTGAGGTAGAGGTCATCGACCACGTCACGCCAGGTGGAGCCCTCGCGACCGGACCACTTACTCGAGTCCTCCCTCGCGATGGCCGCGTCGAAGAAGGGGTGCTCCGGGTCGGTGTGGCGCCACATCATGTGCATGGCGAGGTCCACCGAGGAGACGTAGAAGAAGAGCAGCCCCCCCTCGTCGTTGGCCACATAGCGGTCCAGCGCGTGGTCCAGCATGCGGGCGCGCTCCAGGTAGACGAGATTCGCCTGGGACATGAACTCCTCGTCCGTGAAGGCGCCGTCCTTGAGGGCGGAGACCTCCTCGGCCATGCCCTGGGTGTAGTAGTCGCCGATCGAGGCGGCAAGATCGGCCGAGGCCTCCTCGGGGAAGGAGATCGCGTCGACGGGGGCCACCGGGTCGAAGTTGATCGGCGACGCGTAGAGCACGAACTCCGGGCCGATGCTCCGCAGGTAGAAGCGCACGATCCCGCCGAGGTTCATGGCGCCCATGGGCGCCATCTCGAAGCTCACGCGGCAGAAGCGCGACCACTGCCCGGGACGCATGACCACCCGCTCGGTGCCTACCTCGATCGTCGCGGTGTTGCTCCGCTCGTCGACGTAGATCGTCAGGGGCGTCGTGGCCACGGGGTCCCCGTCCTTGAGGACGTTGACCGGTCCCTCGAGCTGGGTGCGGATCGCGCCGCCGCTCACGCGGACCGCGCGGAACTTGCCGCCGGAGGTCTCCTTCTTCGCCGGCGGGTCGCTGGTGAAGATGGTGTAGGTGCCGTAGGCCGAGTCGAGGGCAGGCGTGAGCATCCCGGGGAAGCTGACGCCCTTGGACGGCTCGACGGGGAAGTTGATCGGGACCCGATAGAGGTCTGCGGGGACGCCGGCCTCACCGAGGATCGTCCAGAAGGCGCGCCCCGTCCGGTTCGACTCCGAGCTGCCACCGGTGGGGATCTTGTACCCGGTCAGGGGGACCTTGATCTCCCCGCCCTCCTCAGAGACCACGGTGGACGGCTCGATGGAGTAGTGCTCCCGGTTGCGGTGGATGAAGTCGTAGACCCCGTGCCCGCCCGGGTTGCGACCCGTGATGAAGTTGGACCAGGCCACGGGGCTCTGCGGCGGCGTGGACGTCCCGAGGGACAGCACGCCGCCCGCGGCGTCCGCGAGGCGCTGGAAGTTCTTCATCCGGTCCGGATAGCGCTCCATCACCGAGGTGAGGATCTCCGGGTCCATCCCGTCGATTCCGAGCACGACCACCCGCGGGTGATCCGCGGGAGGCAGGGCCAGAGATCCGGACTCGCGTGCCGCCCGCGACGCCTCGGCGTCGGTGGACTTGCGGAGCGTCGGGACGCCGGTCGCGAGCAGCGTCGCGATCACGGCCAGGGCCACGTAGGCCGTCCAGCGGGGGAGATTCATACCTTGGCTTGCTCCGTGCTCCGGAGGCGATCAGGCGCGGCGTCGGCGCCTCCAGTGGACCCAAACAGGCGGCGCCCCTTCATGTAGGCGGGGACGTCGACCCCGAAGAGGTCGAGCACGGAGGGCGCGATGTCCGCGAGCGTGGGGTCCTCCACGTCGATCTTCCGGTTGCACCAGAAGACGCCGGGGACGAGCCGCGGGTCGACGCAGTGGTCACCCGACCAGCTCTTGGTGTTGTCCGAGAAGGTCTCCTTGGAGACGGCACCGACGGCGCAGTCCCATGAGTGACGGAAGCCGCGGTGGTACCCCACGAGGAGCTCGGGTGCCATGTCGGCATAGGGTCCGTCGTGGACCTCCGCGGTGAGGAAGACCTCGTTGATCGCCCGCTCGCCGGACTTGGGGTCCACGAGCGACTCGAGCTTCTCCTTGATCTCCTTGCAGAGCGAATCGAGCTCCTCACCCGGCTCCACCTGTCCGACCCGCTCGCGGCCCTTGCGGTTGATGAAGATGCCGGTGAGGCCGAGGGTGAAGGCCCTGGTCTTCTCCCAGTCGACCTTCTCGAACCAGTCGCCCGAGGTCTCGGCGCCGTCCTTCAAGACGAGGTAGCCCTCGTCGCGGAGCCAGGCGTTGAGGTTGACCCCACGCTGGAACGAGCAGAAGCCGTGGTCCGAGACGACCATCAACAGCGTGTCGTCGTCGCCCTCCAGCTTCTCCATGACCTCGCCAATGAGCGCGTCGGCCTTGCCGTACAGCTCAGGGATGACGTCCACGAACTCGGTCGTGTCCTTGCCCTCGTTGGCGGGGTGGTCCTTCTCCAGGTAGCGCCAGAACATGTGGCTGACGCGGTCCGTGGTGTCAAAGACGACGGTGACGAAGCCCTTCTTGGTCTTGTCGAGGACGTCCCAGAGCTGCTTCTTACGCTCGTCCATGATCAGGTAGGCCTGATCGAGGAAGGCGGCCTCGTCGATGACGCGCTCGTTGAGCGCCCAGGTGTCCTCCGCGAGGCCCAGCGTCGAGAACTTGCCCAGCATCTTGGCCAGGTAGATCGAGTAGACGAAGGGGTGGCTGAGGGGCATCGCCGGCGACTCGGGGTCGATGTTGATCGGCGTGACATAGACGCTGACCGCCTCGTCATCCCAGCGCTGGATCCGGAGGCGGGCGATGCCCTGGACCCCGTCGAAGGGGACCTCCATCCAGGGGGTGTACTCCCCCAGCCCGACCTCGACCGTCACCTTACCGACGGTGATCGCGGCCTTGCCCGTGGCGGCGTCCATCTGAACCGTGAAGGGGCACTTCATCGAGACGCCGTCGGCGCCCGGCGGGCCCTTGAGGTTGGACTCGACGGCGTTCCCGCGCCGGACGACCCGGAAGCGCTGGCCGCCGGTAGCGGCGCCGAGCTTGCTCTCGTCCGAGGTGTAGAAGCTGAAGGACCCCTGGGTGCCCTGCAGGTCCGGGACGCACATGCCCGAGAGGAGCGTGCCGTTCTTGAACTTCTGCGGCGGGAAGGTGATCGGCACCCGGATGATCGACGACCACACCATGTTGGCGCCGAGCAGCTTCCAGAAGGGCTGGCTCTTCTGGAGGATCTTGTAGACGGCGCGCTGCCCGAACGGGACCTTGGCGAAGCCGAGGTTGATGTTCCGCGGCACGGTGCGCGTATCCGTCGAGGACAGCACCGGCATGTAGGAACACGGGTCACGCGTCAGGAAGTCGTAGATGTTGTGGCGCGAGGCATCGACGCCCGTCGCGAACGTGGACCAGGCCACCGGCGAGATCGAGGGGATCGAGGTCCCCAGCTCGGAGTGGCAGCCCTGCGCCTGGAGTCGGGCGAAGTTGGGCATGCGATCCGCGTACTTCGCCGCCATCTTCGGGTCGAAGCCATCCAGGCCGATCACGACAACCCGCTTCACCTTCGCCTTGGTCTTCCCCCTCCGGTAGACCACCTTGATGGCGGCCTTGAACGGCCAGATCAGGATGATGCCGAAGGCCAGCGCGAAGGTCCCGAGCAGGACCAGCAGCGAACCCGCCGCCGCGAAGCCGGCTCCCGGGCCAATGTAGGCGAGAGGGAGCGCCGCGTGGTCGCTCCCGATGATGTGGTCGCTCCCCATGACAGGGGCCTGAAGCGCCGTGAGGGTCGCCGCCCCACCTACTAGGAGGAGGGGGAGTCGGAGGGATCGCATCGTCGGGAGGGGGCGTGGGAAGGGCGACCGTCTGGGCCGAGCGCCGCAGAGTCTATCGGCAATCTGGGGGCCATCCTTCCAGCCGAGGTGACAGCAATTACGGATCGACCGTGGGCCGAGGGGCGGATTGTCGCGCTTGAGCCGGTCACGTGTACGGGCCATGGGGGCGTCGGTGAGGAGCGAAGGGCGGGAGCCTCGCCCGATGCGTCATCCAAGCCTCCAGGCCCATGGGACCGGCCCTGGCCCGTCCACAATCGGGATTGGTCTCTTCAGCGGTCGAAGAGCCGGATCCGGACTGAAGTCCAGGGGCCCAATCGGTCGAACGCGGGGGTGTAAGGGCGGCCACGCCAGCCCCCTATCTGAACCATCCCATGAAGACCCGCTCCATCCTCATTGCCCGGAACAGCCGCCCGGCGAGCCGCGGGGGATTCACCCTCCTCGAGGTCCTGATCACCGTCGCTGTGCTGATGGTCGGTCTCCTCGCCATGACCTCCACCTCGGTCGTGGTCAACTCGCTTCGCCGGAGCGCCTCCGATCGCTCCCGGGCCCACGCCGCCGTCCAGGCCATCAGCCAGGACCTGCTCTCCGTGGCCCGCGCCTCGAGCGAGAACCCGTCCTTGTGGGCGGGCGAGATCCTTGAGGCCTACGGACCCGACGGCTCTCCTGGAAACGAGCTCCCGATCACGGGCCTTGATCCCTGGGAGGGTGCCGACCACATCGCGACGGTCACGATCATCACCGACGAGACCACCACGGACGCCGCGATCGGGTCCGAGATTGGCATGCCCCGGGACCTTGACGGGGATGGCCTCGCGTCCAGCTCCGACGTCACCGGCAACGCCTCGCTCCTGCCCGCCATCGTCGACGTCCGTTGGCGTCACGGCGGAGGAGAGTTCGAGGTGCGCCAGGTCGTGTACCTGCTCCGGTTCTGAGCATGAGATCCGGCCCGTCCACTCTCTCCCGATCCAAGCAGGGTGGTTACACCCTGATTGAGGTCTCCATCGCCTTCTCGGTGATGACGGTGATCCTGATCGCCACGTCAGCCGTGCTGCGCAAGGAGACGCGGGGGATCACTGAGCTCCAGAACATGGGGCAGTCGGAGAAGGTCATGGAGGGCGCCTTCCAGAGGATCCTCAGGACCATTCAATTCGCGCGGGGATTCTCGCCGGAGACGAACCTCGTGAGCACGCTCAACGCCGTGGAGTCTGGCGAGGTGCTCCTGGGCGAGGTCGACGGCTTCCCCCAGAGCGGGCTCCTGGTGGTGGATCGTGGACAGGCGAACGAGGAGATCATTCGCTACGAGGCCCACGCTGAGGTCGGCAGCGGACTCTGGACCCTCGAGCGAGGCGTCGAGGGCACCATCGCGCGGGGCCACAGCGCCGGCTCCCCTGCCCTCTGGGACGGGTTGGCCCGCCCCATCGCGAACCAGGCCGACCCTTCACCGTCGGACTACGACGGCACGACCGACGACCTCAGGGGTGACATCTACTACTTCGGCCGCGGCACAGGCCTCAGCTATCAGGTCCCGGTCGACCCCGAACACACCGGGAGCTACGAGTCAGGCACCGGTCCCCGCTGGGGAGCTCAGGTCGCTGGCGGCGAGGTCGAGGGCGCCCACGCCGCCGTCTCATACATCCGAAGCACCGAGGTCTCGGAGGCTGATCGGGACTTCGACTTCAACCGGGACGGCGACCAAGATGACACCTTCGACCTCGGTCGAATCGCCATCCAGAGCTGGAGCGACGACCCCGACGAGGCCATGCGCATCAACCTGACGCCGTCGTTCATCCTCCAGGAGAAGGGGGCCTATGGGAGCGACATGGACGACGACGGGTACCAGGACCCGATGTTCCTCTGGTCCGCCGACCAGGGCCGCATCCGCCTCCGCTTCTTCGTCCTCGTCGGCACCATCAACGGCCAAGAAGTCGTCCGACGCTTCGAGACCATCATCCACCTCTGCAACGGATCTGCAGAGTGAATTGACCTGCGGCTCGGCGGCCGCACCAGACCCAGAGAATCATGCACAAGCGCAAGCGCAAGCTCATCAACAAGCCCCTCCAGCTGAAGCTGGTCGGGATCTTCACGGCCATGGGGGCAACCTGCGCGTTGTTCCAGGTCATCCTGATCAACACCACCCTCTTGGAGCTTGCGCAGTCAATGCCCAGCGGCGGCGATCAGCTCCTTGAGGAGTCCAGGGCGCTCGTCCTCAAGAACACGCTGTGGACCCTGGGCGTCCTTGTTCCGCTCATGGTCTGCGTGGGTATCGCGGCCACGCACCGCGTCGCCGGGCCGGCGTATCGCATGACCCAGCACCTCAAGGAGATCGCGGCGGGCGGCGCGGTTCGCCACTGCAAGATCCGCAAGCACGACGAGTTCTCCGAGCTCTGCGACGCCCTCAACGGAGCACTGGACCAGCTCGCTCCGGCCACCGATCGCGGGGAGGAGTTCAGCGAGGATTGGACCCAGGACACCCCGGCCCCGGTCGCGCAGGAGTCGAGAGACAAGGCTGCCTGAGCGACCGCGCTCCACGCCGTCGCTCCGTGATCCGCGGTGACGGGTGGGCGCCCAGAGGGCCGCGCCCCCAGGGGACGCGCCCAGAGTGGCAGCCTCCATGGCGGCAGCACCCTCCTCGGCGACGCGAGTTCGTCAGGGGAGTGGCGCGCCCGTGGAGGCGGTCCACAGGTCGAACCACTGGTCTCGTGACAGGGAGACCGCACCCGCCCGTACGGCGGCGGCCATCCGATCCAGCCGCCCCGTCCCGGTGATCGGCCGCATCCGCGTCGGGTGCCGCAAGAGGAAGGCGAACGCGACCGTATCGACGCGCTCGCCGAGCTCGTCGGCCACCTTGGCCAGCGCCGACCGGACCCGCGCCTCCCGCTCTCCGTCACCGGAGAAGAGCCGCCCGCCGCCGAGGGGCGACCAGGCCATCGGCCGGAAGCGACGTGCGAGCGCCTGGTCCAGGGTGCCGTCCACGAAGGCGTCGAGGTGCAGGACCGAGGCCTCCACCTGATTGGTCACCAGCGGCCGCTCGAGGCGGCTCTGGAGCGCCTCGAGGCAGGACGGCGTGAAGTTGGACACCCCGAAGGCCAACACCTTGCCGCTGGTCTCGAGCGCCGAGAAGGCGGCCGCGACCTCGTCGGGGTCCATCAGCGGGTCCTGACGGTGCAGCAGGAGCAGCTCCACGTGGTCGGTCCCCAGGGCCTTCAGGCTCCGCTCCGCGGAGTCGACGATGTGCGCGCAGCTGGAGTCATAGCCGTGCCGGCCATGGGCCGGCCGGCGCTCGGAGACCAGCTTGATATTGCACTTCGTGATCAGCTTCAGCTCGCGGCGCAGGCCTGGGTCTGCTCGCAGCGCCGCGCCGAAGGACTCCTCCACCGTGTAGCCGCCGTAGATGTCCGCCAGATCGACCGTGTCGACCCCCAGGTCCAGGACCTGTCGTGTCCAGGCCGCCAGCGCGGCGCCTTCGAGGTCCCACTCCGGCTGCCGCCAGAGGCCCGCGATGATGTTCGAGAGTTCCATGGAGAGGACAACACGATAACCGCCGATCAGCGTTCCCGTCGCAACCGTGCTCCGGTCCGGCCGAACCGCTAGCCTCTCACCCATGGATCCGTCCGAGCCGCGCACCGACGACGACACTGCTCGCTCGTCGCAGCCTCCCCCCGCCGCACCGGCCGCCCCTGCTCCCCCTGCTCCCCCGGCTCCCCCTGCTCCCCTGGCTCCCCCGGCCGGGACCGGGAGCGGCGCCTCCATCGCGCCCATCTGGCTGCTCCCGGCGGCGCTCGTCATCGCGCTCGTCGCGCTCTTCCTGCGCGGGAAGGGCCTGGACCAGGGCCGGATGTCGCCGGACGATGGCGAGTTCCTGTGGTCGGCGCAGGTGCACCAGATCGACCTGACCGGCGGCCCAGGCGCCTGGCTTGAGGAGGACCAGGAGTGGGGCGCTGACCTCGTCCGAGACTTCAGCCAGAACGAGGGGCGCTCCACCTATCCCCACGGCTACCTGCACCAGCTCAGCACCCGCTACGCCGCTCGGCTCGGCGCCCGGGCGGGCTTCGGCCGCGTGGCGGCCCTGCGATTGGACCAGGCGATCCTCGGCGCGTTGACCTCCATCCTCGTGCTCCTGTGGCTCCGGCGCGTCGCGCCGGGGGAGCCGCTGGTCGCCATCGCAGGGGGCGGACTGATGGCCGTCCAGCTCGGGCACGTGATGGTCTCCCGCACGGGATGGGGTCAGGCGGCCTGCACCTTCTTCCTCATCTGGATGATCGCCATCGCCTGGCGCATGTACACGGAGGCGGGCGAGCGAGACACCCCGGCCCTCACGCGTGGCGCCTTGGGGATCACAGCGACATCCCTGCTGGCGTACGGGTTCCACGAGATGGCCACCGTGTACACGTTCGTCCTCGCCGTGTTCGTGGTGCTCCTGTTCCGCACGGGCCCGACGGGCCAGAGCGTCGCCCCCTGGCGCTCGCGCCGCGTCGCCTTTGGCCTCGCCGCCTGCATCCCGGTGGGCGCCCTCACCATCGGCCTGCTGTTCTTCAGCGAATTCGCCAGGGCCAAGTGGTTCTCCTCGTCCCTCGACGCCACCTACGGGTGGTGGCAACGGCGCGAGCTCGCCTTCAGCTACCTCCTCGACGTGGTGGCCGTCCCGCGGCAGATCTCCATCCCCGTGCTCGCCCTCGCGCTGCTCGGCCTCGCCGGCGCCCTGACCCGGGACGCGAAGTGGCTCATCTGGCTGGTCGCGTGGGCGGTCGTCCCCACCCTGCTGCTGTTCCTGCGCTTCAACTTCCCCGAGCTGGCGCGCATCTACCTCCCCGTGGACGTGATCCTCGTGGTGCTGGCGGCGGAGGGGCTGGGCGTCCTGTGGACCGTGGCCCGTGGCCGACTCGGCGGCGCCCTCGCCGACGGCACCGCGGTGCTGGCGGTGGTGTGGTGCGGCCTCGTCACCTGGTCGACGCTCTTCATCGGCCCGGGCGCCGCGCTCCACGTCCCCGCGGTCCATCACCCGCTGCCCGAAGACGCCCACCCCGCCGGCCCCTTCGACGACATCGCCGTCACCCTGCGGGCCACCGAGATCACCGAGCCCGTCGCGATCGCCTTCGTGTGGGGCCCCCTGTTCCGCGTGCTGGACCTCGGCATCCCGGCACGGATCGTGGAGCTCGATGCGCTCCCTGACGGCGAACCCGCCCCGCGCCTCGTCGTCGCGCCGAGGCGCTCCATGGAGGCCGGCGGTCGCATGCGCTCGGAGGGCGGGCCCTACGAGCTCGCGGCCCAGGACCGCTACGACCACCTCGGCCTCTACATCCGGCGACCCTGAGCCCGGCGGGTGTCGAGACCCAGAGCGCGACCCGGCGCCGATTTCGAGCAGCGCCCCCTTCGCGCCAGACCCGTGAGCGCCTATCACCTCTTGCATGAACAGTGAGCTCTGGGGATCCCGCGCCGACGAACGGCTCGTGCTGGTGGACGGCGACGACGCGCCCGTCGGCACCGACACCCGCGCGCGCTGCCACGCCGTGGACGGCCTGCGCCATCGCGCCTTCTCGGTCTACCTCTTTGACCGTGAGGGCCGGCTCCTGATCCACCAGCGCCACGACACCAAGCCGCTCTGGCCAGCCTTCTGGTCCAACAGCTGCTGCAGCCACCCCGTGGGCGATGAGGACGTGGCCGACGCGGCTCGTCGACGCGTCCGCGAGGAGCTGGGCGCCTCGGTGGAGATCGAGCCCATCCACCGCTACGAGTACCGGGCCACCTACGAGGGCATCGGGACGGAGCACGAGGTCGTGACGGTCTTCATCGGCAGGGTGGAGCCCCAAGACCTGCAGCCCGACCCCATCGAGGTGGCCGACTTCCGCTTCATCGAGCCTGAAGCCCTCGACGCGGAGATCGGGGACGGAGATCGTTACACCCCCTGGTTCCAGCTCGCCTGGCCGGTGGTGCGAGGCGCCGCCGCCGGGCTCACCTGAGCCGCGTCGCGCCCCGGCCGGCGACGACGCCTGCGCCGATCTCTGGCCTCGACCCGACGCTCGTGCCCCGCCCCCTCGGACGTCCCCGCTCGGACCCCTCTCGCAGGGCCCATCTTGTCAGGCCCCTCTTGTAGGGACCCCGTCGAAGGGTGCCACTCGCAGGGTCCCGCTTCCGGGCTTCCGGACTTCCAGGCTTCCAGGCTTCCAGGCCGGGCTCCCTCACCGCGCGGCCACCCGAACGACGCTCAGGGCAGCAGGACGTCGCCGAGCGACACCGTCCCGCCGGGAGTGAACTCCGGGAGGGTGACGGTCACGCCGCCCTGGCGACCCCCGATACGCACCGCGGACCAGCCGGCGGCGCCCTCCGGCGCCGTGACCAGCCAGCGGAAGCCGCCCCCGGGGGCCGTGACCAGGGTCCAGGTTGTGCTGGGCTCGCCCTCGACCATCGCCTGCCTGGCCTCGAGGCCGCGGGCTCGACCGTCTCCGTCCACCAGGCGGCCCGTGATGAGCACCCCCCGGTCCAGCGCGAGCTCACGGGCAGGCCGTGGCTCCTCTGCGCCGATGGCGGGGAGCAGCTGACCGAGGGAGCCCAGCAGCCGCTGATCGTCCCCCTCCCCTTCGCCCACCACGAGGACCGCACGGAGGTCCAGCTCGCGCTCCACGTACCGCAAGGTCACGACGGAGTCCACGACCTCGTTGGCGAGGGTGACATCGGAACGGCTCCCGTCGCGGGCGGGAAAGAGCTGCAGCACCCCGCCCCAATCCTGCCCGGGGAGGCGCTGATGGGTCAGTCGAACCACGAGGTCCGCCGACGGAGGGAGCGATGCCTCCCCCATGCCCACGGGGTCCACGGGCACCGCGATGGGCTCGCGGGTCGCCACGCGGGCGAGCGCGACCCGCTCGGTCCCGCGCGGGAGCCGCCTGAGACCGGCGAGCGCCTCCGCGGGCGGCTCATAGAGCACCGCCATGCCGTCCGGCCCGGTCACCGCCGTGACCGGGAGACGCTCCATTCGCGGCTCGCCGGGGACCGCGAGGGTCAGGGGGACCCCTTCCGCCGGAAGGCCGCTCGAGTCAAGGATCCGCGCCCGGTAGGACGTGCGCGGTCGGAGCGACAGCACGAGCCCGTCTCGGCCGATGGAGGACACCTCGACGCTCCCGAAGAGCGCGCCGCGACGGGCCGCGACAAAGGCCCCCGGGCCCGCGGGCTCCAGGAACCGCGCCCGACCCTGGTCGTCCGTGCGGCGCACCTCGGTGGCCAGGCGAAGGGAGGTCTCCACCCAGTCGCCGGTGATCCGGCTCGCCAGCAAGGCCGCCTCGGCCCGCAGCGTCTGGCGGCCCAGGACCCACAGCTCCGCGTCGACGACCGGTCCGCCGGCCTCGTCCAGGACCGTGATGAGGGGGCCGCGACCGGGGAGCTCCCCCTCCGCAGGCGCCACGGCACAGGCAGCGAGGAGGAGCAGAGGGGCGCAGAGGACGAACAGCAGGGGGTTGGCGTGGAGGCGCATCACGGCCAGACGATACTTGCCTGGCCCCCCGAATCCCGCACGCCGCGCCGAGCCTCTCTTTGGAAGCCTCAGGTTCCGGATCGAGCGCGGCGCGATTCCTGACCCCGGACTCGGGACGCCCGCTCGGGGCCTGCCGATCACGCCCACCCCACGGGGCCGTGCCAGGCCCGGGCCCCGCAAGCGAGGCGCGCACAGGACCCCACCCCTCACCCACGGCACGGCCCGATCCCCCTGGGGCCGAAGCGGGCCGCCGTGTGCCGTCAGCTGTGCTCCTCAGCCAGCTTCTTCAGGGTCTCGCCGTACTCGTTCTTGCCGAAGCGCTCCGCCCGGGCGAGGAGCTCCTCGCGAGAGATCCAGCCCAGCTCGAAGGCGATCTCGTCCGGAGACCCGACCTGCTGGCCCTGCCGCTCGGTGAGCGTGCGGACGAAGTTGCCCGCGTCCAGCAGCGAGGCGTGGGTGCCGGTATCAAGCCACGCGTAGCCGCGGCCCATGCGCTTCACCGAGAGCGACCCGTCGTTGAGGTAGCTCTCGAGCAGCGAGGTGATCTCCAGCTCCCCCCGCTCGGAAGGCGTGACCTGACGGGCACGCTCGGGCGCGCTGCCGTCCACGAAGTACAGGCCGGTCACCGCGTAGTTGGAGGGCGGCTCGGGCGGCTTCTCGATGATCGCGCGGACGGTGCCGTCCGCGTCGAAGTCCGCCACGCCGTAGCGCTCCGGATCGGCCACCCGGTAGCCGAAGACCGTGGCGCCCGCGCTGGCCTGATCCGCCTCCTTGAGGAGGAGCGGGAGCCCCTGACCGAAGAAGATATTGTCCCCCAGCACCATCGCCGAGGGCGCCCCGTCCAGGAAGTCCTCGGCCAGGATGAACGCCTGAGCGAGCCCGTCCGGGCTGGGCTGCACCATGTAGGAGAGCGAGATCCCCCACTGGCTCCCGTCCCCGAGCGTGCGCTCGAACTGGTCGAGGTCGTGGGGCGTGGTGATGATCATGATCTCCCGGATCCCCGCCAGCATCAGCACCGACAGGGGGTAGTAGATCATCGGCTTGTCGTAGATCGGCAGCAGCTGCTTCGAGACCCCCGTCGTGATGGGGTACAGCCGGGTTCCGGAGCCTCCGGCCAGGATGATGCCTTTGCGTTGTGTCATCGCTCTCTCTCTCGGTCTCCGCGGGGGCGCGGGAATGGAAGGGGGGGCAGCAACGAGCCATCTGGCCGACCAAGGTCAGCCCGGCAGGGTGCACGGAGTCGCGCCTCGATCCGCCGCTTCAGGGTTTGGGGGGCCAGGATCCCCTGACAGCGGATCGCGTCGCGTTGAGGAAGATTACCCCCTCCGCCGCGGTGGGGGGGCGCCTCCAGCCCCTCCGTGTCCGCCAAGGGGCCGCATTGATCCCAACCTGGGTACCCGCGCCCTCCATCCGCAGCCCGAGTCTGTGGCCGGGTCTCTGGCCGGGACAAACGTCCTCCGCTGTCGCCCGCCGCTCGCCGCAAGCCCCATCAGCGGGCTTCGCAGGATCGGCCTCGTCCGCGCAGAAAGCACCAGCGCGGTCCAGAACAGGGCGATACAACCTCCCCATGGGCTCTTCGACGCCTCCCCGTCTCCTCACATCCTCACCGTGGCGCCACCTGGCCGGGCCGCTCGGGGCGGCGGCGGTCTGGGCTGGTGGGCTGGTCGCCGTGCCGATGGTGCCCGCGCCTGTGACGCTGCAGACCCTGGGCCTGCTCCTGACGGGGGGCCTGTTTGGCGCCCGGGCGGGGAGTCTCGCCGGGGTGCTGTTCTTGGGCGCGGTGCTGGCCGGCGCCCCCATCCTCTCGGGCGGGGCTTCGGCGCCAGGCGCGTCCTTCCTCGACCTGGGGACGGGTGGTTTCGTGCTGGCCTTCGTCCTCGGGGGAGCTCTCGCAGGGCTCGCGAACGGCCGCTTCCCCCACGACGTCGTGGTCTTCCTGGGCGCTCACCTCGCGATCCTGATCGTGGGCTTCGCGTGGCTGTTCCTGCGCGCCGACCTGTCCCTTGGCGACGGTGCGGTGGCGCTCATCGGGTTGCTCCCCGGCGCCCTCGCCAAGAGCGCCGCGGCCGCGCTGATCGTGCGCCCGCTGATCGCCCACCGGGGGCAACCGTGAGCCCGCGTCCCGCCTCGAAGGGGCGTGCTCCCTCGGAGGCCGAGGCCCTCCAGGACGCGCGCGTGCAGCGCATCCTGGCCACGGTGGATTCCATCCCGCCTGGCCGAGTGGCGAGCTACGGGCAGGTGGCGGACGAGGCCGGGCTCCCCCGGGCCGCGCGCTTCGTGGGGACCGTCTTGCGGCGGTTCGTGGCGAACCGGGGAGTGCCCTGGCACCGGGTCCTGGGCTCGGACGGGACCATCCGGGTGACCGGTGGCACCGCCCGGGACCAGGCCAAGCTGCTCCGGGAAGAGGGCGTCGCGGTGCGCAAGGGGCGCGTCCGCATGGCCGAGGCTGGCTGGAAGCCGGAAGAGGACTGAGCCGGAGGGAGACGGAGCCCTCTGAAGATCGAGCCCTCTGAAGATCGGGCCATCCGAAGAAGCGGCCCGCGGGCAGCCAGAAGGAGGCGAAGCCAGGGGATGCCCGCGCCCGGCGGCAGATCTGGGCCTCGCCGCTCCCCTCGCCGCCCCCGATCTGATTTCCTTGGGCCATGGATCAGCTCTCAGGACTCAAGGCCCACTCCCTCGTCGTCGCCGATACTGGCGACTTCGAGAGCATCAAGACCTTCCAGCCGCGCGACGCGACGACCAACCCGAGCCTGCTGCTGAAGGCGGCGGCCATGCCGGAGTACGCCGACCTGGTGGATCAAACGCTGGACGGGGTGCGCAAGGACGGCGGGGACATCGACGCCGCCCTGGACCGCCTCGCGGTGGCCTTCGGTCGCGAGATCCTCGAGATCGTCCCCGGCCGGGTCTCCACCGAGGTGGACGCTCGGCTCAGCTTCGACACCGAGGCCACGGTGGCGAAGGCGAAGCAGCTCATCGCGCTCTACGAGAGCGCTGGCGTGGACCGCGACCGGATCCTGATCAAGATCGCCTCCACCTGGGAGGGTATCGAGGCCGCGCGCCTGCTCCGCGAGGACGGCATCCGCTGCAACCTGACCCTGCTGTTCTCCTTCGCCCAGGCCGTCGCCTGCGCCAACGCCAAGGTGCAGCTGATCTCGCCCTTCGTGGGCCGCATCCTCGACTGGCACAAGAAGTCCACCGGCAAGGAGAGCTACCCCGCCGCCGAGGACCCCGGCGTCCTCTCGGTGACGCGGATCTTCGAGTACTACAAGAAGTTCGGGCACAAGACCGAGGTCATGGGCGCCAGCTTCCGCAACACGGGGGAGATCCTCCAGCTCGCGGGCTGTGACCTGCTCACCATCAGCCCCGGTCTCCTCGAGGAGATGCGCACCACCGAGGGGGACGTCCCTCTCCAGCTGAGCACGGCCTGCGCCGAGGCGTCCGACCACGAGCCCCTGCGGCTCGACGAGCGCGCGTTCCGCTGGATGATGAACGAGGACGCCATGGCCACCGAGAAGCTGGCCGAGGGCATCCGCGCCTTCGCCGCCGACACGCGCAAGCTCGAGCACCTCGTCGCCGAGCGCATGGGCGCGCCGGTGAGCTGACCGGGGACGCGACGGATCCGGGACCCGGGCCGCTGAGCTGCGGCGAGATCCGCGCAGGCCAACTAGGATCAGGGGGTGCTGATGCTCCCCTCCCTGATCGCCTTCGCGCTCGCCGCCGGCTCCGCCGCCGGTGAGCTCTCCCACGATCCCGCCGCGCCGGGGGACTCCGCCGCTCGGGAGGACACGGTGGCTCGGGGGGACACGGTCGCTCGGGGGGACACGGTCGCTCGAGGGGACACGCCTGCCCTGGGAGACACCGTCGACTTCGGTCGCGACGTCCGCCCGCTCCTCGCCGAGCACTGCTACGCGTGCCACGGGCCCGACGAGGCCGCCCGCAAGGGTGACCTCCGCCTCGACGTGGACGAGGAGGCCCGCGCGGCGGGAATCTTCGACGAGGACCCCGCGGAGTTCATGCGCCGCATCGACGGCGCGGACGACTGGGAACTCATGCCGCCCCCCGAGGCGGAGCACCCCCTCGATGAGGCCGCCATCGAGGTCTTTCGCCTGTGGGTCGCCGCGGGCGCGCCCTACGAGGCGCACTGGGCCTTCGAGGCGCCCGAGGCCGCTCCAGCCCCCGAGGACGCCTGGAGCCGCAACCCGATCGACCACTTCGTCCTGGCTGGACTCACCGAGGCCGGCCTCGAGCCCTCCCCCGAGGCCGACAGGCAGACCCTCGCGCGGCGCCTCTCCCTGGACCTGACCGGCTTGCCCCCCGACCCGGCGGAGGTCGAGGCCTTCGTGCTCGATGAAGCCCCCGACGCCTACGAGCAGCTCGTGGACCGCTGGATGGGGCGGGAAGCCTGGGGCGAGCACCGCGCCCGGCAGTGGCTCGACGTGGCGCGCTACGCCGACACCCACGGCATCCACTTCGACAACTACCGGGACATCTGGCCCTACCGCGACTGGGTCATCGGCGCCTTCAACCGCGACATGCCCTTCGACCAGTTCTCCGTCGAGCAGCTGGCGGGCGACCTGCTCCCGGACGCGACCGTGGAGCAGCGCGTGGCCACGGGCTTCCTGCGCTGCAACATCACCACCAACGAGGGCGGGCTCATCGACGAGGAGTACAAGGTCCTCTACGCCCGCGACCGCACCGAGACCTTCGGGCAGGCCTGGCTCGGCATGAGCGTGGGCTGCGCGGTCTGCCACGACCACAAGTACGACCCGCTCAGCCAGCGCGAGTTCTACGAGCTCTCCGCGTTCTTCGACAACACCACCGTCCCCGTGCGTGACGGCAACGTGAAGGACCCGCAGCCGATCCTGCGCGTGACGCCCATGGGCGAGCGGGACCGGCGGGCGCAGCTGCTGGCGTCCCTGGAGGTCGAGCGCGCGAAGCGCGGCGACCGCGCGAACGCGGCCCGCGCCGACCTCGGTGCGTGGCTCGCGGAGACGGGCGGGGCGGACATCGGCGCGAGGGCGCCCGACCGCTCGTACGAGGCCCTCCACCTCCCCCTCTCCGAGGGCGCGGGCCAGTACGTGACCGCGATCGTCGACGGTGCCGCTGCCGCGTATCCCCTGGAGGGCAAGGCGGCCTGGTCCGCCGAGGGTCCCGGGGGCGTCGCCCTCAAGACCGAGGGCCCGTCCGTCACCGTCCCCGACGCCGCCGACTTCGAGCGGGATGAGCCCTTCACCAGCACCGCCTGGGTCAAGGTCCGCAAGGGGGACCCCACCGGCGCCCTGTGGAGCCGCATGGACTCCCCGAGCGCCTACCGCGGCTGGGACGTGTGGCTCCAGAACGGGCGCATCGGCACCCACGTCATCCACGCCTTCCCCGAGGACTGGCTGAAGGTCGTGGCCCGGGACCCCCTCCCGGTGGATCGCTGGGTGCACGTGGCCGTGTCCTACGACGGCAGCTCCAAGGCCTCCGGCGTGGCGATCTACCACGACGGTGTCCTCCAGCGCACCCGGACCGAGGCGAACAAGCTCACCGGCAGCATCCGCACCGAGGTCCCCTTCCGCGTGGGCACCCGCACCGGGGGCAGCCCCACCCGCGCCCAGCTCTCCGAGCTCCGGGTCCACCGGGGCGTGCTCAACAGCGCACAGATCCAGGGGCTCGCCCTCTCGCGCCTCGCCGCCACCGCGGCCCGCGCGGGGTACGACGCCCTCGACGCGGATGGCCAGGCGAGCCTGAATCGCTGGTGGCTCGAGAACCGCGACCTCGAGTGGCAAGGGCTCGACGCCGTCGTGAAGAGGGACGAGGCCGCTCTCGCCGCCATCGAGGACGCGAGCCCCACGGCCCACGTGTTCGGCGAGCGCGACGGCGCGCCCATGGCCTACGTGCTCAACCGCGGTGAGTACGACCAGCGAGGCGAGCAGGTCAGCGCGGGCACGCCCGCCTTCCTCCCCCCCCTACCGGAGGGGGCCGAGCGCGACCGGCTCGCCCTCGCGCGCTGGCTCTTCCAGCCGGGGCACCCGCTCACCGCCCGGGTCGCGGTCAACCGCTACTGGCAGGAGGTCTTCGGCCAGGGCATCGTGCCCACCAGCGGTGACTTCGGGCTCGCGGGCGAGCACCCGACCCACCCCGAGCTCCTGGACTGGCTCGCCCTGCACTTCGAGGAGGAGGGCTGGAGCGTGAAGCGGCTCTTCCGGACCCTGGTGACCTCCGCCACGTACCGCCAGAGCGCGCGCATGACGCCCGAGCGGCTGGAGCGTGACCCCGACAACGCGCTCCTCTCCCGGGGCCCGCGCTTCCGCATGGACGCCGAGATGGTGCGCGACACGGCCCTGGCGGCGAGCGGGCTGCTGGTCCCCACCATCGGCGGCCCGAGCGTCAAGCCCTACCAGCCCCCCGGGGTCTGGGAGGCGGTCGCCATGCGCGAAAGCAACACCCACAACTACGTCCAGGACCAGGGCGACGGGCTGCGCCGCCGGAGCATGTACACCTTCTGGAAGCGGTCGGCGCCGCCGGCCTCCATGGAGATCTTCGACGCCCCCAGCCGCGAGACCTGCGCGGTCCGGCGCGAGCGCACGAACACGCCGCTGCAGGCGCTCGTGACCCTCAACGACCCCCAGTTCATCGAGGCCGCCCGGGCCCTCGCGGAGCGGGCTCTCGAGCTGGAGTCGCCGGGCAACGGAGCGCCCGCCGCGGGAGCGCCCGACGACGGCACCCGCATGAACCACATCATGGCCCGGCTCACCTCGCGCCCCCTCGGGGACGACGAGCGCACCGTCTGCGCCGCGGTGCTGGCGGACCTGCGGGTCCACTACCGCGGCGATCCGGAGGCGGCGGCCGCCCTGCTCACCGTGGGAGGAGCCGCCCCGAAGGACCCGGCCGAGCTCGCCGCCTGGACGATGCTCGCCAACATGCTCATGAACCTCGACGAGGTGGTGAACAAATGAACCTGCCCGGCACCGACCCCCTCGCGCCCCTGCGCGAGACCCTGACCCGCAGGCACTTCCTGCGCTCCGGCAGCCACCTGCTCGCGGGAGCCGCGATGGCCCAGCTCGGGGGCGCCGCGCCCATGGGGGCCTCACCCCTGGCCCGGTCTCCCCTCTCCATGGCGCCCAAGGCCAAGCGTGTCATCTACCTCCACATGGTGGGCGGACCGCCCCAGATGGACATGTTCGACCCCAAGCCGCAGATGGCGGAGTGGTACGACAAGGACCTGCCTGAGTCCGTGCGAAGCGGCCAGCGCCTGACCACGATGACCTCGGGCCAGGCCCGCTTCCCCATCGCCCCGAGCCGGTACCGCTTCGACCGCCACGGGGAGTGCGGCATGGAGATGACCGAGCTGCTCCCGAACCTCGGCAAGTCGGCGGACCGCATGTGCCTCGTGCGCAGCGTCCACACCGACGCCATCAACCACGAGCCGGCGATCACCTTCCTGCAGACCGGCAACCAGGTCACGGGCCGGCCGTGCCTTGGGGCCTGGGCCTCCTACGGCCTCGGCTCCATGAACGAGGACCTGCCCACCTTCGTGGTCATGGTCGCGCGCCCGACCAACCAGGAACAGATGCAGGCCATCTCGGCGCGCCTGTGGTCCTCGGGCGCCCTCCCCGGCGCCCACGCCGGCGTGTCCTTCCGCACCAGCGGCGACCCGATCCTCTTCCTCGAGAACCCGAAGGGCGTGAGCGACGCCGTCAGGCGCCGCACTCTGGACGGGATCGGTGAGCTCAACCAGCGCCTCCTGGACGACATCGGCGACCCCCAGACCCGCACGCGCATGGAGCAGTACGAGCTGGCCTACCGCATGCAGTCGAGCGTCCCGGATCTTGCCGACCTGAGCGTGGAGCCCGACCGCACCTGGGAGATGTACGGCGACGCCGCGCGCGAGCCCGGCACCTTCGCCAACACGGCCCTCATGGCCCGGCGCATGGCCGAGCGCGGCGTGCGCTTCGTGCAGATCTACCACAACAACTGGGACACCCACGCCAACGTGGCCGGCCGCCTGCCCGACCAGTGCCGGGACGTGGACCAGCCCTGCCACGCGCTCCTCACCGACCTGGAGCAGCGCGGGCTGCTCGACGAGACCTTGGTGATCTGGGGCGGTGAGTTCGGCCGGACCATCTACTCCCAGGGCGGCCTCTCCAAGGAGAACTACGGCCGCGACCACCACCCCCGCTGCTTCACCATGTGGATGGCCGGCGGCGGCTTCCGCCCGGGGCACGTCCACGGGGAGACCGACGACTTCTCCTACAACGTGGTCAAGGACCCCGTGAACGTCCACGACCTGCACGCCACGCTCCTGCACCAGCTGGGCCTCGACTCCGAGCGCCTCAGCGTCCGCCACCAGGGCCTCGACCTGCGCCTCACCGGCGTCGAGCCCGCCCGCGTCCTGCACGAGCTCCTGGCCTGAGCCCGCGCCGGGGCGACGGAGCGCCGCCGCCACGCCCCCCCCTCGAAGGTCCCTGCGCCGAAGACCGCTATCGGTCACACGGGGCATGCCATGCCGCCCCGGAAGCCAATGCGGCCGCCGACGGCACGAGGGTGTCGATCAACTCGTCAGGAAGGACCTGAGCGCGAACCCCGCCACCGTGAAGGTGACGCAGAAGAGGGCGAAGGCGACGAGGGTAGCCACTCCTCGGCCGGGCCCCTGGGGAAGCTGGATCGGCCTCCCTTGCTCGCGCACGAAGTCTGAATACAGGTCGCAGAGGGACAGCAGAAAGATCGGCCGAATCATCAGCTGAATGATCGCCACCGCGAGGATCAGCGGTGCGCCGGCAACGAAGTAGAAGTCGTGAAGCTGCCGGCTGATGCCCTCCGCGGTCGAGGCCTCCATGACGCCAGACTGCATGATGTACAGCACGCCGCCCACGTAGGCGAGGAGACCGATCACCCAGCATGCCGCAGAGTATCCGGCGCGTAGCAAGGCCACGTCGTTGAAGCGTGACCTGACCAGGCTGAGCGAGTCCTTCCCCGCTCCGAAGAGGTCCTTGCCGAGCACGAGGCTCGGGAGGAAACCGACGCTCCCGACCTTCCACGCGTAGTAGAGCGCCTCGCGGAGCGCTCGCTCGGCAGGGGTGGTGTCGTCGTTCTCCTGTGGGAGACGATGGAGGATCTGTCGGACGGTGAACCAGGCGTCGAGCCAATGAAACCCCCAGAGACGGAGGATGGAGGGCCGCACGATCTCAAAGCACCTGACGACGGTGGACTCTTGCCCCTGGGCGTGCAGGAAGTGAACCGCCCCCATGCAACCAGACAAGACGCCGATGAAGAAGGCCGCGAAGCCGACGCAGAGCGCGGACCAGAGCGTCATCAACCAGTCCCAGATGGTCGTCCCTTCGGAGTCTTCCCACGCCTCCTCCGGGAACCAGTCAAGGGCCTGCACCCAGATCAAGTAGGCCGCGCCGATGGCCGCGACCTGCAGCAGGCTGAAGAAGAGGAGCTCCTTCTCCTTCAGAATCAACCGGAGGGAGGCGCCGGTGCGACCAGCGAAAGCCCCCAGCCCCGTCCGCCACGACGGTCGCTCGCGATCGAACAGCGGCAGCTCTCTGACGTCAGCGGAGAACGACCTCAGATAGCCAAACGCACTCGTGCGGGTGCCCTGCGATGGACCTGGCCAGGAGTCTGAATCGGACTCATGGTCGTCAGGGTCCCGCGGCGTGACCCCGCTGGAGTCAGAGGATCGGCCCGCAGGTGCCGGGGACTCTTCGGGCTCGTCAGGGGCTGAGTTCCTCACGGGCAGGCGGTCTAGCGTGCCAGCCGGCGGCGAAGACGCCGCCACCAGTCACTTCCAAAAACGTCCGCGGGATCCCGCGCTGCCTTGGCCCGAAGGAACGCGTCGATGCCCGGGTGCGCCGCGCGGAGTTGCTCGGCAGCCGCCCAATCATGATAGGTCAGGTAGAAGCTTCCGCCGTGCTCGAGCGCGGCGTCGATCGCGGCGCGGAACTGCCGCTTCGCGACGCCCAGCCCGTGCTCATCATGGTCCACGTGCAGGTTGAGGATCACGCACGCCCAGGGCTCACGGGCCCAGGCGAGCACGGCGTCCTCGTCACGCTCGATCAGGCGGATGGTCCCGTAGATCACGTTGGCTTCGGTGCGCCGGAGCGCCCCCCGTAGGGACCGCAAGAAGGCCTCGAGGGCTGGGCGCGGCACGTACAGCTCAGTGATCACCTCCGAGCCGCGGCAGGTGGCCCCTGTGCGCTCATCGATGGCCTGGTGGTAGCCCGGCTGGTACGCGGCGAGCTGGTGCGTATCCGACTCGTAGACCAGCCCGTCCGTGAGCAGGTAGTGGCCCGCGTAGCGCTCGAAGGCCTTGGTCTTGTCGACGTGAGCGAGGTGGAGCAGCTCGCGCCAGTCCTCGGCCCGCAGCCGGCGGCCCCCGACGGAGGGCGCGTCCTCCGTCGGCTCATAGCAGGAGAACACCCCTCGCCCGAGGAAGCCCTCCGAGCGATCGTCCACGTCGAACTGGAAGTCGCCGAACCGGAAGCCTGCCTGCCGCCGCTCCTCGAAGGCCTCCATGAGGCCCACGGTGGTGCGGGTCTCCACGCGGCGGCGGACCCGGAAGCGCTCCTCAAGACGCAGCTCCACCGTCCCGATGGCGCCGAAGAGGCCGTAGCCGCCGATCACGTGCTGGAACAGGTCGCGGTTCTCCGATCGACTACACCGCACCAGGCGACCGGACGGGTCCACGATGCCCATGGACTCCACCTGCGCGCCGATTGGCGGCAGCGAGAGCCCGCGACCGTGCGCGTTCGCGGAGATGCTGCCGCCCAGGGTCATCAGGTCGGCCCCGGTCTGCTTCTGCACGATGGCCAGCGGCGCCTCGCCCGGGACATCTCGCCCGCGGATCTCCTGCACGAGCGTCGGCCAGTCGATGCCAGACTCCACCTCGATGGTGCGCCGGTCGCGGTCCAGGCCGAGGACCCGATTCATCGCGCGGGTATCCACCAGCAGCGCGTCCTCGCCGAAGGCCTGCCTCGCCATCGCGTGGCGTCCCCCCGCCGCGGTGAGGCAGCCGCCGCGCTCCACGCACCCCGCGACGACCGCCTCAAGCTCCCCGGCGCTCCGCGGCCGAGCGATACCCCGCACCCGCGTTCGACTGATGCCGCCGTGCACGTCATCGACGACCGATGGACCGTTGAGGGCCTGCGGTCCGGAGCGGCGCAGACCGTGCTGAAGGGGGGTCGGGACGTGATCGCCTTGCGGTGTCATCTGGGGTCTCCTTGCTCGGTATTCCAAGTTCAACCAGGTATACGCCCAGCACCCCCGACGCCCTCCGCACTCCCATGATGGCGGCCAATAAGCCCGTCGTATCGAAGGCCATGGAGTGGCGGGATTCGAGAGGAGGGGACCGGGCAGGCACCTCTGTCGACGGCCCGCATCGCGGTCATCGCGCACCTCCCCTGGGCCCCCTCCCCTCGCCACTCGGTCAGCGGGCTTGGAGCGTCCACGAGCTGACCGCGCCTCCGCCCCACGGGCCCGCCCCGCACCGCCTCCGGGCCGCCTCCGGGCCGCGCCCAACGCGGTGAGCCCCCGGCCCCTCAGCTCTGCTCACCGGCGATCCAGCGAGAGAGCCGGGGCCGCCGTGAGGTCGTTCCGCCAACCGACGCGGTCCGTCTGGACTCGCGTCCTTGCCTCTCGGGGCGGGGGGCGCACCTCTGAATACAGGCGGCGCCCCGTACGATCCTCGCGGGTAGGCCCTAGTGTCCTCTGGATGAACGCCATCGCTCTCAGCTCGTCCCTCCTCCTCGCAGTCGG
>CBFHHK010000008.1:0-15199 GCA_965655435.1 Planctomycetota bacterium | reverse complement strand
TTCGAGGAGGACGGGCGGATCCTCTCCGCGAAGGACGTCACCGCCATCCGCGCGATGTTCCGCGAGGCCCACGCCGAGGGGCTGACCCTGCACGAGGACTACCGCCTGCTCATGCTGATCGAGGACCCCTCCTTCTTCGCCACCGATCCCGAGGCGAACATGGTCATCAAGCTGACCGAAGGCGTCGCCTACGAGGCCCACCAGTTCAACCGCCACTGGCCGCTGGAGACCGGGTGGTCGAAGCCTGGGCCGGTGGTGGAGGGTGCGAAGTGGGCGCTGGAACAGGGGCTCGAGTACGTCCTCTATTACGGCCCGGTCCTGTGGGAGCCGTCCGAGCACTACAAGCCGTTCATCGAACGCGAGTGGCTGCAGGCCTACTGGGCCGCCGGGCTCCCCAAGCACCACCCGAAGATGCACTACTTCCTGAACACCTTCCCGCACCACACGGGGCGGGGCCGCCCCGTCGGCCCCGAGTCCGATCCGCACTCCGTGCTCGGGTTGACCAAGTGGCTGATCGAGGAGATCAAGGCCCCACAACCAAGGGCGAAGGAGGCCGAGTGAGGAGCCGGACGCCGAGCCGGCGAGGGCGAATCAGACCAGCGGTGCGGAGGATCGAATCCAGGTGACGCTGCCCCGCCGGGGCGCGCAGCCTTAGACGTGGAGGGCCCCCGGCCGTCACCCGGGGCCGGGCCCCCTCCTCCACGCTTCCGGCCCCCGATGAGTCCAACTTGCATCCGACCCGAAGGCGCGCCACAGCGGCCGTGGGCCCAGGGGAGCACGGCCTCTGGGCCCTGCGGAGCGAGTCCCCTCCCCCGAACGGCCGCGGGGCTCGCCGTCTGGTGGTTCAAGACGGCACACCCCGGCCCTCATCGCCGGGTCCCCCCCCTCCCGATCTGGCAGGGCCGACCGCCACGATCCCCGGCAGACAGATACGTTTTGGACGTGAATTCAAACCCGAGTTGCCCGGGCTGAGCCGTCTCGAACCCATCAACGCCATGCGTCAGTCTGCCTGCCAAGCCGCCGTCCTCCTCCTCCTCTGCGCCGCCGCCGAAGCCCGGCAAGCCAGCGCGGACCACCTTCCCTGGCTCGTCCACTCGCGTGGGGAGATTGCGGGCACGACGCTCTACTCCCAGGACGCCGACGCGATCCAGGCCCTCCAGCGCCTGGACGCCTTCGCCCCGCAGCTCCAGCTCCCCGACGGCCAGCTGGTGACCCTGCAGCTCGAGCGCATCCCCTTCCGCCCTGAGCACTTCGGCGTCCACGTGAACGGCGAGTACCGCGGCGCCGCCGACGTCCGGGACCTGTCGATCTGGGAGGGGTCCGTCGAGGGCGCGAGCGGCCCGTCCAACGTCCAGCTGTCCTTCTCCCGGCACGGCAGCTACGGGTGGATCCAGACCACCGACGCCCTCTGGCACGTCTCGTCCTACGCCCCCGAGGGCGGCTCCTGGGACCTCGCCGACGTGCGCGTCTACTCCGAGGTGAACGAGGAACGACTGCGGGCCGCCGAGCGCCAGTCGAGGCGCCAGGCCCCCGAGGACTGGTGCCTCGCGGACGCCGTCAGCCAGCGCATGCCTCCCTCGCCGGCGCCGCCTGCCAGCCGCGGCAGCGCCACGGACTCCACCGGCGCGTGCTCGACCCTGTACGAGTGCGCGATCGACATCGAGACCGACTGGCAGCTCTACGACGACGTCTTCTCCCAGGACCTGACCGCGACGCAGATCTACATGTTCTGCCTGCTCGCCGCCATCAGCAACCGCTTCGAGGACGAGATCTGCACGGTCCTGACCTTCCCCTACATCAACTTCTGGACCGTCTCCACCGACGGCTGGTCGACCCCGGACGCATCGGGCTCCACCATCCAAATGCTCGACGAGTTTCGGGCCGAGTGGGGCGAAACCTCATGCTCGTTCCTCGGCAATCGGCCGGCCGGGGCGACGGGCCGCCTCGCGCACTTCATCAGCGGCGCCAACCTGGGAGGTGGCGTCGCCTATGTCGGGGTCCTGTCGCCTTACTCCAATGTCTACTGCTACCAGTTCGGCGTGAGCGCCAACATCGACGGCGGGGTCACGGGCTTCCCCGGGCCGCCCACCGGAGCCGGCTCCATGAACTGGGACTTCGTCGTGATCGCCCACGAGCTTGGGCACAACTTCAACGCCTGCCACACCCACCAGACCTGCAACGGCGGGACACCCATCGACTGCTGCTACACCGGATCGTGCTGCGGTGGAAGCGGCTCGGGCTGCTCGTCCTCGTCCAGCAGCTCCACCGGCACGGTGATGAGCTACTGCCACCTGTGGCCGGGGGGCCTGAACAACATCACCACCTTCTTCCACCCGGAGATCCAGGACGACATGCGGGCCGAGGCGTCGGCCTACCTGCCGGTCTACACCAACGTCGGTACCACCATCTGCCTCGGCGTCGAGAACTCGACCGGGGCGGGCGCCCTGCTCGTCGGCACCGGGAGCTCCAGCATCGGGAGCAACGACCTGATGCTGACCTGCTCCAGCCTCCCCACCAGCGGCAGCGGCACGACCGCGATGATCCTGAACTCCACCGGCCCGGCGGGCGTGGTGGCAAACCCCGCGGCGGGAGGCGTCGCGAGCGACGGCATGCTGTGCATCGGGACGGCGTCCAACGGGGCGACCTTCGGCCGCCACATCAACGACATCTACATGGGCACCGCCGGCACCTTCACCCGGGCCATCGACGCCACGGACCTCCCCCACCCGCCGGCGCCGCCCTACTCCGTCGCGATCGCCTCCGGCGAGACCTGGTACTTCCAGGTCTGGTACCGCGACGTGGGGCCCGCAGGCCGCAGCAACTTCTCGTCGGCGGTCTCCGTGACCTTCGGCCCCTGAGCCGCAGCGCAGAGCCGCGAGCGCGAGTCGAGCGGCAGGCGCAACTCAAGAGTCAATGACGACGCACTTCGGTCGTATCCGCGGGGAGCGGCGGCGCTACGGTGAATGACCCGTCCGATCGACCGTTGGCTGCACCGATGATCCACGTCCTACCCCTGGCCCTCGCCTTCGCCGCCCATCCGACCGCGCTTGCCGCTGCCCCCCAGGAGGACCCAGGCAACGTGCGCGTGGTGGACGCCGCCACGGGCGACCCCGTGGCCGGGGCGGAGGTCCTGGGGGTTCGCGAGGCTGACGTCCCGGTGCACGGCGTCACCTGGAGCGAGGCCCGCGCTGTGACGGACGCCGAGGGCTGGGCGACCCTGCCAGAGGTGACGGCGAAGCAGGAGTACCAGTGGCTCATCGTGCGCGCCGAACAATATGGCGTCGCCGGCCAGATGGACGTGCCCAAGCCGGGTGGCTGGGTCGTCGAGCCCGTCGCGCTGCACCCCGAGGTCCCCGCCGGCGTCCGGGTGGTCGACTACCTTGGGCGCCCCGTGGAGGGGCTCCACCTGGGCCTGTGCGTCGGCTGCGGGCACACCCCCGACGTGGCGAGCGCGGTGACCGACGCGGACGGGCGCGCGACCCTGCCCGGGGTGGGGCGTGAGATCGACGGCATCGCCGACGTGTACCCCGTGGGGGACGGGATCCTGACCGACTACCTGCACGTGGACTGGGACGCGGCGCGGGCCGGCGTGTACGAGACCGTGGCCGAGCCGGGTGGGACCCTCGAGGGTCGCCTGCTGCGCGCCGATGGGACGCCCGCCGTGGGGTACGGCGTCGGGGTCCCCGAGCGTCACCGCGGCCCCTGGACCATGACGGACGAGGAGGGCCGCTTCCGCTGCCAGGGCCTCGGGCCACGCTTCGCATCCTACCTCCAGGTGAAGGCCCCCACTGGCGAGACCATCGCCGGGTTCGAGGGCTCGCGGATCGGCGTCGAGCGCGCGCTCCGCCTGCCGGCCGAGTTCTGGGGCGACACCGAGCCCACGCGGGATGCTGAGCTCGCCCTCTCGCTCTACCTCGAGCGCTGGCCGGGAAGCGACGGGGCCCACATCTGGCCCCTCGGAGTCCCGGTCCTCGCCACACATCTGGCCACCGGATGGTGCGCGCAGTTCCACGTCGCCCTCGCCGAGGAGACCGTCCTCGAGCTCCCCGCCGGCCTCTACCGGCTCGAGGTCGGCGGCGGCGCGAGCCCGTATCTCCTCGAGAGGCTCGAGGGGATCGAGCTCTCTCCTGAGCTGAAGACCCCCGAGATCGAGCTCGAGATCCCTCGACCCGGGCTCGTGCGCCTCGAGATCGACGGCGTCTCCGAGGGCTCGAAGCTCGAGATGGTCTGCGCCGACGGCCAGGTCCGCAAGCTCAAGCTCGACCGGGTCGAGCGCGCGCCCGGGGCCGCTCGCGGGCTCGGCGTGGTGGAGCGCGTCGCGCTACCGGCGGAGCCCTTCGGGCTGTGGCTCGACAGCGAGGAGGAACCCGACGCCGCCGACTGCTCCGCGATCCTCATGGAGCTCTCCGAGCCCCGCGCACGAAAGGAGGCGTCCGGACCCGTCTCCTTTGTGCGGGCCACCCGACGCCAGCGCTGAGGCGCCGCGCGAGCTCGGGCCCGCCGGGCTCTACTCATTAGCGAGTCGCGCCAGCCGCGGACGGCGCGCGAGCCGCCTCCCGCGCCCGGCACCCCACGTCGGGGTCGTCCACAAAGACGGCGTCCACGGGGAAGCGTCGGAGGAACTCCGTCAGCCCCATCTCGTCCCCGCGGAAGGTCCACACGAACACCTCGAGTCCGAGCTCGTGGGCACGCTGCAAGAGGCCCGGGCCCAGCGCGTCCGGGCCCTCGAAGGTTCCCCGCGAGAGACCGATGCCCACGAGCCCCTCGGTGCGCTCCTGCAGGTCGGCTGGCGACGGGAGAGACCCCGACAGGTTCCAGACCCGCCGCAACGGAGGACCCGGCAGGCCGGCGGCCCTCTGCAGCGCGTCCAGGTCGAAGCACTGCACCGCCACCGCCGCCCCCGGGTTCCCCTCGCTCCAGCGGGCCAGGATCTCCTGGGTCGACGCCACGAGATCGGCCCCCTCCGCCAGATGCCACGCAGGCTGCTTGAGCTCGGGGATGACGCCCACCGTCCGGCCCGTTCGATCGTCGAGGCGCTCCACCAGCTCCAGGGCATCGGTGAGCCGCGCGAGGCGGTAGAGGGTGCCGTCGCCCTCCGGGCCCGCCACCGTCAGCCCCTCCAGCTCGCTCCAGTCGAAGTCGCGGGCGTACCAGCGGCCGTCCGCCCGCGCCCTTCCAGGGAACCGCGCCGCCACGTCGGTGACGCGCTCGAGGGTCAGGTCATGGAGGCAGATCAGCACCCCGTCCCGGCTGCAGACGACGTCGGGCTCCACCAGGTCCGCCCCCTGGGCGTGGGCGAGGGCATAGGCCTGCAGGGTGTGCTCGGGGAGGTACGCGCTCGCACCCCGGTGCCCGATGATGAGCGGCCGCAGCGGCGGGCTCGCGGGGTCGGGCCGAGGGCCTGGGGCCTGGGCGCAGCCCGCGAGGGCGGCAAGTCCGATGAGCAGGAGCCGGCGCATGGGCCGAGTCTGCACAACGGACGACCCGATGGCTGCTCCAACCGGCGGACCCAATGCCATGGCCCGATGCCACGGCCCAACAGCAAGGCCCGGCCAGCAAGGCCCGGCCAGCAAGCCGGCAAACAAGATCAGCCGCGGGAAGCTGGAGCTCGCCCTCCCCGGAGATTCCCGCGTGGCCTTCTCGCGCCTCTGGTTGTTCTCCCCGAGGCCCCTCCCTAGGATCCGCCGCCCGCTCGTCCGCCCCCGCCCTGCCCCCGCGCCGCTCACCCTCGCGGGGCCCCCCCGACACTCCCCACCATTCCCTTGAACGTCACCCTCAAGAAGCTCTCCGAGGTCCGCCTCATCAACCAGTACCTGCGCACCGACACGGACGTGGAGGCGCTGAAGAAGAGCCTGGAGAGCGTCGGCTTGATCCACCCGCTGACGGTCAACGGCGAGGGGGAGCTCCTCGCCGGTGCCCGCCGCTTCCAGGCGGCGAGCGAGCTCGGCTGGGAGGAGATCCCGGTGCAGGTCGTGGAGCGCGGCACGCTCGAGCAGGAGCTCATCTCGATCGATGAGAACCTGGTGCGGGCGCCCCTCAACTCCCTCGAGCTGGAGCGCTACCTGAACCGAGGCCGCGACATCTACGAGCAGCTGAACCCCGAGGCCAACAAGGTCGACCTCTCCTCGGAGGAGCTCAAGGGCGAGGCGAGGCAGGAGGCGAAGGAGATCGAGGAGCAGGACGAGAGCTCCTTCGCCGCCGTGACCGCCGAGAAGACCGGGCTCTCGAAGTCCATCATCCGCGGCGCGATCAAGCGGGATGAGCTCGCGGCGGACGCGGTCAAGGAGGCCCGCAGCCAAGGCGAGCTGAACGCGACCCAGACCAACGAGATCATCAAGCTGGAGAAGGAGACCCAGGCGGAGGTCCTGCCCCTGATCGCCGACAAGACGGTCAAGGAGGCCCGCAAGATCATCGCGGCGGCCCAGACCGGCGGCGTCGAGGCCGCCGTGGAGGAGTCCGAGAAGGTGGTCCCCCTCCCCCGCGAGTACGGCCAGATCCTCAGCCCGGTCAGGCGGGTCAACAAGAACATCGGCCGCATCCTCGTGGAGGAGCTGCGCTACGACGGGCCCGAGCGGAAGAAGATCCACCAGGAGCTCCGGATGCTGAAGGACAACCTGGTGCAGTTCTTCGACATGGTCGGAGAGGGCGAGTAGCCGAGAGGCTCCCCGCCGGCCCCGAACCGCTCCTCCCGAGCGCCGCGGCCTGCCCGCCCAGTCCATCAGTCCCGGGGTCCATCAGTCCCGGGGTCCATCAGTCCCGGGGTCCATCAGCTCCGGGGTCCATCAGCCCCGGAGTCCGTCGACCCTTGGGTGCGTCGAGCCCCTCGGCCGGCCGGCTCTTGGTCCGTTCAACTCCCGGCTCGGTCCGGTCCTCGGGCCGACCACCTCCTCGGACCGGTCGACCCGCCGCCCCCTTGGACCCCCACGGTGCTGGGAGTCGCCCCGTGCCCCCCCCGGGAGCAGAGGCGCCCATGTCACGGGGCCCCGTCCCGCTTCGGGACGAATCGACGGTGCAAGATTCGCGGGCCCTCGCGCTCGCCGCCCGATCGCCCGGCGGCACGTAGCCTGTGGCCTCCCTCCACCTGCACCGACCCCCATGCTCCGCCTACTCTCTCTAACGGTCCTGTTCGTTCTCTCGGTCGCCTCTGCACGCGCGGCGCATGCGCTCCCGCAGGAGCCCGCCGCGAGCGCCACCCTCGACGCACCGAGCGCCGAGTCCGACGGCGACGAGGAGGTGGCCCCCGAACCGGCCCCTGGTCCGCGTCTGACGACCGAGGCGGACTGGGGCAAGTGGGAGCGGCTGGGCGCCGACGTCCTCTCCCCCGACGGCCGCTGGATTGCCTACACGATCCGCCGGAACGACGGCACCAGCGAGCTCCGACTGCGCGTGATCGCGACCGACTCGACGGAGGTCTTCGAGCAGGGCGGCAGGCCGACCTTCTCCAGCGACGGTAAGTGGCTCGCCTTCTCGATCGGCAAGTCCGACGCCGAGCGCGAGGCGCTCTCCAAGGCGAGGGAGCCCGTCGAGAGCGACCTCGGCCTGTTCGACCTCGTCGGCGGGGAGACCGACGAGATCGAGGGCGTCAGCTCCTTTGCCTTCAGTGAGGACGGCGCCTACCTGGCGATGCGGCGACACGCTGAGGACGGCGACGATCACGGCGCGGACCTCGTGGTGCGCGACCTCGCCAGCGGCGTGGACACCCACTTCGGTCGGGTCGGGTCCTTCTCGTGGAGCGAGAAGGGCGCCTGGCTCGCCATGACCGTCGACGCGCCGGATCAGGCGGGCAACGGCCTCCGCGTCATCGACGCACGCACGGGCAAGATGCGGACGCTCGACTCGGGCGAGGCGGACTATGTGGGCATGACCTGGCGCGACGACGCCGCGGACCTCGCCGTCATGCGCAAGCAGGCCCACGGGGACGACGAGGACGCCACCTTCACGGTCCTCGCCTGGCGCGGCCTCAACCGCAAGGACCCGCGGTCCTCGCGCTACGACCACCTCGAGGACGAGGCGTTTCCCGAGGACCTGCGGGTCGTCGACTTCGACGGCCTGACGTGGTCCGAGGACGGGGACGCGGTGCTCTTCGGCCTCAAGGCCTGGGAGACCCGACCCACCGGGCTCGACGAGGACGACGAGGAGGGAGCCGGCGACGAGGAAGGTGTCGACGAGGACACCGCCGTGGCCGAGGGAGAGGAGGCCGCAGGCGAGGAGGCTGAGGAGCCCCAGGGTCCGGACGGTGAAGGCGATAGGGCCAAGTCCATGCGGGAGAGCCTCGACGAGGCTCCCGGCGTCGAGATCTGGCACGCCAAGGACATCAACATCGTGCCCCGGCAGAAGCGCACCGAGTCTGAGGACGAGCGCGACAGCTTCATGGCGGCCCTCTGGCTCGATTCTGGCACGCTCGTCCGGCTGGAGGACGAGGCCGTCCGGGACGTGATCCTCCTCGAAGGCCAACGCATGGCGCTCGGAATCGACGAGGCACCGTACGAGGAGGAGCAGCGCTTCTCGGCCACGCTCGTCGACCTCTACGCCGTGGACGTCATGACCGGCGAGCGAGAGCGAATCCTCGAGCGAGTCAAGTACACGATGGAGGGCGACCCCCGAGGTACCCGCTTCCTGTTCGTGCGCGACGGGCACATCTGGGCCTACGACATGCAGGCCCGCGCCGCGACGAACCTCACGGGCGACGTCGACGCCGCGTTCACCGACCAGGAGGACTCGAGCCTCACCGACGAGAAGCCGCCCTACGGCGTCGCGGGGTGGACGAAGAAGGGCGACCGGGTCCTGCTCTACGACCGCTACGACATCTGGTCCTTCGCGCTCGACGGCAGCTCGCACGAGCGCCTCACCCAGGGCGCGGAGGACTCGATCCGTCACCGCCGAGTCATCGTCGTCGCGGACCCCGACGCCGAGCAGCGCGACATCGTCCCGTCGGCGGGCTTCTACGTCAGCCTCTACGGGGACCTCACGAAGGAGTCCGGCTACGGCTTCCTCAAGCCCGGCCGCGCCCTCGACCGGCGGGTCTGGGAGGCCGCGCGCCTCTCCGGCCTCGCCCGCGCGGAGGACGCCGAGGTGTTCGCGTTCACCGCGGAGCGCTTCGACGATTCACCGGACCTCTTCGTCGGCGGCCCGGCGCTCGAAGACGCCAAGCAGGTCAGCGCCACCAACGCCTTCTCAAGCGATTACCTCTGGGGGCACTCGGAGCTCGTCGACTTCGAGAGCTCGAACGGCGACCCTCTGCAGGGCGCCCTCTACTACCCGGCGGACTACGACGAGACCAAGACGTACCCGATGGTCGTGTACATCTACGAGCTGCGCTCGCAGTCGCTGCACCAGTACATGGCCCCCTCGGAGCGCAACCCGTACAGCACCTCGGTCTTCACCCAGAACGGGTACTTCGTCTTCCAGCCAGACATCGTCTACCGCGCTCAGAACCCGGGGCTCTCCGCCGTGGACTGCGTGGTCCCCGCGGTTCGCAAGGTGCTCGAGTCCGGCAAGGTGGACCCCGAGCGCGTCGGCCTCGTCGGCCACTCCTGGGGCGCGTACCAGACGGCCTTCATCGTGACGCAGACCGACCTCTTCGCGGCCGGTGTCGCCGGGGCGCCGCTCACGAACATGATGAGCATGTCGATGAGCATCTACTGGAACTCGGGTCAGACCGACGCGTACATCTTCCACGAGAGCCAGGGCCGCATGGACCGTCCGTTCTGGAACGACGTGGACACCTACATCGCCAACTCGCCGATCTTCTCCATCGAGGACCTCAACACCCCGCTGCTCGTGGCCTTCGGGGACGACGACGGCGCCGTGGACTGGCAGCAGGGCGTGGAGATGTACAACGCGGCGCGCCTGGCCCAGCGCCCCTTCGTGATGCTCGTCTATCCGGGCGAGAACCACGGCCTGCGCAAGAAGGCGAACCAGGTGGACTACCACCACCGGGTGCGAGAGTGGTTCGACACCTACCTGACCGGCGAGGAGGCCCCGAGGTGGATCTCCGACGGCATCCCGTGGCTCGATCAGAAGAAGGCGCTCGAGGAGATCGGGGGCGGCGGCAAGGACTGACGCCACGGCCGGCCGGCGTCCCGGAGCCCACCCCCTACAGCACGGGCTTCCCCCAGAGCACGGGCTTCCCCCAGAGCAAGGGCTTCCCCCAGAGCAAGGGTCTCCCCTGCAGGACGGGCCTCCCCAGCAGGACAGGCTCCACTGAACCCGCGGATCTCTTCAGCTCCGCGGGTCTCTCTTTGCTGGAGTACCAGGACCCGTCGCTTGCTCGGCACCTCCGCCCGGACTCCGGCGTCCCTCCTCGGCATGAACCCTCACGCTCCAAACGGCCCCTCGAACGCCCCGCGCCGCCTCGGCCTGGAGCCTACGTCCACGCCGGGCTCCGGGGTGAAGCGCCGCGGGCGCGTCGCCCTGGCCGTCCTGCGGGGCGTCATGGGCGCACTCGGAGCCCTGGGGCTCGCGGGGCTCGCCGCCGGCCAGGGGGCGCTCAGCGCCGACCGCGCATTCGGGAGCCACATGGTGCTGCAGCGCCGCCAACCGATCCAGGTCTGGGGGCTCGCCAGCCCCGGTGCGGAGGTCGAGGTGGTCCTCTCGCAGGAGCGCGCGGTGACGATCGCTGGCGCAGACGGGCGCTGGCGAGCCCAGCTGGGCCCCATGGAGGCCGGCGGCCCCCACTCGCTGACGCTGCGCTCCGAGGCGCACGAGGTGACCCTGGAGGACGTGCTCGTCGGCGAGGTCTGGGTCTGCGCCGGCCAGTCGAACATGCGCTGGACCCTCGGCCAGAGCGCCGCCGCCGCGGCGGCGCTCGCCGCCTCCTCGATCCCGGAGCTGCGCCTGCTCGACTTCGTGGGTGAGGCCTATCCGAGCTCGCGCGCCTGGACCGAGGAGGAGCTCGCGAAGTGCTCCCCCGAGCGCTACTACCGAACGTCTGGCTGGGCGGTCTCCAGCCCCGCGTCCGCGCGTCCGTTCTCCGCGGTCGCCTGGACCTTCGGCCGCGACCTCCAGGCCCGGCTCGGCGTGCCCGTGGGCCTCATCCACAACGCCATCGGCGGCACCTGCACCGAGGCCTACATCAGCCCCGAGCGGCTCCGCGCCGAGCCGGAGCTCGCGGACGGGGAAGGGTGGTTGAAGGACCCCCGCGCCCCCGAGTGGCCCAGGCAGCGCGGGCGGGAGAACCTCGCGCGCTGGTTCGCCGCGCCCCAAGGCCCCATGCCCGGCCACCCGTTCCAGCCGGGCTTCCTGCACGAGGCCGCCATCGCCCCCCTGGCGGGGCTCGGCCTCGCCGGGGCCATCTGGTATCAGGGCGAGTCGAACGCGACCCTGGCCGACATGCAGGTGGCCGCGGACCCCGCCCGGTGCCGGACGAGCCTGACCGCGCTCATCGACGACTGGCGCGACACCTTCGCGAGACCCGGCCTGCCCTTCCTCATGGTCCAGCTCCCGGGCATGGGCCGCGCGTGGATGGAGTACCGGGAGGTCCAGCGACAGGTGGCCAAGCTCCCCGGAGTCGGCCTGGCCGTCACCCTCGACCTGGGCCACCCCACCGACGTGCACCCGCGCCGCAAGCGCGAGGTCGGCGCCCGCCTCGCGGGCCTCGCGCTCCACGGGGTCTACGGCCAGGACCTCCCGCGGAGCCCCGCTGCTCGGTCCGCTGCCCGCCGAGGCTCAGGCGGCGTGATCCGGATCTCCCGGGCCGACGGCACGCTCCACACCCGCGACGGGGAGCCCGTTCGAGGCGTGGAGGTGCAGGGCGCGGGCGGGGAGTGGTACCCCGCCCGCGCGATCATCCAGAGTTCAAACCTCATGGTGAGCTCCCCAAAGGCGCCCACCCCCAGGGCCGTGCGCTACGCGTGGGCGCCCACCCCCGACGGAAACGTCGTGGGGTCCACGGGCCTCCCCCTCGGCCCCTTCGTGGAGCCCCTGCGCGACCGCCCATCCGGGGACAAGTGACGCCCCGGGTGGCTCAAGCCACCAGGCGGTGCGACCGCGCAGGTCCGCCCGCAGCCACGTCGGGCAAGGACGACCGGTGTGCACAACGCCCTTGGCCTGGAAAGCGGGATCGGTTGCCCGCCGACCCTGTTCCTGATCGGGGCTCGAGCCGAGGTTTTGTGAAGAAGCCTGTCGTCCCCGAGGCCCCCATTGCACGTGACCCTGCGCACCACGGCACCGGCCCCCCCCGACCGCCCCCCCCTCCCCTGACTCCGGGGCCTCCGGGGCCTCCGGGCAGCTCCAGGCCGGATCAACCCGCGTTGCGCGACCTCCTCCGCCCATCGGAGCTTCCGCGCAGCGCCCTGACTTGGTCCTTCGTGGATGGCTCCCGCCTCTGTCCAGAGACCCACGATGACCCACACTCAGTCCTTCCTCCGCAGGCATCGAGGCCTGACCCTCCTCTTCGGGCTCACCGCCCTGGCCCTGATCTCCGCCCTTCCCGGTACGAGCGGTCAGCTCGGCGCTGGAAGCGCCCTCCCGAGTCACAAGGGCGGTGTCCACGGCACGGTCTACGTCGCCGGCTCAGCCGCCACGGGCAGCACACTGGCCAGCAGGATTCCCGTGCCGGACCACACCATGCGCCTGCTGGATTCCACGACGGGTGTGCTGGTTGCGGAGGCCACCACCGACGTCTTCGGACGCTACTACTTCCCGCCCCAGGAACTCGGTGAGTACTCCCTCACCTGGCAGGTCCAAAGCGGTTGGAGAGGGGGCGCCTACGCGGACCTCGTGGTGATCGAGAAGGGGACCGTCACCCCAGACCAGATTCAACTCCGTCCGGTGCCTGGCAACGTCGTGGTGGTCGGGACGGTCACCCTGCGTGACGGCAGCAGCGCGGGGATCATCGACGAGTACTTCGGCCTTGAGGTCACCCCCGAGGTCAGCCTGAGGGGCCTCACGGGCGCCCCGATCGCTGGCCCCGTCCGGGCCAACGCCGGCGGCGGCTATGCCCTCTCGGGCCGGGCGCAGCAGGCCGCAGTACGGCTCGAGGCCAGGGTCGAGGCGGCCTCCTCCAGCCGATCGATCCCCTTCCGCAAGGGCCCTCCCCAGGTCCAGGACGTCACGCTCCCGAACGCCGCGCCACGAATCAACGAGCTGTACCTCACGGACACCTCAGGCAAGGGCGTTCGCGGCGCCATGGCAGGCGAGACGTTGACGTCCTTCGATGACATCTTCGACAGGGATAGTGACCCTGTGAGCATCACCTGGCGCCCGGAGTTCACCACCGCGGCGGGCGCGCTGACCCAGGTCGGCAATCAGGTGGACTGGACGCTCCCCGACATCGCGGGAGGGTACTCCCTCTATGCGATGGTCAGCGATGGGCGAGGTGGCTATGCGAAGGGCTCCGTGCGGGCCACGATCGGGAAGACGCAAGAGGTCTTCAGCGGACGGGCGACCGATCGGTCCACGGGCGATCCGATTGCCGGCGCCGAGGTCGAGGTCAATCAGCAGCGAACGGTGACCGACGCCACCGGCAACTACGAGCTCCGCGTGCCGATCGCCGAGCGCTATGTCCTGAACGTACGCAGCGCGGACTACGCGCTGGCCGGACGAGGCTTCGATGACGGGGACCGGGGCCGCACCTGGCGCATGGTCCGTCGCGAACGAACGGTCTTTGATCCAACCCGACCCGTCCGGCTGACTGACAAGCGACGAGAGCTCGGAGACCGGCGACCGGCGACGCTTCGGATCCCCCCCAACACCCTCGTGGACCCGAGCGGGAACCTCCCCACCGGCAACCTCACGGCGTCCTTCGCCACCATCGACGTGACCGATGGAGAGTCCGCGAGCGACTACACGGCGACCCTGAATGGGCGGGATACAGGCCTGATGTCCTACGGCGTCCTCTCGGTCGAGATCACCGATGCCGCGGGCCAGGAGTACCAGATCCGCCCCGGAGGCCGCGCACGGCTCATCATGCCCATCGCCGGCACCCGCGAGGGTCAGGTGCCGTCCGGCGCACCGGACCTCGTCCCCGTCTGGTCGTATGACGAGTCCAGGGGCCGCTGGATGAAGACCGGTGAGGCCCAGCTCGACAGGGCCAGCGCGAGCTACGTCGGCACCGTGAACCACTTCTCGGAGATCAACGTCGACGCGCCGGGCGCAGACAGCTGCATCCGGGTGCTGGTGGACCCCTCGCTCATCGGGAAGACCCTCCGCGTCTCCGACGTCGCGGGCGACGGGATCGACTACACCGAGGTCGAGGAGGACGAGTTGGACCAGCCGCTCAACGTCATCTACACGATCCCGCCCTCGCAGCTCGTTCGTCTCGAGGTCCTCGACAGCCCGGGGGGCACACCCATCCCGGGCGTCGTCATCGAGCGCTTCGACGCGGGTAACCCCTCCGCAGGTTGGGAGCGGCTCGAAGACGGTGCCGGGGACCCTCTGGACGAGGTCATGGCCGGCGGGGTCTCAACGCCGGTCTTCCCGGAGTACCCCTACTCCGAGAGCCCGATCACGGTGTTCCTGAAGCAAGAGGCCTCCTCCTCCGGCCCCTTCCTCGTCTACAAGGGAGCAGGCTCCCAGACCGCGGCGCTCCAGTACTACGACCAGGTCAACCCGCAGATCGCTGGCGACGGCAACCGGGACACCCTGCAGGAGTGGTGGGCCCACAACGGATTCCAGCCCGATGGATCGGTGATCACCGTGGGGAACGAGACCTACGCGCGGACCAGCTACCTCAACAACAATGACCTCGGGTCCGGACGCGACATGCACCTTTATGGCCGCGAGGACGGGACCTCCGCGGCCTGGGTCTCCAACTATGGCCAGTTCAATCAGGACCAAGGGAACGCCGACCGGGCGCTCAGCCAGGACAACGACGGAGATCTCGTCGCCACCGTCTGCATGGAGTTCAGCCCCATGGAGGACGCGGCGGGACAGTTCCTGGACCTCAACGACAGCGTCCTCACGCCCGCGAACTTCGGTTCACTGACCGACTACCTCGAGGCCGTCAAGGCGAACTCCGTCGTCAAGTTCTTCGTCTATGCGGACGCAGATGGCGCTCCAGAGGACGAACTTCAGATCGCGGCAGACCTCGATGGCTACGGACCCAAGTTCATCCCCAATCTCTGCCTCAACTGCCACGGCGGTTCAGCACAGCAGGAGTACCTGAGCCCTTCGAGCTGCAGCATCAACGCCTACTTCCGAGAGCTCGACTACCACACCTACCGCTTCCCCGGCGGGGCATTGACGCCGACAGCTGTCG
>CBFHHK010000007.1:34065-45686 GCA_965655435.1 Planctomycetota bacterium | reverse complement strand
CCAGTGCGCCGCGCGACCGGCTCCGCGGCCGTCAGGAGACCTCGCCCGAGTGATAGAGCCAGCGCCCCCCTTCTCGAACGAACCGACTCTGCTCGGTGAAGGAGACGTCCCTGCCCCCCTGCCGGAGGGTGGCGCGGAAGGTCACGGAACCCTCGCCGTCGGCCTCCGTGACCTCGTCGATGTCCAAGCCGGTGAACTCCGTCTGCCGGGCGAACTCGAGAATGGAACGCTCCCAGCTCGCGGCATCAGGCTCCGTCGATGGCCCGGTAGGGTCCGTCGTCTCCATCACAAAGGCGGGCAGGCCGTAGGCAAAGGCGGCGTACCGAGCCCGCACCAGCACCTCTGGCCGCTCGATCGTGCGCCCCCTGTGGAATGGGCGGCAGCACCGCTTGTACTTCACCCCGCTGTGGCAAGCGCAGAGGGCATTCGGAGCCAGCTTCAAGCGGGCCCCAGGCCTGCCGACGGCGCGGAGCGAGTGAGCGGCAGCGAGGGGGCGAACAGCGCAGGCATGGGCAGAAGCCAGTTGGCGGGAAAGAGTCGGCGGGAAAGAGTCGGTGCAACGGCAGCGGTGCACCTGAGAAGGTCCGCGACCTGGGCGCCAAGTCTAAGGGAGCGGGCCACCTCCTCGAGCGCGCGGGGCGCGTAACCAGCCGCCCACCATTCCTGTGCACCTCCGCCGCCTCACCTCGCGCCCCTCACTGCGGGTCCTGGCGCCCCCGCTCCGGTCCTCGAGATGGACACGCTTGGCCCGAAGACTCCTCCTGAGCTTGCCTGAGCGTCGCGACCAGGTGAGCCCTCATCTGCTCCCTCCTGGGTCCCTCCTTTGCCCGGAGGATCGCAGCGGGGTGAAACGTGCGCAGGGTGGCAGGGGCGTAGCGCGAGGCTGTGGATGAGGGCGGCGAGAGCGGATCAGGCATCCGCGCGGTGGGTCCGTGAACGGCTCGCATCGCCGTCGCTCCGAGGGTCACCAGGACCGCTGGATGGACGGCCTCCAGCTCGGCGTCCAGCCACGGCTGGCAGCGCGAGGCGTGCTGCGCGGTGGGCCGCTTATGGATCCGCCGCTTGCCCCTTCCGGTCGCAGGCGCGCCGCCGGACCCGGACCCTGAGGCAGACCCTGAGGCAGACCCAGAGCCAGAGCCAGACCCTGAACCGCCCTCTGACTCATCCCCGGTCCCAGGCAAGGTCCCTGCAACGGCATCCGCCATGGAGCCGATCGCTCTCCCTGCAGGGGCTCGCCCGCGCTCGGGTCCGTCCACCTCGTGGCGGAAGTGCTTCACGGCGTTCGTCAGGTACACGGCGTCCTCTAGCATCCGAGCCTCCCCCATGGCGTGGCGGAGCACGCGGCCCGCGGGGCCGACGAAGGGCCGGCCTGCGCGCTCCTCCATGTCCCCGGGCTGCTCCCCGAGCAGCACCACGCGGGCATCAGCAGGCCCCTCGCCCATCACGGGCCGGGTCGAGTCACGATGCAGCTCGCATCCCTCGCAGCCCGGGAGCGCGGCGCGCAGCTCATCGAGCCCGCCCCCGGGCGGGACAAAGGGGTGCGCGGAGTCCGCCATCCGGCGAGACGTCTTCGCCATGACCTCGAGGCGCCTTGGGACGTCCGCGAGGAGCTCTGGAAGCTGGGCGGTCTCGGGGAGCGTCGGCCAGAACTTGCGGGGCATCTCAGCCGCCATGGCCTTCAGCTTGACCCGCGCCGGATTGAAGATCGAGGCGTAGTACGAGCACCACATCTCCTCCAGCTCGTCGTGGTCAGGGGCTCGGTCCCGCGTCACCCCCTCCGTGAACGTCACCGCAGCGCCATCCCAGTGGGAGCATCGGTCCGGCGACAGGATGGACCAATCCATCTCCGGGAAGCGCTCCCGAAAGAAGCGCGCCTCGCGCTCGACGATGAGGTGAGAGGGCTCGTACCAGGCGATGAACCGCTCACCGTTGCGCGCTCCCTCATCCTCGATGCGCCGAAATCGCACGAAGGCGTGCATCTTGTGGGCGTCTCGGCGCACCGCCTTCTCGAGCCTGGCGAAGGTCGCCACGTCGGGCTCGAGCGGATCCTCAAGGAGCCGCCGCTCCCCGGCCGCGATCCTGTACAGGAGCCTGTAGAGGAGGGGCCACACCTCACTCGAGCGGTGACAAGCGACGGTCGCGAGCCGCCCCGAGAAGGCCCTCGGGATACGCATGTCCGCCGCAGGGCTCGCGGGAAGCGGGGTCGGTTCCGGCGCGGTGAACAGGAGCCCCTCCGGCGCCTGATCGCGCAGAAGGTCCACCCAATCGATCTCCTCCGGTGGGGTCCCCTTCGCCGCGAGCGCGCGCGCATGGGCCCGCCACCCCTCGAGGGAGCCATCGAGCACGACGCGCCCCATCAGACCTGCCCGGAGGCGGCCGATGAGGCGGCCTCGAACAGCATGAGCTGCTGGGAGCGCGGCTTCACCTCGGTTCGCAGCCCCGGTGCGTCCAGCTTGCGCGCTGCCGCGCTCCACGAGTCCGCGGCAACGATGAAGGGCATGATCCGCTTGAGCGGCGCGCGGAGCTCACGGAGGTCCGCCTCGCGGAGGCGGCGGCGAGCGCGCGCGCCCAGGATCTTCGCCACCGAACGGGTCCCGAGGCCCGGGACCCGAAGGAGCGCCTCGCGAGGTGCCGAGTTGATGTCCACGGGGAAGAACTCGCGGTTGGCGAGGGCCCAGGCCATCTTCGGGTCCACCTCGAGGTCGAGGTTCCCGTCGTCGCGGGTGACGACCTCGTCGATCCCGAACTCATAGAAGCGCAGGAGCCAGTCGGCCTGATAGAGACGGTGCTCGCGGACGAGCTCCGGGGTCTCCGCTGGCAGGTCCTGGTGAGCGTTGGGGATCGGGCTGTAGGCCGTGTAGTAGACACGCCTGAGTCGGTACGTGTCGTAGAGCCGGTGGGCGGTCCCCAGGATCGTTGAGTCCGTGGACGCCGTGGCGCCCACGATCATCTGCGTGCTCTGCCCGGCGGGAGCGAAGCGCGGCGCTCGCGTCCTCCTGCCGCGGTCCTTGGACTGGTCGATCCCCGACTTCAGGAAGTCCATGGCGCCCTCTGCCTCGTCGATCGACTTCTCCGGTGCGAGCTTGTTCAGGTCCTCCTGAACAGGGAGCTCCACGTTGGCGCTGATGCGGTCCGCGAAGCGCCCCGCCTTCGCCAGCGCCTCATCGGAGGCGCCGACGACGCCCTTGAGGTGGATGTATCCGTGGAACTCCTCCTCCTCCCGCAGGCGCCGGGCGACCTCGGCGAGGAGGTCCATGGTGCGGTCGGAGTCCCCGACGACCCCCGAGGAGAGGAAGAGCCCCTCGATGTAGTTCCGGCGGTAGAACTCGATGGTCAGGCGGACGACCTCCTCAACGGTGAACGCCGCCCGTTGAACGTCGTTGGAGACACGATTCACGCAGTACCGGCAGTCGTAGATGCACCGATTGGTGAGCAGGATCTTGAGCAGGGAGACACAGCGGCCATCCGGCGTGTAGCTGTGGCAAATCCCGGAGCCGGTGGCGTTCCCGAGCCCCTTGCCCTTGTTGGAGCGCTTGGCGCCGCTGCTGGCGCAGGACGCGTCGTACTTCGCCGCGTCCGCAAGGATCTTCAGCTTCTGGTGGGTGTCCATCGCCATGGAGAGGAACCTAACAGAACCCTATCCACCCTGTCTACGTGGCCCAAGGTCGCGGGTTCCGGCCCAGGACTGGGCCGGACAGGCCCTGGCCAGGCCTTGTTCAGAGCCTACCGAGTCCCTGGGTGCGCCCGCTCACGGACCTCCGGCCCGAGGGGGTCCGAGCCCGTTGGACCTTGCCCCCTCAGGCCTCGCCGGCCTTCGGCGTCAGCCGCCAGAGCGGGCGCTTCCCCAGGCGGCCGTGGTCAACGACGTCGAAGAACTGCTCGGCCGCGTCCCAGATCTTCTGCGACGTGTACTCGTCCGCCCGGCCCTGCTCGCGGGCGATCACCTGCATGTGTCGGGGCAGGTGGTCGACCTCGGTGCAGTTGCTGAGGATCAGGGCCTGGCCCGTGAGCCCACGCAGCAGCCGGAAGATCTCCTCGTGGCTGCCGTAGTGGTCCTCCGCGCGTCGGCTGCCGAAGAAGAGGTAGTGATAGAGGTTGATGACGAGGGACACGTCGAACGGGCCACCGAAGCGCTCGAGGTCCGCGTGGATCTCGTGCAGCCGCAGCTCCTCGAAGCGGACCCCCTCCAGTCCGAGGTGATCCCTCACCGCGCGGCTCGCCGCCAGGTCGGGCTCATGGAGATCGATGCCGACCACCCGGTCCGCGCGGAGGCGCTGGGCTGCGTGGAGGCAGAACCACCCCTTGCTGGCGGAGAGGTCCACGAGGCTCCGGAAGCCCTCGGGATAGAGCGCGCGAATGCGGCGGTATCGCCGCCACAGCCGCCACCGAGGGATCAGGCGTTGGCCCGCGATGAAGTAGGCGTGGTTCCTGGGGTACGAACCCGCCAGATGTTCACGGACGAGGGGTGAAAGGGAACCTGGCTTCATGGTCTTGGGTCGGGCCGCGCCTCTTCGTCAAGCCCGGCAGGCCCGTTGAGCCTGCTGAACCGGACGAGACGATTCAACCGGCTGCGTCTACTGTGAGCGGAACGGCCTTGCCGAACCGCCTCGCCCCACAGGGCGAGGGAGCGCCCGACTCGACGCCCCGACGCGCCCCGGTCCGGCAGCTGTTGGAGCAGCGGCCGAAGGCCCGTTCCGGCCGAAGCCCCGGTGCGGCCGAAGCCCCTGTGCGGCCCAATCCTATCAGCCGGCGGCGCAGGTTGAGCGATGCTGGCGTGCGGGAACGACCAGGGGCCCTCGACCTGGTCCGTGCGGGGGCGCCCCTTCCCCCGATCTCGCACCTCCCCTTGAGGAGGACCCCTCACCAACCATCGGGCCGGTACCGCCCAGGCTCAGGGCGGCCCGCGCCTGCCGCGCGACCGGCCGCATCGCGGAGCCTGTCTCCCGCAGCTGGTCCAGCCCTCCGCACCCCGCGCCGAAGGCGTCCACGGAGGCACGTCGACGCCCCTCCCCAGGGGCGCACGCTCTGCCCCTCAATCAGCGGGGGGACGCGTCCGCATCCTCACCAACGCCGGGCTCGACGGTGCCCAAAGGCGGGCCCAAAGGCGGGCCCAGGAGCGGGCCCAGATCCATCACCCCGTCCTCCACGGCAACGACCGATCCGTCCTGTCTCACCAGGCGCACCATGAACGCCCCGGGGTCGCAACCGAGGCGGGCACGGAGCGCCTTGATCTCGCTGGGCGTCAGTGCACGCCCACCGGCCGAGCCCGCCCTCGGTCCGGTCGCCTCGACCATGACCACGTCGGGCCTGGGGGTCGCCTGCTGGAACTCCCGGAACGCGGCCGCCCAGCGCTCAGCCCCGGCGTCGGCCGCCCTTGGCGCGATCACGACAAGCGCAGAGCGCGCCCCCTTCAGCTGGGCCAGCTCGAACGCGGGGTAGGCCGCGATCTCGTCCAACTCCACCCGGAACGGCCCGTCCACCCCGTCGGCCAGCGTGAAGCCAAGGCCCACCACGCGCTCGGGATCGAGCGGGGGCAGGTCGAGCTGTCGCCCTCTCCAGCGCGGCGTGAAGTCAGCGAACGGGACCCAGACGCTCTCCCAAGGGCCCGGCTCAGAGGCGTCGCTTCCCGGCGACGCCACGGTGGGGACGTCCGCCTGGTAAGTCACGCCACCGCGAGCCCCACCCTGGGTGAGGCGCATGCTGTAGCGGCGCCCGTCGGCACGCAGCCGCAGGCGAATGCCCTCGAGCCCGCGGAGGGACACGCTGCGCTCACGGGACCGCACCGAGGCGAAGCCGCCGCCGTTGGTGTTCAGGACCCCGCGAAAGTCCAGTCGCCCATCACGCAGCTCGAAGCGCCCCGAGGACCGGCCCCCCATGACCCCATCCAACACCCGGTACCAACCCCATTCGTTGTCCTCGAAAGAGGTCAACACGCGGGCCACCTCTGGTGACGGCTCCCCTGGCCCGTCCCCGACGCGTGGGGTCACGAGCAATTGAAGAGGCGAGAAGGCGAGCGCGATGACGGAGAGGACGCTGAGTTGCATGGTCGGGCGTTCGCGCGCCATGGCCTGTGGATGCCACGCCCGCCCGGAACCGGGCCCCCGCGCCCTCGTGCCCCCACACGAAGGCCGCCGAGGCCACTCCGGTCCGCGCCGAGGGGCTCGACCCGCCATACGTCCTCCCCGGCGCAGGCGGACGGCGGGGCCCGCCTCCTTCGCCCCCACGATCCAAGCGGACCTGCAGCCCAAGATGCTCTGCCCCCTTCTCAGCCAGGGGGTCCACCCACGAGCTCGAGCCCTGGGCGCCAGCTGCGCGCGGCGGGCCGCTTGGAGGGGTTCGCCTGGACCTGTGCTCCGAGGGGTTGGCTCCTGGAGCTCCGCCCCTGAGGCTCGAGCGCGCGGACAGCCCCCCCCCGCCGGTCACTCCTCTGAAGGGATCGGGGGCGCTCCACCCTCCTTGGATCCGGGCGCTCCAGCGTCCACGAATTGGACCCGGAGCTCCGACGAGCTGCACACGAGGTGCCGCAGCGCGATGTACCAGATGAGGCTGTTAGCGAGGGCCTCCATGAAGATCTCCTCGATCGACTTGGAGAAGTGTCGGAGGGTCTCAAAGCCCGAGCGCTTGAAGCGCACGCGGGTGTATTCCTCGATATCCCAGCGGTCCAGGATCATCGTGTACAGGTTCGCGGGGTGCCGCTCCGAGAGGCCCTCCACGAAGTCGAGGCCGACCGCCAACACCAGCAGCGTGAGCGCGAGGACGAGCAGCATCCGGGAGCGCCGGTCGGCCAGCTGCACCCAGAGGAAGACCAGCATGAAGAGCCCCATTGCCCCGAAGAAGGGCAGGAAGAGGATCTGCCAGAAGTAACTCGGGTACTCGCTGGCCGGCATGTTGGCGCGCTCGCGGACGACCTTGTAGACCGTCCCCATGCGCTCGTGGATCTTCACCCCGTCGTCCACCGACATGTAGGCGAAGAAGAGCGCGAGCACCAACCAACCGCCCCAGACCAGACGCGACGCGCCGCTTGCTCGCTTCACCCAGGTCAGCAGCCCGAGCGTGACCGCGACCAGCAGGGTCTGCGATACGGCGAAGTAGGACCCAAGTCCTTCCTCAGAGGACGTGGAGAACATCCTCCGGACGTCGCTGATCTCCGTGGCGCGTCCGTAGTTCACGAAGTAGTCCAGGGCGACGATCGCGACCTCCGCGAGGAAGCAGAAGAGGAGCACCCGATAGGGGAACCACTCTCGGTCCACGAAGAGGCGGACCGGAGGGCGATCCGCCTCCCCGGCGAGTCGGGGGGGACGTGATCCGTCGGTCGTGGTGGGCAAGCTCATGGGGTCCTCGCAGCAGCCTTGGCAGCCGTCATTGGTCGCCCGAGAATAAGAAGCGAGACCGCCGATCGCGCCAAGCCTCCGGTCCCATCCGCCGATTCTTGCTGATGCGCCCGGCCAGTCTCCCTGGCCCGCCCCTCCGGGTCGTGACGGCGCGCACGCCGGGGCGTCAATCGGCCCCCCGACCCGCCTCCACCAGGGGGACCACCTTCTCCATGAAGGCTTGCATGTTCTCGATCACCCGCGCGCTGTCGTGATTGAAGAAGTCGAACCAGAGCATGAGGCCGTCGTCCGCGTGGTACCGCTCCCTGAGCTGCCTGGCCACCGCGGGCGCGTCGCCGATCACGGCGTTCTGCGCCGCTTCCTCCAGCGCCGCGGGGTCAAGGGTCCCCTGCAGCGCCGTCCAGTAGGCCGCCAGCGCCTCACGCGCCTCCTCCGCGGCGGCACGTCGTCGCTCCTCGCCGCTGAGGCCGGCCTGCTCGTTCAAGAACACCATGACCGTCCTGGGCATGTGCTCCCTCACCCAGGGACCGCCGTCCCCGTGAAAGCACCGCGACATGTGCTCGTGGGTGGCCTCGATCACCTCCTCAGGGGTGATCGAGAGGTTGAAGACCTTCACCGGGAGCCACTGGTTCACCGCCTCCTGAAGCGCGGTGTCTCGGCTCCCGAGGACCAGGTCCAGGAGCTCCCTGCGGAAGTCCTGGGGAACCACCTTCAGGGCCTCGAACCCCCAGCGCGCCGGGACCAGCACCTCACCCAGATCGGTCAGCGCACCGCGGGCGATCGCCTCGGCCCGCACCTCCTCCCAAAGCTCCGCGGATCGGAAGCTCTCACGGCGCAGCGTGGTCGGCGCGACCTGATCGCTCGAGAGCACCTCACCGCGGAGACATCGCAGGAAGATCTCGCTCGCCTCGGCGAAGATGCGGCCACGTAGCGCCGGCCAGGCGAGTCGCTCCAGTTCGTCGCGCGGCACGATCCCGTGGGCGCGCTGGATGAACTCGAAGCGCCCCGCCGAGAAGCCGATCCGGATCCGGCGCCGCTCCCGGTCGTCGAGGCCGTGCAGCGCGAGGAACGCGGCCACGCGCTCCGCGTGAGCGATCGGGCCGCCGTTCGCGAGGAGGTTGAGCACCGCGCTTCCGACCTCGATCCGCTCGGTTCTGGCGAAGATGCGCGTCGCCAGCTGGAGGATGTCGGTGTTCAGGCCGACCTCTCCCTGCCAGTGAGGGATCACGGGGTCAGCGTGAGTCTTCTGCACCTCGCTCGAGAGGTGGGATTCCGCGACCCAGGCCGTCGAGTAGCCGAGGCGATCCGCGGCCTCCACCTGCTCGAAGAAGTTCCGGAACATCTCCGCCTCGGAGGGCGCCTCGCCGTTCACCGGGGTCTGCGAGATCGAGAAGAAGACGTCGTACTTCAAGCTGGTGCGGTGGGCCGCGGGCGGGCGGCGCCTCGCGCTCAGGGCGCGCGGCATCGAGGAGTAAAGCCAGGGCCCCCCCACCGCCAGGCCCGATCCCGCATGCGCCTCGAGGTTGGCTCGAGGCGGCCGCGGCGAGGGGGGGGCGGCGAGGGGGTCGGCGGCGAGGGGGTCGGCGACGGGGGGAGGTGGTGAAGGCTGGAGAGCACCACGCTCCCCGATAGGGCGGGGATTCGCAAGGGTGCCGTGAGCTCCCGCCCCAGCCCATGGGCGCCCCGCACCCAAGGCTGAGGGCCCGGACATCTTTCCAATCCGGCTCCAGCGAGGTCTCCACGTCCCCATGGACGCCGACGCGCTCCTTACCGCAGCGGGCCGCCTGAACCATCAGGGCAAGCGGAGTGACGGACGAGTGGCGCCCGGAGGGCCCCCAGTCCCACGCGTGGCGCGGGTCAGTGTCGGTCCAAGAAGGCGACGGCGTGGTACAGCATCACCGCACCATAGAGGAGCCCGAGCCCCCAGAGCGCCGGGCGCGTGCCGCGGAAGCGAACGTGCAGGAGCAGGAACAGGGCCGCGCTGAAGGTCACCAACAGCTTGATCGCGGCGAAGAGCCCGGTCCCGCCCCCCTCCAACGCCCAACCCATCAGTGGGTTGGCCTCCTCACCTCCCGCTGCGAGATGGCGCAGGGTCAGCAAGAGATCGAGAACCGCAGCCACGCCGATCCAGGCCACGAGCATGACCTCCTCGCGCGTGTAGCGATCAACGTAGATCGACCCCGTCTCGCCTCCGCGACGCCCACCGCGCCGACGGCCCCCGAGCCAATAGCGCGACAGCATGGGCGTGGGGGCCCGCCGACGGTCGGCACCACGCGGAGACCCCACCGCCTCTCCCCCGCCGTCGGCCCCGCTCCGGCGGCCCGCGCGGCTTGCTTGGTCCGCACGATTCTCTCGGCCGGCACTGCTCTCTCGGCCGGCGCTGCTCTCTCGGCCGGCGCTGCTCTCTCGGCCGGCGCTGCTCTCTCGGCCGGCGCTGCTCTCTCGGCCGGCAGTGCTCGCTCGGTCGGAACTGTTCTCTCGGTCCGGACGGTTCTCTCGGCCCGGACGGCCCGCGAGCCTCGCACCGTCTCCGCGGACCGCGACGGCCTCGGGGCCAGTCCGGTCCTCGGGCAGGGGTTGGGCTAGGGGCGTCACGGCGTTCTCGGGCTCCAGCATCTCGGGGCCGATGGACCATAACAGGGAGGCGCGCTCTACACCGTGGGCTGCGAGCAGGCCCCGGACCCTCGGGAAGGCGACCCGCGCGGGGTCACTCGAGGCCTCGGCTCGGCAGAGGCTCGCCCCCGACCCCTTCGGACCTTCAGCCATCGACCTGCGAGCGCGGTGCCTGCGTGCTGGGTGCCTGCGAACTGGGTGCCTGCACGTTGGGCGCCTGCGAGCGCGGGCGCCGCTCCCCGTGGGTGGCGCCATCCCAAGCCTCCCGCCCGGGGACCTGGGCCGCATCCCGCTACCAATCCGTCTCCCGCCGGGAGGCCCCAGTCCAAGGCGCGCCTCCGCCACCCCGAGCCCGTCCCGCAGCGTCGCACCGGAGTGGCCCGACGAGTGGGCGACACCGCCGAGGTCTCGGCGGCCCCCAGGACGAAGCCGCGCCTGACCGCGGACCGCGCCGGAGACCGTGCATCAACCGGGTCCAACCCACGACACTTCCACCGAACGAAGCAGCGCGGAGGAGGCGCGGCGGGTGCGACGAGCCTAGGGTGGTGCCATGCTCACCCTTCCAGATGGCCGTCAGGCAGCCTTCCTCACCGAGTCACAGGCCCCAGCGCCGAGCGAGCTCACGCGGGTGGACGACACCGTCGCCGCCGACACCGCCCTTCGCATGCTTCAGGCCGGGGACACCCTCCTGTGGGAAGGGGACTACAGGAACGGCCGGGAGTTGCTCGGGGCCTTGAAGCGCCGCCTCAAGCGGTCCGCCGGGGCTCCCACGGGCGACGACCTGGCGGCGCGCTGGCGCGCCGAGCGCGCCGCGACTCGTGAAACCGCCGAGGTGCTCGGGGCGCTCATGGTCCTGGTGAACCCGGATGGATCCCTCGCGCTCCGCCAGGCCCCCGAGACCCGGGAGGCGATCGAGCTCGCCTGGGGCGCCTCGCCGGACCACCGACTGGTCGCCCTCAACGCGCTCCAAGGCGCCCTCAGCGCCGCCGAATGGACCCGGAAGGGGATCGAGGTACGAGGGCTCACTGGGCGCCTCACCCCCAGCTACGGGGTCTTCTCGCCCACGCGGAGTGTCTACGTCGACCTCGTCTCTCGCCTGGATGTGAGGGGCAAGTCCGTCCTCGACGTTGGCTGCGGCACGGGTGTCCTCGCCTTTGTGCTCCTTCAGGCCGGGGCGAGCGAGGCCGTGGGCACGGACCTCGACGAACGGGCCATCGCCTGCGCCGAGATGAACGCGGAGAAGCTCGGCCTGCGGGACCGCTTCACCGCCACCCAGGCCGACCTCTTCCCCGAAGGCGCCCGCGCGGACTGGGTGGTCTTCAACGCCCCGTGGATCCCCGAGGTCCCCCGGACCCGGCTCGACCGCACGGTCTTTGACGCGGGTGGCGAGGTGGTGACCCGCTTCCTCAATACCGTCGAGGCGCACCTGGAGCCAGGGGGACGGGCCGCCCTCGTTCTCTCCGACCTGCCCGAGCGCGTGGGACTCCGTGCGGACGGGGCCGTCGAAGACATGGCGGAGGCCGCGGGCCTCCAGGTCGCAGAGATCCATGACGCCCCCGCCAGCCACCGGCGCGCCAAGGACCCGTCCGACCCGCTGCACTCGGCGCGCGCCGCCGAGCGGGTCCGGCTCTTTGTCCTCGAGGCCCCCTCGGACGAGCGCCCTTCAGCAGAGAGCCC
>CBFHHK010000007.1:29227-33966 GCA_965655435.1 Planctomycetota bacterium | reverse complement strand
GAGGCCGAGGCCGGTCTCCGCCACCGACCCCCAAAGCCGGGACTTGATGCTGGGCGTCGACGCGACGTCAAAGCGAGGCGCCACGATCCCGCCTGCGGCGGAGAGGCTGGCCCCATAGATCCGGTCCGCCCCGAAGGAAGGCGCCTCCAGCCAGGTGATCAGGGTCGGCTCGGCGGCGCCGCCGGCGGCCCCGGACCTCGGCATGAAGACCCCAGGGAAGTCGGCGCCATCCGTGGCCAGCGGGGCCACGGCAACTCCGGCGCTGGCCCAGCGCCGCGCGCCGGCCCCGTCGATGCGCTGGGCGTAGATCCCTGAGAGAAAGGAGTTGGGCACCTGCTGCTTCCAGGCCACGAGCGCATCGCCGTTGACGGGATCCACGGCGACCTGCGGGTTCACGCGGTCCCCGGCCCCCGTGGCGACGGCCACCCCGTTCGACCCGAAGCGCCGCGCGCCGGTTCCGTCCAGGCGTTGGACGTAACACTGAAGGCTCGGGCTCGACGTGTACCAGGCGAAGACCGTGTCCTCACCATCCACGACGAAGCCGGGGAAGTTGCCGATCTGCAGGGAGCCCGCCCCGAACACCGCCACCGGGGAGGCGCCCCAGAGCGTGCCGCCCGAGGGATCCAGCCGCTGTGCGACGAGCCGGCGAGGGGAGGTGAATCCGCCGGTCTGGTACACCGCGGAGAGGACGACGTCCTGGCCGACCCGCTCCATGTCCGCCAGGGCGTAGGAACCCACGGGCGGCACCAGCGTGGTCCCGCTCCCCCAGAGGACCTGACCGGAGGGGCCCACGGCCTGGACGCGCACTCCGGAGTTCTCTGTCCACGCCACCACGGTCTGAGCGGCGCCGCCCAGGGCGGACTGGACCACCTTGGGTGCGGCGACGAACCCCGACCCACTCGAGAGCGAGACGCCGCTCGGGCCCCACGCAAAGACCCCGGTGTCCGAGACTCGCGCGGCGGTGATCTTCACGCCGCCGCCGCGGTCATCCCGGAAGGCAAGGAGCGCGTCGCCGTTGGCGGCCACGCTGAGCCCGTAGTCCTGGGTGGAGGAGAAGCTTCGGTCGGCGACCAGGAGGCCCCCGGCGCCAAACGCTGCGACGCCGCCGGCGTCGAGCTTCTGGAGCCGGACGTCCCACCCCGTCCCGATGCCGTCGAGCCAGCTCACCCAGAAGCCGCCGTCCGGGGTCGGCGCCAGCTTGGGCTGGTTCTGATCCGAGGGCGCGCTCGAGATCACCTGGTTCACAGCAGGGTCCGCCCCCCACTGCGCGGGGGCTGCGCCGGCCACGGGGCCGACGGCGACGGCGAGAGGGAGAGCGAGGGAGAGGAGTGAGCGCGCCATGGGGAGAGCCTGGGGTCAGGGATTGGGTGACCTCAGTTTCCTCCAATCCGCGCGGGATCGCCATGGAGCTCTGCGGGCGCCGGGCAAGGAGGCGACCCAACGAGACCCGCAAGCCGTATCGAGAACGGAGTTCCAGGGGCGAGGCAGCAGGGTCTCCAGCCCAAAGGACTCTTCCGAGACCCGCGTCAACTCCCCCGCATGACTCATTCCGCGCGCCCTCCATGCCGCGGAGCCGCCCCTACTGACCCTGCCGGCGGGCCGATGCCCGCCACGTTCGACGGCCAAGCGGCGGCCCCTCCCGGCTCCGCTCACAGGTCACCGCGGCCGGGACTCTGCGCTCTGGGACTCTGCGCTCGGGGTCTCTGCGCTCGGGGTCTCTGCGCTCGGGGTCTCTGCGCTCGGGGACTCTGCGCTCGGGGACTCTGCGCTTGGGGACACGCCCCCCGGAGGCCAGGCGCGGGCCAGCACCCGCCGGGCGGCCGCGCGGGAGTCACCCGGCGGCGTCACCTCGAACGACAGCACCCGCGATCAGGGTCCGCAGGCGGTCGGGGTCGGTGGCCGTGGTCTTGCACATGAACCCGCTCTTGTGCGCGAAGTGCACGTCGGGCTCCCCTTCGAGGCGTGAGAAGTCGAGCCGCGGGTCATCCTCGTAGCGACCGATGCCATAGCCGACAGACCTCCGGTCCGGATAGACCATGGCCCCGATCTCAGCCTCGAGCCCGGCGGCGCGAATGTAGCGCGCCACTCCGCTGGAGGGCTCGCCGGGCAGGACGTCGCTCCTCGGGAGGAAGACGGTGCCGATGGACGTTCCCTCCGACTCGACGATCCATCGCTCGCTGCGAGCCTCGACCGCCTCGATGTCCTCCCGGACCCCCCGCAAGTAGGCGAGGAGGTCTTCGCCGATGAGCTGCATGTAGTCGTAGATCGTCTCCCCGGCGACATGCTTGGCCTGGGCGGCGAAGCGCCTGAGGAGCGTCATGTCCACGGGCGAGTTGAGCTTCCCGATGACCGCCCGCGGGACCCCCAGCCACTCCGCCGTCTTGTTCGGGCCCCGGGAATCGAACCACTCGGCGGGCTCGAGCCAGTCGCAGAACTGCAGCGCATCCTCGTAGAGGCCGAGCCCGTCCAGCACGAGACTGAGCGAGCAGGTGGGCGGGTGCTCCCGGGGGAAGTGGTGATGGTCGTAGTTGCTGAGGGTGGGGTCGTGGGCTCCGCCCACGTCCACCACCGCGACCGCCGGGTCCGCCAGGTCTTCGTCGGTGGGATCCCGACGCTCAATGGGGCAGGGATGTCTCGCGATCAGGACACAGGCGGCGAGGAGGTCATCCTTGTGCGCGCCTCCGGGGTGGGTGACGATGCGCTTGAGCTCGGTCATGGCCCCACCGTACCAGGGCACCTGCCCCAAGTGGAGCGGGCCGAGGGGGCCAGGCGCCCCACGCACGCCCCGTCGGTCGCTCCTCCTCGAGCGAAGACAGGTCGGGGGCTCTTCGACAAGCCCCGACGCAAGGGAGCGCGACCCCGGGACTCCGGGACTCCGCGGCCCGTGGGCGCCGCCTGAGCCCCTCGATCTCCCCCCACGTCGCCACCGACCGTGAGCCGGGAGCCCGGGAGCCCAGGGGCCACCGGGCGTTCAGCCCCCGGCCTCGGGGCCCGAGACCTCGAGGTGCTGGGGCGACTCCAGGAAAGAGCGGGCGAGCGCCCCCGGCCGCCGGAACGCCACGTGCAGCTCGCGGGACAACGACCGGAGCTCGAACCCGAATTGCCCGAGGAGCCCAGCGAGGCTCTCGCTGGTGTGGAAGGCAAGGTGGCCGTTGCGGGGGCAGGCGTACCACCATTCAGCGCCCAGGTCCCCGATGTCCGCAGGCTGCAAGAGAGTGCTCAGGACAAGGACGCCCCCCTCCGCCACGAGGGCGCACAGGGACTGCAAGAGCGCCACCTGGTCCACGACGTGCTCCACCACCTCGAACGCCGTCACGAGATCGAAGGGCCCCGTCGGGGCGGGTCCCTCGGCGTGATACCGGTCGTAGGCGACCCCACCGGTGAGGCCCCGCGCCCTCAAGAGCTCCATCATCCGACCGGCTCCGGATCCGAAGTCCAGCATGGATATCGAGCCCAGGTGCTCGGCGAGGACCGCAGCCAGGTACTCAGCCAGCCGGGCGGGACGCTCCTCCTCGAAGGGGGGGTCGGCGCGCAGGTACTCCGCGTTATAGATCCGGTCCGAAAAGTCAGCGTCCGTCCAGTCGTCGAAGAAGGACGTGAACATGAACCCGCAAGACGCGCACCGGAGGTAGCTCACCACTTCGCCGCTGACGGCGAACTGCCGAGCACCCGCGAAGACATCAGCGCCCGACTTGTTGAAGTCGACCGCCCCGGCAGCGCCAGTCCGCTGATGGCAGAGCGGGCACGGTCGATCCGCCGAGGGTTGTGAGGGCGAGCCAGGAACGGTCATGGAATCCCTTGGGGAGATCTAGGTGTCCGGGAGGAGAGAGGGGAACGGGCGGCCGAGATTGCCGTCCTCCGGCCAGGCTCGCCTGAAGAATCCGCTCGTCCACGGGTCAACGGGGCCCCCGGGAGCGCCGAGCAGCCCCCGCCCGCCCCCAGGCGGGACATCGCTGGCGCAGAGGGAGGGTCCTCAAGCGCCCCGCACGAGACCAACGCTCACGTCCTGATGAGTGCCCCCCCAGCCGAGGGGTCGCCGCCCCCCCCCGGGTCGACGAGAGGCAAGGACGGGTGACTCAGCTCCATCGCCCCATGGCCCCAAGTCTGTGCAGCTCTTTCAAAGCCTCACGGCTTCGCTGCCGCGCAGCCCCCACAGGGGAGCGTGCATGTCACCTGCCCTCTGGCTCCACTCTTGAACGGGTGGAGGCAACGAGAAGGCGCGCTCGCGTGACCTCATCCAGCTTGGACCGGCATCGCGGCATCATCCTCCAAGCGCCTCACCCAGGCGATGAGCCCCGCCGGCGAGACGGCAGCGGGAGACCTGCGGGCCTCCACCCGAGTGCCCCAGCGGGCCGCCGTGTCGCCGCCGACTCGCCCGGGTGAGAAGTCGGGTGAGAAGTGAAGCGTGCTCAGCCGCTCCACTCGTCCGTGTTGAACACGTAATGGCCATGGGCGGAAGCGTTACGCCGCAGTAGCAGGTCAGCTGATGTCCCCCTGGCGAAACACGGGCCTACCCCGCGCACGACCCCGCCAGGGCCGTTCAGCAGGCAAACAACAAAACGCAACCGCCCGCGCATCCTTTGATTCCCGTCGGGGCGAAGCCTTGTGTGCACCGCGCTGGTGTCCCCGAAGACCGCGGCGCCGAGCACTCACGGCTCCTCAGGAGGAGTCCCACCCACCAACCCGCGCTATCGGCCGAACCGCTACCCGTCGTCCGATCTGCGCATCGCCCCAAGGAA
>CBFHHK010000007.1:16993-29128 GCA_965655435.1 Planctomycetota bacterium | reverse complement strand
AAATCATGTTCACGCACCTCGCTCTCGCAATCGCCCCCGTCCTTGCACCCACGCTGCCCGCACAAGGCGCCATCCCCGGAAACATCGTGGAAGTGGCCGAGGCCAACGGGAACTTCTCCACGCTGGTGACCGCGCTCGAGATCACTGGCCTCGACGACGCCCTCAACGGCTCGCAGGGCCCCACCCGTTTGACGGTCTTCGCACCGACGGACGCGGCGTTCAACAACCTGCCCGCAGGGCTGCTCGCCGACCTGATCGCCAACCCGGAAGCCCTCACGGAGATCCTGCTCTACCACGTCACCGCTGGAGGCCTGCTCGCGGGCAACGTCCTCGCCACGCCCTCCATTGACATGCTCAACGGGCAGCGCACCGCGATCTCGCTCCAGGGCGGCGCGCCCTTCATCGACCAGGCGCAGATCGTGCTCACCGACATCGTCTGCTCGAACGGGGTCATCCACGTCATCGACTCCGTCCTGACTCCGGCCGCCGACTCGCTCGTGACGACCGCCGCAGGCGCTCCGGACGCTTTCTACCTGGTGGCGCTCCTTGGCTTCACCAGCCTCGCTCCGGTCCTCGACAGCGGTGAATTCACCGTCTTCGCGCCGACCAACGCCGCCTTCCAGCAGATCCCGCCCTCGACGCTTCGGACCCTGGCGAGCCCGTCCGGCGTCCCGACGCTCGAGTCGATCCTGACCATCCACGTCGTCCCTGGCCGGCTGTACGCCGACGAGGTCATCGCGGCGGGCCAGCTCTTCACGGTCGGCGGCAAGGTCCTCCCCGTGACGGTCCAGGGCGGCGACGTCTTCGTCGACGGCGCCCGGGTGGTCTTCGCCGACATCCAGTGCTCGAACGGCAACATCCACTTCATCGACACCGTGCTGCTCCCGTGAGAGGCTGAGCCTCTCCAAGCGAACCGGCCAGAGGGGCGGCGACGGATCTCCGTCGCCGCCCCCTTCTCGTGGGCGGAGCTCCAGCCCGCCGCTCTGCAGGGAGCCCGAGGACCTCTTCCCCGCCCATCCATCGCTCCGGACCTTGGCCGCTCACTCCTCGTCTCCCCAGCGTGAGGGGTCCCCAGCGTGAGGGGTCCCCAGCGTGTGGAATCCGCAGCGGTCAGGCACGTTGGGGCTCCCGTCCCCCGGCTTCTCGCGTCCCCGGCCCGCCGCGCCCCGCCACCGCTCCGGCGACGACCCCTGATGCTCGGCCCCGGCTGAGCAGCGCTCGCGCGGCAAAGTCGACGGAGCACCTCGGGCTCGATGAGGGACCGATCCGGGTCGGGATCAGCGACAAGGAGCGGTCCGGCCTCGCCAACCGTGCAGCACACAGTGCAGCACACCGTGTAGCAACCGTTCGCCGCGCCACCGCGCCGGACCCGCGACCCTCGCCCGTCCACCGCATATTTTGGGCATGAAGAGCCGACCACGCACTCGGTAGGATCGGCCCGTGAAGCGACTCCACCTGCTCTCCTGCGGCGGCTGCAAGCGCCAACTCGATGCCACGGCATTACAGGTCGGCGATGAGGTGATGTGTGTTTGCGAGACGCTGCTCACCGTGGGCCCCCCAAGAGAGGTCTCCATCGGCGGCTTGGTCTGCCGACACTGTGGCGGTGTGCTCCGCGAGGAGGACACCGAGTGCGGGTACTGCAACGCCGTCCTCACGAAGAGAGACCGCGAAGAAACCACCCTGTGCCCCCTCTGCGCGACGCGCCTGCCGAACGACTCGAATCACTGCAAGCGCTGCGGCGTCGAGCTCCGAAGCTCGGCCATCCCGGCGATCCCTCGTGACGGCGCGTGCCCGCGCTGTTCGGGTCCGCTGCGCGTCCACCTGCTCCCAGAGACCGAGGTCGTCGAGTGCGGAAGCTCCTCGGGCTGCGGCGGAGTTTGGACCACCCGAGAGGCCTTCAAGCGCCTCCAGCATGGCGCCCGCGCCGCCGTCCAGCGCGGAGAGGTCTCGCCCGCCGAGGTGCCCGTGAAGGGCTTTGAAGGGCCCCCGAAGAAGCGGGAGGTCGGCCCCATGTACATCCCGTGCCTCACCTGCGGTGAGCTCATGCAGCGGAGGCAATTTCGAGTGGGCGCCCAGCGAGCCGGCGTGGTCATCGACATCTGCAAGGACCACGGCATCTGGTTCGACCGAGACGAGCTCCAGCGCTCCCTGGCGATGGTCAGCCAAGGCGCCGCTGGCCACTCCGACCCGGGCGAGGACCCGCAGGACCAGAACCTCGCGTTCCCCAGCAAGCTGCCCGGGGCCAGGACGCGGCCGCCCTCCAGGCCCTCGACGCTGCACCGCCGACCGAGTCTCCTGCCCACCCTCCGGGCTCCCAACGCGCTCATCCGGCTCCTCACCGAGCTGGGCGAGGCGCTCTTCTAAGGGCCGCAGCCGGCGGGGCTCGAGCGGCCCGAACGATCCGCCCCCGCGGCAACCTGTTGTCGCCCCGGGCCCCCACCCGACGTGCTAGGGTCCGCAACGTGGGGCCGATGCCCCGTGGCTTGCCGTGCACCTGCTCTTCCGAAGCCGGCCGGCTGAGCCCTCCGTGCGGCATCACGCCGACCTCACGCCGGCACCACGCTGGCACCACACTGGCACCGCCCCGCTCGCCCCAGCCCCCCCCGCCGTGTCCAACCCATTTCAATCGCTCGAGCTGGCCCCTGAGCTGGTCCAGGTCACCCAAGAGCTCGGCTACGAAGCCCCCACGGAGATCCAGGGAGCGGCCATCCCGGCCCTCCTCGCGGGCCGAGACCTGATCGGCAAGTCAAAGACCGGCAGCGGGAAGACCGCCGCCTTCGCGCTGCCGATGCTCCAGCGACTGGACCTCGAGCGACGCGAGCTCCAAGGGCTGATCCTGTGCCCGACCCGGGAGCTGAGCGCTCAGGTGCGCCGCGACCTCCGGACCCTCGGCCGCAACCTCCCCGGCCTCACGGTCCTCGAGCTCGTCGGCGGTCAGCCGGCCCGAGGTCAACGCGAGGCGCTCGCACGGGGCGCACACCTCGCCGTGGGCACCCCAGGCCGGGTGATGGACCTGCTGGGCACGGGCGCCCTCGAGACCGATACCATCCGCATGCTCGTCCTGGACGAGGCGGACAGAATGCTCGACATGGGCTTTGGTCCCGATGTGGCCACGGTGGTGCGTCGCCTGCCCGCAGACCGACAGACCGTGCTCTTCTCCGCGACGCTTCCGGACGAGATCGAGCGCATGGCGAGCGCCTACCAGCGGGACGCCGTCCGGGTCTCCACCGAGACCACCGGTTCATCGGCGCCGTCGATTGAGGAGTGGAAGGTCTACACGCCGCCGGACGACCGCTTCCAGGCGCTCGTGCAGGTGCTCGCGTGTCGCCCGCACGAGTCCGCCATCATCTTCTGCAACTACAAGGCGAGCGTGCAGCAGGTCACCGATCGCTTGCAGGCTGCGGGCGTCAGCGCCGACCGCCTCGACGGCAGCCTGGACCAGTTCCACCGGGACCAGGTCCTGAGCCGCTTCCGCGCCGAGAGCGTGAAGCGGCTCGTGGCGACCGACGTCGCCGGCCGCGGGATCGACGTCGAGGGGCTGGACCTCGTTATCAACTACGAGCTTCCCCAACAGCCCGAAATCTACGTCCACCGCATCGGGCGCACCGGGCGCGCAGAGGCGTCGGGGCAGGCCGTCTCCCTCGCGGTCGGGCCCGAGGATGCGCGGGTCGCCAACGTCGAGCACCTCACCCGCTCGGCGCTCACGGAGCTCAAGCTTGACACGCAAGGGCGGGGCCACCGTGACCTCCTGCAGGACCTGGCGGGCCCTGCCACCATGCGGTCGATCCTCATCTCGGGCGGGCGCAAGGACAAGGTGCGCCCCGGCGACATCGTAGGCGCACTGACCGGTGAAGCCGGCGGCTTGGAGGGCAGCGCGATCGGCAAGATCGAGGTCCAGGACCGGCTCAGCTACGTGGCCGTTCAGCACCACCTCGCCCCCATGGCCGCCGAGCGCCTGAACCACGGTCGCATCAAGGGGAAGCGCTACCGCGCGACGCTCATCGGGCGTTGATCCCCGACGCCTTCCGACCCAGGGTGGATCCGGCGCAGCGCCCCAGCGACGGGAGCCTCCGAGCCGGGAGGTCCTGAGCCGGGAGCCCCTCGGGCGCGGGCCCCCGGAGTCAGTGAACCCGACGTGCAGGCGTCCGCCAGCAGGGCGACAGCCAACCGGGCTTCACCACTCGAATCCCGCCCGCTAAGTCCCCGCCCGGTGAGTCACTGCCCGGTGAGTTTCCACCCACCGGCTCGCCGGACACCGAGCCGAGCCCAACAGCCTGGGCCCGCCGAAAGCAATGTCGGACAAGATGCGCAGACCGGAGCAGTGAAGTGGACCGGCGCCGTCGAACACCAGGTCGGCCGGCCCGATGGACTGGGCCGCCCACCGCGGCTCGGAGTCCCCGGCCAGCGCAGCACGGTGCCGCCTGCCGCGCCGAGGCCGAGCCATGGGCAACGTCCTCCGCGACCTGGCGGGACCCGTCCGCTCGTTCCACTCCGGCCCCTGCGGCGGGGCGAGGACCCCCTGCCGCCTGCGCTCCACCGGTTCCGGGTATTATCGGCGGCGCACCATGGACCCGAAGACGTCTACACAGCCCCTCGATGTGCTGATCATCGGCGGCGGCGCCTCCGGAATGGTCGCGGGGATCCGCGCCGCGAGGCTCGGACGCCGGGCGGCCATCCTCGAGCGGTCTCCGTCGCCTGGCCGCAAGCTCCTCGCCTCGGGTGGACAGCGCTGCAACCTCTCCAACACGCTGGAGTCGGAGGAGTTCATGGCGCGGGTGGGCCGGGATGGCCGGTTCATGGGCCCGGCCCTCGACGGCCTCGGTGGGCCCAAGCTGCGGGACTTCTTCCACGGGATCGGAGTCCAGACGGTGGTCCACGACGGCTTCCGAGTTTGGCCAGAGACGCGCAAGTCATCGACGGTCCTCGCCGGGTTGGTCGGAGAACTCGAGCGCCTCGATGTCCCGATCCATACGCGCTGCGAGGTCCTCGAGACGTCCCACGACGGCAGCCACTTCCTCGCCCGGCACGCCGAGGGCACCTTCACCGCGAAGGAGCTGGTCATCGCCACCGGAGGCCTCGCCCTCCCCAAGTCGGGCGCGTCCGGCGGCGGGTACGGCTTCGCGGAGAGCTTCGGCCACAAGATCACCGCCCGACATCCGGCGGGGGTCCCGGTGGTCACCCAGGAGGATTGGACCGCCCGCTGCACCGCCCACACCATCGGCAAGGCCCACCTCCAGGTCGCGATCAAGAAGCACGCCAAGGTGGCACGCACCGGCGACCTGATCTTCACCAGGACGGGGCTGCGCGGCCCGGTGGTCCTCGACATCTCACGTGAGCTCTCGCCCCTGCTCGAGCGCTACGGCGAGGTGCCGCTCGTGCTCAACCTCTGCCGGGGTCGAACCCAAGAGGACTGGCAAGAGACGTTCAAGGGCTGGCGGGCGGGGCCGGCCCGGACCCTGCGCGACGCCCTCACGGAGCACCTCCCCCTGGAGCTTGCGGAGGTCATGTGCGAGCTCAGCGACCTCGACCCCGGGCTCACCGTCCAGCAGCTCAAGGGCGAGCCCCGTGACACCCTCGCCAGGATTCTGACCCGGACGCCCATCACCATCACGGGGCACACGGGGTACGACGGGGCCTTCATCACGCGCGGCGGCGCGCGCCTGAAGGACGTGCGGCCCGAGAGCCTGGAGAGCAAACTCCAGCCCGGTCTCTACCTCTGCGGTGAGGTCCTGGACCTCGACGGACCCTGCGGCGGCTTCAACCTGCAGTGGGCCTTCGCCAGTGGCTACCTGGCGGGCACCGGCGCGGCGGGCAGCCAGTCGGAAGGCAGCCAGTCGGAAGGCACCCCCGAGCAAGCCGCGGTCAACGCGGAGCGGGCAGGGTCCGGACCTGGAGCCTGAGGCGACCTGGCCAGTCGCCAAGAATCCACGTCCACCCCGAGGTCGAGTCGCGCTTCCCTCCGGCTGCATCCGCACCTCATACCCGGCACCGTCACCCGAGCCGGCTCACGCCGCCCTCCTGTGGCCCGGCGCCCAGTCGAGCGCCACTCACCAGCGCTTCTTCGGCGCTGAGTTCACCGCGGCGCCGAGCCCTTGGCCGCCATCCTCGCCAGAGCCGATCGGGCCGACGGTGAGCCGACGGTGGGCCGGCGGTGCGCCGTGTGAAGCGCTGCGGAGCGCATCCCGCTCAGCGCCGCTTGCCCAATCGCGCGCTGGATCGCTCGCAGGCAACGGCGAGCGCCGCCGCGCCACCTTGCCGCAAGGCAGGACACCCGGGCCCGTCCTCTCGAGCATCCCCTTGAGGCGACCTGTTGGAGCAGGCCGGATAGAGCGACACCGTAGAGAGACACCGTAGAGCGGCCCCGTCGAGCGGCCCAGTAGAACGACACTGCTGAACGACACTGCTGAACGACACCGCTGAACGACACTCCTGAACGACACCGCGGGGCAGCACCGCGGTACGACACCGCAGAAATGCACTGGAGAGGGGCGCTGGAGAACGAGACCGCCAAGACCGCACCACGGAACGGCCCACCGCGGAGACCTCCGCGCCCTCCGTCCCCAGCCGCCCGCGAGGGCCATCGCCGACAAGGGCCCCCTTTCCTGGGAGCGTGCCCTACACCTTCAGCCAGAGGCGTTTCGTTACCGTACGCGGGCCCGTGCCCCTGCCCGTGCCACGGGACGGAGAGCGCCGCTCACCGTCCAACCCCAGGTCTTCGATCCTCCCGCCCGTTGCCATGATGTCGCTCGCCTCCGCCCCGCCGCTCACCGTTGCGATCTCCAGCGCCGCCCTGGGTTCCGCCGCGTTGGTCTTCGCCGCCTGCTCCTCCGCGCCGACCGGCATCGCGCCCTCGGCAACGGCCACCGCTGAAGTGGACCGCCCCACGGCCACCGCCGCCGGCCAAGGTGTCGAGGTGATCACCACAGCGATGGACTCCGACCTGCGCCTCACTCCGACCGGGCACCTGCTCCTGCTCCCCGCCTCCCAGGCTCCCGAGACCGAGACGGCGATCTTCATCGCCCCGGCGCGGCGCTTTCAGACGCTCCTCGGGATCGGCGGGGCCATCACCGACGCCAGCGCGGAGGTCTACGCCGAGCTCGATGAGGAGCGCAAGGCGAAGTTCATGAGCTCCCTCTTCAACCGCGATGAGGGCCTCGGCTTCAGCCTGATCCGCACGCCGATCCACAGCTGCGACTTCTCGAGCGCGAGCTACACCTACGTCGAGGAGGGCGATGACGACCTGAGCACCTTTGACATCGCGCCCGATCGGGAGCGCCGGATCCCCATGATCCGCGAGGCCATCCGCGTCGCCGGGGGCCAGCTGACCACCTTCGCCAGCCCCTGGTCGGCGCCAGCCTTCATGAAGGACAACGGGAGCATGCTTCAGGGGGGCAAGCTCCTCCCCAGGTACAGGGCCGCGTGGGCGGAGTACTTCACCCGGTTCATCGACGCCTACGAGGAGGCGGGCGTGCCGATCTTCGGCGTCACGGTCCAGAACGAGCCGCTCGCGCGGCAGACCTGGGAGTCCATGATCTACACCGCCGAGGACGAGCGGGACTTCCTGCGTGACCACCTCGGGCCCACCATGGCGGCCGCTGGCTATGGCGACCGCAAGATCGTGATCTGGGACCACAACCGGGACCTGGTGACCCATCGAGCCCACACGATCCTCAGCGACCCCGAGGCGGCGAAGTACGCCTGGGGCGTCGGCTTCCACTGGTACGAGACCTGGGCGGGCGGCGAGCCGATGTTCGCCAACGTCGAGGAGGTGGGCCAGGCGTACCCCGGCGTCAACCTGCTCCTCACCGAGGCGACCGTGGAGGGCTTTGACCCAGCGAGGTACCAGTACTGGCCCAACGCCGAGCGCTACGGGAACGCCATCGTGAACGACCTGAACGCCGGAGCCGTCGGGTGGATCGACTGGAACGTCCTTCTCGACGACACAGGCGGGCCCAACCACGTCGGGAACTTCTGCTTCGCGCCGGTCCACGCGGTGCGGGCCACCGGGGAACTGATCTACACGCCCACTTACGAATACCTGGGGCACTTCTCGAAGTTCATCCGACCCGGCGCGCGCCGGGTGAGCGCGGTGAGCACGCGCAGCAACCTCCAGACGACGTCCTTCATGAACGAGGATGGGCGGCTGGCCACGGTCGTCCTGAACCTCTCCGACGAGCCCGTCCGGTACCGGTTCTGCGTGGACACAGCGGAGGCGGTGGCGACCATACCGGCCCGAGCCATTCAGACCCTCATCCACGACACCCGCCAGACCTCGGGCTGGGTCACGGACTTCTTTGACGACTTCGACGAGTTCAACCCGGACCACTGGCAGGACCAGATGATCTGGGTGAACAACGAGAAGCAGTGCTATGTCCCGGACAACCAGTACGGCACGCGCGAGGTCAGCCACGGCAGCATCAAGCTCAAGGTGGTCCGCCTCGACGCCCCCTGCGAGTGCAGCAACCTGAGCAAGACGGGCGAGAAGCACCCCGACACCGAGTACGTCGCCGGGAGGATCTGCTCCAAGAACCGGAAGGAGTTCGTGAAGGGGCGGTGGACCGCCCGACTGCGCACCTGGGGCAACGGTGAGAACAGCATGTTCCCGGCGTGGTGGATCCTCGGCGCGCAGAACAACGAGGCCCCCGTCCAGGAGGCCGATGAGACCGTGCCCTGGCCCCTCACGGGCTCTGGCGAGATCGACATCTTCGAGCACCACGGCGATGGGCCGGCCGATCGCTTCACCACGGGCGCGATCAAGAGCATCGGGGACGACGAGGGCGACTGGTGGACCCTCCGCACCGACATCGAGGCGTCGCTCGATGAGTTCCACGAGTACTCCGTCGAGTGGGCCGGAGCGGACCTCGTCTACCGCGTCGACGGTCGGGAGGTGCACCGCAACCCAGGCCAGGGCGACGAGTACCCCGAGGCAATGTTCGCCATCCTCAACTACGCCAAGATCACCGACTCCCCGATGGAAGGTGAGTGGGTGATGGAGGTGGACTGGGTGCGGCACGAGTCCTGGGACCCCGCCATCCCCTTCCCCGACCCGAAGGCCCCCGCCGGCCTGCGGCTCGAGGTCCAGCCTGGCGGCGTCGCCCTGAGTTGGGAGGAGGCCCTGAGTGCTGGGGAGGCCCTGAGCGCGGAGGAGAAGGAGCCATCCCTCACCTACAGCGTCTACCGCGCCGAGCGGGCCGGCGAGCCGGGGATCCGCGTCGCCTACGGCCTGCAGACCGCAGCGTTCCTGGACAGCGCCCCCCCCGAGGACCGGGCCTACTTCTATACGGTCAGCGCCGTCGCAGGCCATGTCGAGAGCGGGCGGAGCGAAGCCGTTCACACCCCGCTGCCATCCATCCCCCTCCCGGCGCGACTTCAGGCCGAACGCTTCTCCGCCATGGAGGGGGCGCAGCTGGAGCGCTGCGGGGACGCGGGCGGTGGTCTGAACCTCGGCTTCTTTGACCCCGGCGACACCGTGGAGTTCAAGGTCACAGCCGAGACCCCTGGCACCTTCCAGCTCCGCTACCGCGTGGCCTCTCGCCCAGGCAGCGAGGGCTTTGAGGTCCTGATCGACGGACAAGCCGTGGACCGTGTGAAGGTGCCAGCCACGGGCGACTGGCAGGTCTACCAGACCCTGCAAGGGGCCAGCACCCGCCTGACCGCCGGGGAGCACCGGGTGACCTTCCGGGCGGTCGGCAACGAGTGGAACTTCAACTGGTTCGAGCTCACGCCCTGACCCGCCCACCGCCACGGGTTGCCACTTTCGGGCCACCTTCCCCGCAGAACCAAGGTTCGGCGGGGCGGGAGGCGCCGAGGCGGTAAGCTGCTCGTGCCATGTCAAAGCGGACCCGCAACCTCTACGCCTGGAAGACTCGGACCGAGGACGGCCGCAAGCGGCAGGTCGAGGCCCAGCTCTTCGGGGCTCAGTGGAAGTTCACCTCGCACTGCGCGGGAGACGAGGATTGGGTCACCCACGACCCGCCCCTCCTCGACGACCTTGAGGACCTCGAGATGAAGGTCTTCAACAAGTATCAGCGCAAGCACAACTCATGGGACCAGGTCCTGAGCGTGCGCAAGCTCATCGCGCTGCACTACCCCGAGGCCGTCGACTCCGATGACTGAGAGCCACCACCGAACGCAGGGCAACGGGGACGGGGTGCCGATTCCCCTCGAAGAGCTCAGCGAAGAGGCGCTCAGCGCGGTCGTCGCCGAGTTTGTGACGAGGGACGGGACCGAGTTGACGGACGAGGCGAAGAAGGCCGAGCAGGTCATGGCGCTCCTGCGCGCTGGGCAGGCGGAGGTCTGGTTTGACCCCGCATCACGCACCTGCAACATCATCACGACTCCCTGACCGGGAGCGCCCCCCCTATCCGCGGCGAGGCCGTGCACATCCATGGGTCAGAACTTCGAACGCCACCGGCAGGCCTGGACCCCGAGCGAGGTCGCGAAGCTGCGCCTCTTCGCCGGCAAGGGGATGAGCCTGAAGGCCATCGCCAAGGCGCTGACGCGCAGCGAAGAGTCGGTGAAGAAGCGCGCCAAGTCCGACAAGCTGAAGATCAGCAAGGCCCGCTGAGCACGGGGCGTTGGATGAGTTCTCTGCGGAGGCTGCCTGGCCACCTGGCCCCAGCAAGGGGCGATTGCGGCCGGGCCCACGCCTTCCTTGGGTCGTGAATCCACGCATGGCCTAGGAGAAATGAATTAGGGGGAACCCCCATGCGCACCCTTGTCGTCGGAGTGGCCCTGCCAGCAGCTCCTACCTGACCTGAACATGCGCCACGCCGCCCTCTTCGCGACTCTAACGCTTTCCCTGCCCACCCTCGCTAGCGCGCAGAACGACGAGTGCGTCGGCGCCATTGCCCTCACCAACGGGGTCGCAACCGCGTTCGACACCACCAGCGCGACCCTGAGCGCGACCCCTTGGCTTTGCGCCAACTCAACGGCCCCGGACCTGTGGTACAGCTACACCCCGACCAGCTCCGGAGTCAGCCTCACCTTCTCCACCTGCGGGTCGAGCTACGACACGGCGATCGAGGTCTTCGACGGCACTTGCACGGCGCTGAACCCCATCGACTGCAATGACGACGCGTGTGGACTCCAGAGCACGGTCGTCCTGACCTCCATCACCGCGGGGCAGACCTACCTCGTGAGGGTCGGGGGCTACGGGACCAGCTTCGGCTTCGGCACGCTGACCGCCACCGAGGGCTCTCCCCCCGTCAGCGGTTGCGTCCTGAATCCAGGCTTCGAGACCGGTGACCTCAGCGGCTGGTCGCTCGTGGACCTCGCTGGGCCATTCCTCCCCGCCCAGGTCAACGCCGCAGGATTCACCCCCGGCTTCGGGCTCTTCCTGAGCGACCCGACCGAGGGCACCTTCGCCCTCACCCACGGCTTTGACGGGGACATCGGGACGATCACGCTGGCACAGGACATCACCGTGTCCTCCGGCCTCACGCCCCTGTCCTTCGACTACCGGGCGGGTTGGGACATGCTACTTACTGGATTGGCCACCATCGACAGGACCTTCGATGTGGTCGTCCGCGAGCCCTTGACGGGCGCGCAGCTCCAGAGCTTCAACATCTTGACTGCGACCGCCAACACGACCCTGCTCGATACAGGCCCCATGACCGGGAACGTCGACCTCGCCGCATTCCTTGGCCAGACGGTCACGGTCAGCTTCGAGTGGACGATCCCTGAGCCCTTCACGGGCCCGGGTCACTTCCAGCTGGACAACATCACCTGCCCCGCTGGGGGGAGCTTTGGGCTCAACTTCTGCGGTCCGGCGGTGCCCAACTCCACTGGCCAGTCCGGCACGATGTCCGCGTCCGGCAGCCTCACGGTCGCGAGCAACGACCTGACGATCAGCGCTTCGGAGCTCCCCGCGAACTCCTTCGCCTTCTTCCTCACGAGTACGGGTCAGAACACCGTTGCTCAGCCGGGCGGCAGCCAGGGCGTGCTCTGCCTCGGGGGCGCCATCGGTCGCTACGTTGGACCTGGACAGATCCTCAACTCCGGCCCCGCTGGAACGGTCTCCCTGGCACTGGACCTCACCCAGCTCCCGCAGCCCACGGGCTTCGTCGCCGTCCAGCCGGGGGAGACCTGGAACTTCCAGGCCTGGTTCCGGGACTCGGTCGGCGGCTCGGCGAC
>CBFHHK010000007.1:0-16893 GCA_965655435.1 Planctomycetota bacterium | reverse complement strand
CCGCCCCTTCAAGCAGCAGGCACACCTCGGACAGCAGGCCAACCCGCCCTCCTTCACGACATGTACGCCTGGTCGCCGCGGAAGCGGCGTCCCCCCGGCTCGGTCCTGACGGCCGCCGTCTCGCTGGCGACGCGGCCGGGGCGCCCTCAGCCCCCAGCGGGGGGCATGGCCAGCTCACCTGCTCGGCTCAAGATCACGCCCATGACGGCCCTCGCCCTTCCCCTGCTTGCCCTCGCACTGAGCGTCCTCCAGGAGCCCAGAGACGGGGTGGTTCAGCCGCCCTCGGCGGTCACGCGCGCTCGCTTCGACCTCACGGACTTCTACGGTCAGTGCGTCTGCGCGGGCGAGCTCCCCATCGTCGCCTCGCCCCGCGTGGAGCCCGTGGCCCTGCTCGAAGCGCGGTACCTGATCTTGAAGATGATCGGCCACCGCCCCGAGCTCCTGACCGCGCTGGCCAACAACGGCGTGCGCTTCACCGTCATGGCCCACGACGAGTGGACCACAGACGTCCCGGAGCACGCCGACCTGACCCCGGCCCGCTTCTGGGACCGGCGAGCCAGGGGGCTGGGCGCCAGCGCTGCGCGGCCCTCGGTGAGCTGCGGCGAGGAGAATCTTCTCGCGTTCCCCGGCGACCCGTACGCCGCCGAGAACATCTTGATCCATGAGTTCGCCCACGCGATCCAGCTCATGGGGCTGCCGTCCACGGACCCCACCTTCGGCGCCCGGCTGTCGGGCGCGTACCGGTCCGCCATGGATGCCGGGCGCTGGAAGGGAACCTACGCCGCCTCCAACCCGCAGGAGTACTGGGCTGAAGGCGTCCAGAGCTACTTCGACACCAACCGCGAGGACGACCACGATCACGGGGAGGTCGACACCCGAGAGGAACTCCTTGTCCACGACCCGGCGCTCTTCCAGCTGTGCGTGGAGGTCTTCGGCCCAGGGGCCTGGCGCTATGTCCACCCGAGCTCACGGCCGGGCGCCGACCACCTCGCGGCGTGGGCTCCAAGCGCGGCGCCGACCTTCACCTGGCCGGCGGGCATGGTGGCCGCGTATCAGCGAGAGGAGAGCGAGCGAGCCGTTCGACAGGCGCCAGGCGAGGGCGACGTGGCCTTCGATCGACGCCGAGCCGAGGGCGGCGGGCTCTCGTCCATGATCCGGCTAGGCCTGCGATACCGAGATGGAAGGGGATTGGAACCAGATCCGGCCAAGGCGCTCCGGTGGATCCGCGCGGCGGCGGACACCGGCGACCCCGAGGCCCTCGACCACCTCGGCTGGGCACTGGAGACCGGGCTGGGGGCGGCGGTGGACCTGCCTGCCGCGGTGCGGTGCTATCGAAGGGCCGCGGAGGGGAGGAGCGCCCAGGCCCGCTTCAACCTGGGGCGCATGCTCCGCGGGGGACTGGGAGTGCCGGAGCCCGATCCGGTGCTGGCCGCCATGTGGCTCGAACTCGCCGCCAGAAAAAAGCACCGCGCCGCAGCCGCGATGCTCCTGGACATGGGCCCCGACGAGCTCGACGCCGTCGGGCGAGAGCGAGCCCGCCGGCTGGCGAGCGCCTGGGACTGAGGTCGCCCGCGGAGTGTCGCTCAGTCCACCGACGGCCGCATCACGATTCGACCCAGGTCGAGGCTGCCCCGAAGCGGCGCCCGGCCGAGGGTCGCCCCGGCCCACCGGGAGCCGTCGGCATCAGAGCCCACCAGGGCGAAGTGAGCGCAGGCCCCCGGGGTGAGCGCGGAGCTCCCTCCGGTCCACCGCCCCTCGCCCTCCGCCGACCGATACGCGGACGGGCGGACGTCACCGTCCGCGCCGGTCTGCGTCACCCCCAAGGCAGCGAGATCCAGCTCACGCCCGGCCTCGTCCACCAGCTGGAAGGAGAGGCCACAGGGCCTCGCGCTGGGCGGCGCTCCGTGGCCCACTGCCCCGAGCGCCCAAGAGTTCACCCCCACCTCGAGTCTCGCGTGCGGGGCCCCGTGGCCGCGATGGGCGCGGCGCTGCTCCGGCGTCATGAGGAACGTCCACTCACGCAACACGCTCGAGGCGTCCGCGCCAATGACCGGGCCCGCGAGCGGGCCAGTCGCCGGGCCAGTCATTGGGCCAGAGCTCAGACCAGTCGTCCGTCCCTGACCCCCGAGCGCATCGACCCGGGGGTGCTGAGCGCCCGCACCCAGGGAAGCGGCGATCCCGATACCAGTGAGATCCAGCCCCGCTAGCGGCAGGTACTGGGCGAGGTCCGCTTCCAGCCCGGCGCCGCTCGCAGGGCCGAGGGCGCCAGGCCCCGCGACCGAGAGGTCGTGCTGGACCCATGCCTCCTTGAGACCCTGGGCCCCATGGAGCCGCTCCACCTGGCGGTCCACGAATCGCGACGCGCTGGCCAGGCCGAGGGCGAACACGGCGTACATGAAGATCGGCCCCTTGAAGGGCCATCGGGGTCGGGCGTCCTTGGAAGTCATGACACCCGCTAGATCGGTCCGCCCGACCTCGCTCGCTGAGAAGATCTCGCGTCCACAGCCGCCAATCTCCGATCGGAGCCCCCGGAACGACACCGGACCACCAACCAACCCCACCTGGTCGACCGGGGTCCACCGGGTGCCCGCCAGCCCGCCCCCACGCCGCCGCCGCGACTGTCCCAGCTCAGGATCCGCCAAGGGCGTCGAGCGCCACCTCGACCTGGGGCGCTCCGGGCCGCAACGCGCTCGCTCGCTGGAGGGCGGCACGCGCCTCCTCCGTTCGCCCCAGCGACCCCAGCGCCCGGCCCATGTTGAACCAGGCGTTGAAGTACCCCGGGTCGAGGCGGACCGCGACGCGATAGTGCCCCACGGCATCCTCCAGCCGATCCTCGATGAAGAGCGCGGTGGCGAGGTTGTTCCGGAGCCTCGCGTGATTCGGGAAGATCAGCACGGCGCGTTCGAACTCCACGATCGCCTCCGGCGTGCGGCCGCTTCGGGCCAGGACCTGTCCCAGGTGCAGGCGTGCGATCTGCTCTCCGTCCTCCTCCAGCGCTCGTCGAAAGAGCGCCTCCGCGCGCGCTCCATCCCCGAGCTCCACGAGCGAGATACCGAGCTCACGGAGCGCATCCCCGCGACCCGGGCTGAGCTCCAGCGCTCGGCTCGCGTGCTCCGCCGCGGTCTGATGCGGCATGAGCGCGAACTCCTCACCCGGCGGCGCCGGGCAGGCTCGCACCGCCACCGCGAGGTTCACCCAGGCCCCCGGGTCGCCAGGGCTCCGCTCCACGGCCCGGTTTGCCATCGCCCAGCCCAGCAGCGGTCGCTCCTCCAGCTCGTCCGCCACGAGGGTCATGGAGAGCGTCGCCATCTCGTCGGTGGACTCGAGGCCGTACGCCACCCGACGGGGCGGCGAGGACGGGTTGTTCGGGTTCGCCGCGGAGTTGTCGTAGGTGTACTCGAAGTCCACGCGGGTCCCAGCTGGGAGCCGCACGGGGGTGCGGAAGTGGTAGTCGTCCTGCCAGTCGAAGTCCCAGCGGTCGATCTCGAAGAGGGTGAGGCGCTGGCCGTCGGGGGGCGTCGCCCAGGCCACCATGTGGGTGCAGAGATAGTGGGCGTGCGGGTACACCGCGCGCAGCTCGGTTGCCACGGGGAGGACGACGTGGTCCGCTGCCTTGAATTCGGCTTGGCCAGCCGCGATGTCGATGCGCTCGGAGCGCATGACCAGCGCGAAGGGGGTCTCCGCGGGCGGCACGTCGGTGAAGTACAGCCCGATGGATGGCCGCACGCGCTCCTGCTTCCCGGTGGGCGTCAGGTGCAGTTGGAGGACCAGATCGCTCCCTGGCCAGAGCCGCCAGGCCCTGCCCTCTCCGTTCCGGCGCGTGGCCTTCCCAGGGGTCCACCCGAGGAAGTGGCCGTCTGGCGGCACGGAGAGCCCCATCTCCATCCCCCCAAAGCCTGGCCCAGGCTCCGCCTCATCAAGCGCCCTCGCCCCGCGCGTCCCGTCCACCTGGAGCACCGCGTGATGAACGCTGGGATTGCCGGGGCGGATCTCCACGGCGTCCACGAAGCGAAGCGCCCCGGTCTCCAGAGGGAGGACCAGGTTCTGAAACAGGTCGGGACCCGCCGCTGGAAGCTCCAGCCACTTCTCCGCGGTCACGACCAGGTCGGGCTCTCCAAGCTGCCATCCGGAGAGAAAGGTCGGCGGGCTCGGCTCGGCGTCGGGGTCTCCGCGCAGCGCGCCCCCTTCGACCCAGGCCGAGACCCGGTCCACCTCGGCCTGGCTGAGCCCCCTCGCGCCGATGAAGTCGCCGTGACTCGGGAGCCATGGCGGCATGTACCCGCTCGCCGTCACCCGGGCGATCTGCCGCCGCTTGCGCCAGGCGTCGTCGAAGGTCAGCAGGCTGAACGGGGCCGCCTGCCCCGGGCGATGACAGGTCGCGCAGTGCCGGTGAATGATCCCGGCGACGCCCCCCGACCAGGTCACGGCCTCCTCGCGGGGGCCGCAACTGCCAAGGAGGGCCCCGACCATGACCCCGATCTTCCAGCGGGAGATCAAGGACCCAGCTCCTCGATCAGGCACCCGACCGCCGGCACGTCCCCGGGGACCTCTCCCTCACCGGTGGCCAGAGCCTCGATCGCGGCCCTGAGCTCCTGGCGCGACGCCTTGGCCCGGCGGGCCCCGAGCGCCGGAGTTCGATCGTCGATGCGCCCCAGATAGCGCAGCCGCCCCGCGCTGTCGAAGACGGCGGCCTCAGGCGTCACCGTCGCCCCCGCCCGGGCCACGAGCCGGTGGCGACCATCGAGGATCACCGGACCCTCAAGACCGTATGCCCGCGCATGCGCTCGCGCCCTATCCGCGGTCACGCCGGGGTCCACGTGCACCAGGAGCATCGCCACCCCGAGGTCGCGGCAACGAGCGCCGATCTCCCGGATCTCCGGGGCGTAGGCGTTCGCGATGGGGCAGTCCACCGTCACGAAGATCCAGACCGTTGCAGGCCCACGGCCAACGGGCAGTGGATCGACCCACTCACCGGACCTCTCCCCATGAACCACCTCAACGAGTCCGAGTGCGTCCGCTCCTCCGCAGCCGCCCAGCCATAGCAAGGGCACCAGCGGAGACCAGCGGGTCATCGTTCGTAGCCAACAGGAGAGCCCCATCACAGGGGCATCATAAGCTCCAGGCGGCGCGCCAGACGGGGGGATAGACGCCAGCCGAGGACCTGGTCGGGCTGGAACTCGCGGAACCGGCAGTTGCCCCCATAGGGCGCGGCTAGCCGCCCTCTCGCGCGGTCGCCGGCCCCAAGCCCGTGGTCCCGGAAGGCACCGCCAAGGAGCGCGGGGCGACGACCTCGATTGAATGGCCGCCCTTTGCAATCACGAGGCCATCATGCGAGCTTAGCGCGATGACCGGGCAGCCGCCGCGCACGCTCCTCGTGGGCTTCCACAACGATCTCAACCAGTCCGCGGTCGGTGTCGCCCTGGACAAGCTCCAGGCAGCGGGCACGCCCGTCCCCTTTCTGGCTCTCTGCTCCAGGTCCAATTTCCTCGGCGACCGCGCCGACGTCTTCCTTCCAGACGTCCACGGCTTCCGGGATCTCGATTGGGGCGCCTCGCGTGCGTGGCCGGTGCCGAGCGCCACCCTCTGGCGGGCCCTCCTGCCGGCCGAAGCCGTCACCATGAAGGTCATGGATCGCACCTGGCGAGTCTCGCGAGCCGGCCGCAGTCATGAGACCCGCAAGAAGACCTGGCTCCAGTGGGCCACCTACGCCTACGGATTCCTCGCCCACCACGGCATCGAGAAGCTCCTGCACTGCAACGTTCCGCACTTCGGCTTCCAGTACACGATCTTCTGCGTCGCTCGCGCCATGGGCATCGAGACCCGGTTCCTGATGCAGCTGCAGGTCCGCGACACCTTCATCCTGGCCAACACGATCGAGTCACCGCACATGGCCACCGCGCGCCGGCTCGCCTCGAAGGCGCCGCTCCCGGCGCTCCACCCACGGATGGAAGACGAGCTGGCCCGCCGCGCTGGCAAGGCCCGCCCGTTCTACATGGGCAACCAAGGGGTCCCCTTGCTCACCCGGCTCCACGCTCGCCAGAAGCGCCTCTTCCGGAGTCGAATCCGATCGCTTCCAGCCGCCCTGGCCTACCGCGCCGCGCGCCGCAGGCGGGGCACGCGGCCCGAGGAGGGCCGGCCCTACGTCTACCTTCCCCTCCACCTCCAGCCCGAGGCCACGACCCTCCCCCTCGGCGGGGTCTACGAGGATCAGTCCACCGTGATCGAGACCCTGGTCCGCGCCCTGCCTGAAGGCTGGCTGCTGGTGATCAAGGAGAACCCAAAGCAGCGCTTCGACAAGCGTCCGCCCCACTTCTATCGGTCGCTATCCGCCCATGACTCCGTGCGCTTGGTAGGCCGCAAGGAGGATAGCTTCGCCCTCAGCCTCGCGGCGGAGGCCGTGGCGACCGTCACTGGCACAGCGGGATGGGAGGCGCTCTGCCACGGCAGGCACGCGCTGCTGTTCGGTCCGGGGTTCTACGAGTGCGCCGCGGGGGCCACCCGCGTGCGGTCCCTCGAGGATGCCAGAGAGATCTTGGATTCGATCCAGCGCGGTCTCGCCGAAGCGCCGACTCCTGAGTCCTGCCGCGCCCTCCTGGCGGCGCTCCAGGACGTCTCCTATGAGGGCGTCTGCGATTCGCTCTACCTCCGGGACTCTAGCACCGGGAAGGAGCGCTCCACCCTCGCCTGCGGCGAGGCGGTGCTCGCCGCTCTGGCCGATGGACACGCGCCTCGCGTGGGATGCGATGCCTGAGGTTCCCGCGACCCTGTTCTTCGGCTTCCGGCGCCCCCTCAATCAGGCTGCGCTGAGGCGAGCCCTGGCGACGTGCCGTCCGAAGAAGGTCGGGCTCGTGTCCCGCAGTAACTTCCTTGGCCCCGAGGCGGATGACTTCCTCTCGGCCCGGAAGGGTTTTCGGGCCTGTACCTATCGCGCCAATCCCTACGCGCAGTTCCCCGGAAGCCACCTCCTCGAGCAGCTCTTGCCCAATGAGGTCACCGCCCTCCGGATGTACGAGCGCATCTTCCGCGGCGCGAACACCGGCCAGTCCTACCAGAAGCGCAGGACTCTCTACCGCGAGCACGTGGCCTGGGCGTACGGCCTGCTCTGCGAAGGGGGCTACCGGCGCCTCATCTTCTCGGAGATCCCGCACCATCCCTTCCCGTACGTCCTCCACTCCGTGGCAAGCGCCATGGGCCTGGAGGTTCTCTTTCTCGCCCAGGTTCAAACGAAGGAGACGTTCGTGGTCTCGGAGTCCATCGACGGGCTCTTCGAACCCATCGAGGCCGCCTACCGCGATCTCCTCCAGCGCGCCCCGCACGCCCCCACCGAGGGGGAGCTCGAACCGCACCTGGAGGCGGAGTTCGAGCGCCGGACCGCGGAGCACACGCCGTTCTACATGGGCGTCTCCGACCTCAGCTGGAAGAAGCGGCTCTACCAGCGCTCGAAGAAGTTCTTCCGAGGCGACGACCGCCTGAGGCTCCACCGCACCCTCCAAAACGGCCTCGCCTATCGTCACGCCCGCAGGGGAGCGCCCTGCCCCGGGGAACGCTTCATCTACTTCCCCCTGCACCTGCAGCCGGAGGCGACCACCTCCCCCATGGGGGGCGTCTATGTGGATCAGAACCTCGCCATCGAGACGCTGGCGCGGGCGCTGCCCGCAGGCTGGAAGGTGGTGGTCAAGGAGAACCCAGCCCAGCGCTTCGCCAAGCGCGAGCGAGGCTTCTACGAGCACCTCGCAGGCATCCCCGCCGTCCACCTGGTCTCCAAGCAGGAGAACACCTTCGACCTCATCGAGCGCTGCGAGGCCGTCGCCACCATCACAGGGACCGCCGGCTGGGAGGCGCTCTTCCGCGGCAAGCCCTCCATCGCCTTCGGTCGCGCCTTCTACCGAGGCGGGCCGGGGGCCATCTCCGTGGACGATCCGCTCGAGCTCGCGCGAGAGCTCCGCGCGATCGAGGACGGCACCTTCGAGGTGGCGACCCACGATCAACTCCGGCTCTTCCTCCTCGCCATCCAGTCCGCGAGCCACCATGGCATCGTGGATGCAGCCTATCTGCGGGACTGCGACCTCAGCTTCGACGAGTGCGTCGATCGCTATGTGGACATCCTTACGGCAGTGATGGGACGCGCCTTCGGCTGAGCGACACGGTTGCCTTCAGCCTGGGTGGCGGAGCCGCTCCTGCAGCCGCCGCACCGCACGCCGGAGGGCTCCGGTCTCCCCATAGCGCCCCTTGGCGAGGTGACGAATCCGCGCGAGGCCGGGGACCACGACGGGCGTGCCGGGGGTGCCCAGGAGCCACCGGAAGGCCGTGTCCTCGTGGCACTTCGCGAAGCTCCGCTCCGGTCGCTGGAAGGCCGCGACCTCCCTGCAGTAACCGTTCGCCCTGGCCACGTCTCCGTGGGTGATCTGCAGCGGCCCCTTGGCGCGGGTCACAGGCACCTCAACGAAGTCCAGCTCATCCGCCACGTCCCGCAGCACTGGAACCTCGCTGCCGCGGACGGCCTCCTCCGGGAGGAGCGCCGTGAGCAGCTCCGAGGAGGGGTACACCAGGGGGTCGGTCCGCCCTTGCAGCGAATCACCCAGCCCATCGAGGCAGCCGCGGGTGAAGAGCACGTCGCAGTCGGTGAACCAGATCCAGTCCGCCTCCGTGGCGAGCGCGGCGTGATTACGCCCGATGGAGCGGCGAAAGAGCTGCTCGGGGGGGACGCTCCGCCAGTTCCAGCGCACCCCGGGTATGCGCTGCTCCGCCGCAAGGGCGAGCAGGTCCACGGTTCGCCGGTCCTCGGCGCTGTGGTAGACCGTCATGGTGACGTCAACGGAGGCGGGAGGCGCCGCCACCAGGCTTCCGAGCTGGCACTCCAGCAGGTGTGAGTACCCCCAGCAGTGACTCACCAGCTCAATGGAGAGTCGACCCATCCGAGGGGTGGCCTCCAGCGCCGCCGCAGGCCAGAAGCCGCGCAGGGGCAGCCAGCCCTTGACCGCCTGGCGCACAAGCCAGCCCTGAACGGCGTGCAGGCGGGAGGGGGCAGCGACAGCGAGGTCGAGGGCCGGCTCGCCGGGATCGGCCTGTCGATCGCTCACCGCGGCGGTCTCCGCCATCGGCCCTTGGGTGCACCCACCGTGCTCAAGGGAGAAAGTCCGCCTCCGCGGTGGCGGTGGCGGCCCGCACGGCGCGCGCCAACCGACGGCCGATCAGGCCGTCCAGGTGCTTGGGCGCCAGCCCGTAGCCTGGGCGGACGCTCCGGATCGCCTCTGGCGTCACCTCGGCCCCCGCTTCGAGGTCCCGGACCCAGTACAGCGAACGGCGGAACTGAACGTTGCCCTGCTCGCTCGACTTCCGGCCGTAGTCCACGGTCCCCAGCGCCTCCCACGCGGTCCGGGCGCCGGTACACAGCTCCCCGAGGCCATCGGGCTCCAGCGAGAACGAGTCGTCCGGCCCGCCTCCTGAGCGATCGAGGGTGAAGTGCTTCTCGATCAGTGCAGCGCCCAGGGCGACGGCCGCCACCGCGGTGGTGTTCTCGAGGGTGTGATCGGAGAGCCCGACCGGCACCCCGAATCGCGTTCTCATGTCCGCGAGCGTCTGGAGGTTGTAGTCGCCTGGGGGGGCGGGGTAGCCGCTGACGCAGTGCAGCAGCGCGACCTCTTTGCAGCCGGCCTGCCGGGCAGCTGTCAGCGCTTCGTCGATCTCCGCTACGTCCGCCATCCCGGTGGAGATGATCACGGGCTTCCCCCTGGACGCGACGTAGCGGATCAGCGCGAGATCCACCGCCTCGAAGGACGCGATCTTGTAGGCCGGGGCCCCAAGCTCCTCGAGGAGGTCCACCGCAGTGGGGTCGAAGGGAGAGGAGAAGATGGTGATCCCGAGAGCACGCGCGTGCTCGAAGAGGGCCCCGTGCCAGTCCCAGGGCGTATGGGCCTCCTGGTACAGCTCGTGCAGCGTCCGACCCGCCCACAGCGTGCCCTTGATCAGGAAATCGTCCCCATCGGAGTCCAGCGTGAGCGTGTCGGCGGTGTAGGTCTGAAGCTTCACCGCGTCCGCACCGCACTCCTTGGCGGCTGTGATCAGCTCAAGGGCCTTCTCAATCCGGCCATTGTGATTCGCCGAGACCTCGGCGATGACGTAAGGCGGGCAGCCGTCCCCGATCTCTCTACCGTTGATGTTCATCGTTCTCCTCGCTTGTTCGGAAGCCGCTCGAGCGCGACCTTGTACTTGCGCCCGTGCAGGCGAACGTAGGCGGGAAACCGCACCGGGTCCGCTACCCGGAGCAGGTTGAATTGCTCCGCGATGGACCGCTCCGGATCCAGCTCGCTGTCCTTCGGCGTCCGTCGACGCAGGTAGCTTCCACCCTCTGCCGCCTGCGGGGCTGGCCGCGCGCCGGCCGCGTCCATGGCGATCCAATCCGACATGAGCTCCGCCTCCGCGGCGAAGAGGGCGTCGTTGATCTCGTCGTGGAGCCAGCCCGGGTCGATCAAGACCTGCTTCCGCCGCCAGACGTCCCCGGAGTCGACGGGATCCCGCGCCTCCAGCAGACAAAGGGTGATGGCCGCAGCGCCGCCAACGATCGCCCAGACGTGGGGACTCCAGCCCCGTCCCTGCGGGAGGTCGCTCGCGTGCAGCACGAGCGTGTGCCGGTACCTCCCCCGTACCGCCTCGTCGACGATCTGGCTGCAGGACACGAGGAAGAGGGCGTCGCCACCTCGCGCGTCTTCGACATCGTGGATGAGACGGCAGCGATGCGTTCCATCGTTCGCTTCCACCCAGCCCGCCATGGTGGCGACCACTGGATGTGCAGGATCGGAGACGAGGACGTCGAGATGGAGATGAGGTGACTCGCTCATGGGGTCAGGCGGGTGGAGGCCGGCGGCGTCGAAGCGCCCCTCAGCGCCACGATCCAGCCACGCAGGTCAGGCTCCGAACTCCTGGAGGACACGGAACATAAACTCCGCGCGGATCCAATCCTCGGGCGTATCGATGTCCTGGACCTGATGACGGGGCAACGGGACCGCCGCTGCGGCCTCCGAGAACAGTGGGGTCCCCGATCTCCAGGCGGACGCACGCCCCCAGTAGAACTGGCCCGCATCGTGCCAGGCCTCCTCGAGGTCCTGCGAGCGTGTCTCGAGGTGCTCCGGCTGGAACATCGCGACCCGTCCGTCCTCCGTGACGCGCAGGGCGCGCTGGATCGGGAACGGGAAGGTGGTTGCCGAAAATGCGTACTCCGCCCCGGACGACTCCAGCACATCGAGGCCCCGCTCCAAGTCGCCGGATGTCACGAAGGGGGCTGTGGCATAGAGGCAGCAGGCCAAGTCCCCATCCGCGAGGCCGCACTCTTGAACGGCATGTCTCACCACCGGCCCAGTGCCAGTGTGATCATCTGACAGCGCCGACGGCCGGACGAAGGGAACCTCCGCGCCGAACTCGACCGATACCTGCGCCACCTCCGGGTCGTCCGTCGAGACCACGACCCTGTCGAAGCGACCGCTCGCCAGCGCAGCCTCGATCGACCAGCCAATGATCGGCTTGCCGGCAAACGGCCGCACGTTCTTGCGAGGGATCCGCTTGCTGCCCCCGCGGGCGGGGATGACCGCGATCCTCACCGGACCGTGACCGCCGCGGGCGGCGCCTCCAACGGGCCTCGGCGGGCCGGCATGCTGGCGAACGAACCCATCGGAGTACGGCTCAAATGGCGCCTATCTTCCCGCGGTTTGCCTCGATCCAGGCGGAGAGATCCTCGCCGGACATCCAGTGCTCGTTGGTCTCGCTGGAGTAGGTGAAACCCTCCGCGACCTTCTTGCCCGTCTTGATGCGACCCGAGTCTGTGGACCAGTTATGGATCGCCGGGAGGATCTTGTAGTGGTGCTCGTACTCGTACGTCGTGAGCGAATCTTCGGCGCCGATCATCTGCTCGTGAAGCTTCTCGCCCGGCCGGATGCCCACGATCTCCTGCTCCGCGTCCGGCGCGATCGTCCGGGCCAGGTCGTCCATTCGCATGGAGGGGATCTTCTTCACGTAGATCTCGCCGCCGACCATGTCGTCGAAGGCGTCGTAGACCAGCTGCACGCCGTCCTCGAGCGAGATCATGAAGCGCGTCATCCGAGGGTCGGTGATCGGCAGCTTGCCCTGGTCCTTGATCGACATGAAGAAGGGAATCACCGAGCCCCGGGACCCCATGACGTTGCCGTAGCGCACCACCGAGAAGCGGGTCTCGTGCTCGCCCGAGTAGGAGTTCCCCGCGATGAAGAGCTTGTCGGAGGCGAGCTTCGTGGCCCCGTACAGGTTGACCGGGCTGCTGGCCTTGTCGGTGGAGAGCGCCACAACGCGCTTCACCCCGCTGTCGATGCAGGCGTCGATCAGGTTCATGGCCCCGATGACGTTGGTCTTCACGCACTCGAAGGGATTGTACTCCGCCGTGGGCACGATCTTCGTCGCCGCCGCGTGGACGACGTAGTCCACGCCGTCGAGCGCCCGGTAGAGCCGCTCCCGGTCGCGGACGTCGCCGATGAAGAACCGCAGGTCGCTGTGCCCCTCGAAGCGCTTGGCCATGTCCCACTGCTTCATCTCATCCCGCGAGTAGATGATGAGCTTCTTCGGCTTGTAGCGCTCCAGGGTCATGGGCACGAATGCGTGGCCAAAGGACCCGGTTCCGCCGGTCACCAGCACTGTCTTCCCTTCTAGCATCCTCGCACGCTACCCATCGGAGGGCCCCGGGGGAAGAGGAGGGGCAGCAGAACGAGGGACCCCCCTCCGACCCACCAAGCGTTGGACGCACCGCAAGGTGAAGGGGTGGGGTGAGGTGCCGACAGAAGCCGCGAGCCGGGCTCCGCCCGGAACACTTGTCGTTCGGGCCCCACGGGACCCGGACCCCGTAGTCGCAAGCCGGCGCGGGATCGCAAGCCGGCGCAGGATCGCAAGCCGGCGCGGGATCGCGGCTCAGCGCCGGGCTCAGCGCCGGGGCTGCTCCGTGGCGGCCTCGGGGCGCTCGGGCGCCAACTCGGAGGGCTGCAACGAGGGGGAGCGCTCGAGCGCATCCCCTGGCTCACAGCCCCCGGCCTTGGCCCTCTCCGCGGCGGCATCCCGCCGAACGGTCTGGAGCGGCGTGATCCTCGCCGCAGCGCCTCCCGCGCAGAGCGCGAGGGCCACCCGATTGAAGCCGTGCTCCAGCAGGGTGTCCGCGCCCCCCCAGATGGGGAGACGGCGCCCGATCCCTGAGAGGATGTCGTGGACGAGGAAGCGTGCCACCCGGCCGTCGCCGCCCCGCGTTGCCGCGAGCAGCTGGGTCGGGAAGGCGGCGTTGCCCACCACGGGGAGCGCCCCCATCCCAAGCGCAATCCAGGGGGCCTGGCGCCCGGCCAGCATGGCCTGAAGGACTCGCCCCGCGGTGTAGGCCGTCCTCCCGAGGGCACCGCTGATGGCGATGAGCCCGACGAGCATCCAGTGGTCCGCCGCCCCGCTCAGGGCGAGCAGGGGCAGGGATCCCCAGGTGAGGACCTTCACGGCCGGCTTGATCGCCAGGTGCACGCCAAAGTCGGCCACGTACTCGGCCGCCTCGTCAGAGGTCATGGACGCCTTGACCGCAGCGGCGCCCTCGGGGCTGAGCATGCCCCGCTTGCGCCAGTCGAGGATCCGCCGACGGACGTGGTGGCTGGCCCAGCGCTGTCGGCGTGAGCGCGAGAGGAAGAACCGCCCATAGGTGGCCAGGCCACGCAGGCTTCCGAGCAGGCTGATCCGGGACCAAGCCGCCGCCGCAAGCCCCTTCGCCCGACGGGGCAGGGAGGCCGCGGCGCGGGCCATGAGGTGGCCGTTCCAGAGGAGCGCGCTGCGCATGAAGCGCGCTCCGTCCTCCGCAGGGAGCTTCCCTGCGGCGAGGTGGGACTGGACGCCACGCTCATGCCGCTTGAGCGCCCGCCAACGTTCCTGCGCCGCCCCGAGCTCTGTCGTTCGGACCCGCAGCTCGCGGTAGCCATCCTCGCCAAGCTGCTCCGTGAGCTCGTCGCCCCTGCGCTCGATGTAGCGCTCCAGCCGCGCGCTGTCGACGTCGTCGAAGAGCCAGCAGCGGTGCTTCACGCACAGCGGGAGGTAGGTGGTGCCGAGGGTCCAGAACGCCATCGGGACCAGGGCGGGAACACCGGACTCCGCGTCGATCCAGACCCAGCGCGCCGGTCCGGACGAGAGGTCCCGCATGTAGTTCGCCGCGGCGACAGGGTTCCCCTTCCCGGCCTGCCAGAGCAGTCCATCAAAGCCGCTCTCGGCGAGGTGCTTCTGGAGCGGACGCATGATGCCGCGAACGAGATCGCCGACCTCGTCCGCGTCGCCGCCTCCGAGCGAGTGCTGGAGCTGCGTGTGCCGACCCTGGACCCGTTCGGCGCGCAGCTCGAAGGCTCGGTGATCCTCGTCCCAGCGAGCGCCGTGGGTCTCCGGGAGGCGGAGGGCTCCCTGGAACCACAGCTGCACGAGCGGCGCCAGGATCCTGCGCCGCAGCACCGCGCACTCCACCGCGTGAGCGTTCCAGCGGTAGGGGTTGACCGCGCCCGTCAGGACCAGATTGACCAGGCTGCTTGCGCGATCCGGGAGGAAGACCTTGCAGGCGAGGGAGCGGCCATCGGGGAGGATCTCCTCGAAGACCTGCCCGGACCTCCCCGCTCCAAGTCGCCTGCGGCTTGCAGGTCCGCAGGGCGGCGATTCTTGGGGGGCTTGCGCGGGCTTCATGCTCAGCTTGAGGGTCGACGGCGTCCCAGCCCAATCGTCCACTCCGGCCCCCGGAATCAAGCCGAACAGCGCCATCCTTCGGGGCCGGCTCCTCACGGGACGGCTCGCGACCGATATCGGTCCTCGATAGCGCAGGCTCGAGATCGCGGGCGCCCCTCCGCCACCAAGGCCAGGCCCAGGGGTCGCGCGGCGCGGCATGGCCGCGTGGGCCAAGTTGCGTCCGGGGCCCGCAAGCGCTGCAGGACGCACAGGTTTCGCAGCCCACCGGTCCCTCGCCGGACACATTTGAGGGTTTACCCCATACGGAGGGCTTGCATAGCACGGGTTATCCCTATACGGTGCTGAGGTCGGAGGGGTAAACCCGTAACAGGGACTGCCTACCTCCCCTCCGAGCACCTCCGCCTGCACTGCCCTGCCCTGCCCGGCCCGGCGCTCAACCGCCGGGCCCAACAACCAACATCCCTGCCATGCACCAACTTCCCCTCCTCATCACCGTCGCGGCGGCCCTCGCCGCACCCTCAGCGGCCCAGTTCAATGTCACCGGAGTTGGCGGAGCGATCCCCGACAACACCGGCGGTGGAATGGGCACCTTCCCGGTCGCGATCCCCACGGCTGGAGGCGCGCTCTCCACGACCGTGACCTTGCCGACGGACGCCGCGACCATCGACGCCATCCACCTGAACGGCCTGGACCACAGCTGGGTCGGTGACCTCCAAGTCGTGCTCTTCGATCCGAACGGCACAGGTCACGTGCTCGTGAACCGCGTCAACTTCATGAACTCGAGCAGCTTCGGGTCCTCCTGCGACGTGGTCGGCGACTTCACGATCGTCGAGACCGGCGGCCTGGACTGGCCCGCTTCGACGAGCGCGGGCTGCAGCAACGGCTCCGAGCTGACCGCCGGCCCCTACCCGCAGTACTTCTACGCGGACCCGCTCGGCCAATGGAGCCAAGGGGCGGACAACGTCTTCGACACCCCCATGTGCCAGATCCCCGTGATCGCGGGCGGCACCTACGAGCTCCAGGTCTACGACTGGGCCGGCGGAGATATCGGCACGCTCGACGCCTTCGCGATCAGCGGTCAGACGGAAGCCCCGAACCCGACGTGCTCCCAGAGCGTGGACAACCAGACCATCGAGCAGGGCGGTATTTCCTGCACCTCCGGCGCGCCCAACAACTTCGCGGTCGATAACCAGTGGCTGCGGCGCTACAGCCCCGCGGGTGACTGCGGCGTGGACGGCGCCGTCATCGTCGAGGGAGTCACCTTCGGCGTCGAGCTCGCCGCCAGCCCCACGGGCGAGGGCCAGCCGATCATGCTCCGGGCCTACTCCATCCCCGAAGGCGCCGCCTTGTCCTACGGGAACATGAGCCTGCTCACCGAGCAGGAGGAGATCGTTCCGGACGGGGCGAACCAATTCATCACCGTGCGCTTCGCGTCGCCCAGGGTCCTGACCCTCGGCTACGACCTGGTGGTTGAGGTCGCGAAGGAGACCCCCGGCAGCGCCGAGTTCGTCTACTTCCCGGGCTCCAACGGGCTCGGCCAAACCGCGCCGTCCTTCCTCGCCTCTGCCAGCTGTGGCGTCTCAGAGCCCACTGACCTGGCCATCATCGGGTTCCCCGACGTGCACCTCGTGCTCGACCCGGTCTACTCCACCAAGTTCGTGGGGGTCTCCATCTGCGGTCGCAGCGAGCCGAACTCGTCCGGTCTCTCCGCTTCGATCCACGCCCTCGGCACGGACCTCCTCGCACGGAACGACCTGACCCTCAGCTGCGCGGGGCTGCCGTCCGACACCTTTGTCTTCCTGCTCGCCAGCCAGTCCGAGGCCATCTCCTTCCCTGGCAACTCCGAGGGCTTCCTGTGCCTCTCCGGGAGCATCGGTCGAGGCGTCGGTGGCGTCATCGGCAACTCGGGCCCGAGCGGAACGTTCACGGTGGCCGCTGACCTCGGCTCACTTCCCCAGCCGACGGGGAACGTCGCGGCCCAGTGTGGCGAGACCTGGTACTTCCAGGGCTGGTTCCGCGACGCCGTCGGGGGCGTGACCACCTCCAACATGACCGACGCCGTCAGCGTGAGCCTGCGCTGATCGATCGGGGGCAGGCCTCCGCGCTCCACCATGGGCGCGGGGCCACCTTCGACCGGAGCGGCTTCCCTTCCAAGGACCGCCGCCCGGAGTCAGGCGCGAACAAGGGAGG
>CBFHHK010000006.1:40765-46232 GCA_965655435.1 Planctomycetota bacterium | reverse complement strand
CCCCCGTCAGCTCCACACGCAGGAGGCACTCCAGTGCATCGACTTCGACGACGTCACGCCATCCATGGGCGAGGCGCAGGGCGAGCTGCTCGTGGACTGTGACCACTTCCGGGTGGAGCGCTGGGCGATCGAGCCGGGCGCTGCCCGGGGCGGCGGCGAGGATCGCTTCGCGCTCTACACCGTCGTGGAGGGCGCGGTGGACTGCGGCGCGTCCACCTTTGGGCCCGGCCGCTCCTTCCTGCTCCCCGTGGGCGGCGCTCCGCTCAAGGCTCCGCGCGGAGCCGTGATCCTGCGCTCCACGCTCCCCTGAGCCGGACCCCGGGTCAGGCGTAGGGTGTGAATCCGGCCTCGCCGAGACGGCGGAGGGCCTCGTCGAGCCGGTCTTCTGGGACGAGCACGTAGTCGGTGTCGAAGGTGGAGAGCGCGAAGACGCTGATCTCTGCCCGCGCGAGGACCGCGGTGATCTCTGCGAGGAGGCCGACGATGGCGAAGTCCAGGGGCCCCTCGACCTCGAGCGCGCCCCAGCCGCCGCTGACCTCGCCCCACGTGGCCCGCTCCGGTCGCTGACGGCAGACCACGCTGAGCTCGGCCTCCGTCCGCCCGATCCACACCATGGGCTCGTCCGTCAGCCCCGCGGGGAGCGGATCTCTCGCGGGGAGGCGGTGGATGCTGAACGCGCCGCTGAGGCGACGGATGCGGGGCCGGTGCTCCATGGTCAGGCCTTCTTCTTATCTAGCGAACACGGCTGAACCACCGGAACGAGGTCGGGCAAGGCGCACCGCGGAGGAGCCAGGTTCGTGCCTCCCATTGAGGGACCCCGCGGGCGAGAGCCCGCGGCGATCATCTCGAGGCGAGGCGCGATGAGGTGGGGCGCAGGACCCCACCTCACCGCGGCGGCGCCGGGTCGTTCAGTTCGAGTCGCCCTTGGCCTTCGACGCCTTGCGGGTCGCGACCCAGGCGTAACCGTCGGAGTCGGGGGAGCTCTTGACGTCGCCCTTGAGGCTGCCGTCTGCCTGGAGCTTCCCGGTGGCGGTGAGCGTGCCGTAGCTGTCGGACTCGTACTGGAAGGTGAGCGTCTTCTTCGCGGCGTCCCACTTGCCCTTCTCGAGCGTGCGACGCTCCTCGCCCATGATCATCGCCCCCGTCACGGCGCCCTCGCCGTCCAGCGCGAGGGCGAGCGCGAACTCGAGGCCGGGGGTCGTGAACTCGGCGGTCCAGTCACCGGCGATCGGGGAGTCGCCGCTGGCCTGCTTGGTGTCCTTGGACTCCTCGGCGGGCTTCTTCTCCGCCTCCTTCTTGGCGCCCTCTTCAGCCTTCTTCTCCGGCGGCGGCTCGGGGATGTAGCGCGGCAGGAGGGTGTCGGCCATGGCCAGGCTGTAGGCGGTCACCGCGGAGCAGGTGGCGGACTGGACCAGGTACTCCTCGATGGCGTACTCGAGGGTGTCGCGCTGGGTGTGCCAGGAGAAGCGATAGCCCATGCCCTCAAGGCCGGGCCGGTTCTTCTCGGTCCAGAAGAAGCCGGGCACGCCCTTGCGGTTGAAGGACGCGTGGTCCGAGCTGCCGCCGCGGGGCATCTTGTCCCGGATCTCGAGGTCGATGGGGAGCTCGGGGAACGCGGCGTTCACCGGGGCGATGGCGGCGGCGAGCATGGGCTCCATGCTCTCGATGCAGAACAGCCCGCCCTGGTAGTAGGTGCCGCCGTCGTCGACGAAGCAGGCGGAGATCCCGTCGAGCTCCTCGTCGGTGAGGCTCTCCACGTAGCCGCGGCTCCCGAGCAGCCCCTGCTCTTCACCGGACCAGAGGCAGAAGCGGATGGTGCGGCGGGGCTGGACGCCCGCGGCCATCAGGATGCGCGCCGTCTCCAGCGTGACGGACGAGCCGGTGCCGTTGTCCTGGGTCCCTTGGGAGCCGGGACCGTTCCAGGAGTCGAGGTGGGCGGAGATGATCACGACCTCGTCGGGGAACTCCGACCCGCGGATCTCGGCGATCGTGTTGAAGACGCCGAAGGGGCCCTCCGTGAAGTAGTGCCTGAGGTCCGCCTCGATTTCGACCTCCTCGCCGTCGGAGAGGCGCGAGTTGATGGCGTCGTAGTCCTGACGTCGGATGGTGATCTGGACGTCGGTGGGGAGCGTCTCCATGGTCAGCTCCCGCCAGCCGCGAACCCCTCCGGTGGTGATCTCGTCCCGTGAGCTGCCGGTCAGCTTGCCGAGGAAGGTGAACTCCTTGAGGGCGTCCTGGACTTCGCGCCGCTCCTCGCGCTCGGCCTTGGCGGCGTCGCGGTCTCGGTTGCGGCGGCGGCGCGTCTCCTTGGAGAGCAGCCAGGCACCCTCTAGCTGGTCACGGACCGCCTCCAGCTCCTCCATGTTCCTGGGCTCCTTCACGACCCGGCCGCGGACGGGGCCGTCGGTGCCGGCGCCCCACGCGCGGGTGGTGAACTCGATCTCACGCTCGACGGGCCCGATCATCTTGACGCTGCTCGGGCCGCGATCGAAGCGCACGGGGACCTCCCCCCAGCGCTGCAGGCGGGCCCCCGTGAGGCCCAGCTCGGTGAAGCGGTCCCGGGACCAAACGTTGGCCCGTTCGAGGGCTGAAGACCCGGTGAGGCGCGGTCCGATCTCCTCGCTGATGTAGGTGAGGGTGTCCCAGACCTCGGAGTTGTTCTTCCCCTCGTCGATGATCGCGGCGATCACCTCCTGCATGGGGGCGACGTCGTCGGGAGAGGGAGCGGTCTCAGTGGACGCGTCCTGGGCGCTGGCGCTGGCGGCGGCGCAGAGCAGGATCGGAACGAGGACGGTCCGTGGGGAAAGGAGCGAGAGCGTCATCAGCGTTGGGGGGTGGAGAAGGGAGCCCTTCGAGGATCCTCGGCCGGTACGGCGAGGCCCGAGGGCTTATCAGGCAGTCTAGCGGGGGCGGGGCAACCGCGCCGGTGCCTTGCGCTACCTGTACAGCGGACGGGGGAGCCCGCGCCGAGCGCGACGTTGCGGCGGGGCGGAGGCGGGCTTTGGCGGGCCCTCGCGAGCGCAGCGCGCCGGGTCGCCGGTTAGGATCCCAAGGTGCCCCGCGCCCTCTCCAGCTGGTTCCTGATCGTCTCCCGGTCCCTGCGTGAGCACCGGCTCTCCACCTCGATCACGGTCGGCGCGGGGGCGCTGGCCAGCGGGCTGGTGATGGCGGTCTTCGCCATTCACGGAGCGACCTCCGACGCGTTCTCCGGCTCCAGCTCGGACTACGACGCGGTCCTCGGGGCGCCAGGGGGCAAGGGGCAGCTGGTGCTCAACACGCTCTTCCACCTCGACGCGTCCCAGGGCAACCTGCCCTGGTCCATGTATGAGGCCATCGCGGCGGACCCCGGGGTCGAGCGCGCCGTGCCCTACGCGCTCGGCGACAACTTCCGCGGCTTCCGGATCATCGGCACGACCCTGGATGTGTTCGCGGGGCGTGAGCCCCTGCCTCCCGGCGAGTGGTTCAACCCGCAGAAGCGCCAGGCCGTGGTGGGCGCGGCGGTGGCGAGGGAGACGGGCCTGGTGCGGGGCAGCGTCTTTCAGCCGAGCCACGGCCTCGCCTTTGACCCCGAGGACCCGCGCCGTCACGCGACGCCTTACATGGTCACGGCCGTCATGGCGCCCACGGGCTCCCCCGACGATCGCGCCATCTTCATCCCGATCGACGGGGTCTATCGCATGGATGGCCACGAGCTGCGCGGCTCCGGTGAGCCTGTCGACGCGGAGACCTTCCGCGAGACCGAGATCCCGGACGAGCACAAGGAGGTGTCCGCGGTGCTCCTCCGCTTCCGGCGGGGAGGGGTCAACCCGGGCCTGCGGCTCAACCATCGGATCAACGTGGTGGGGGACCGGGCCACCCTCGCGTGGCCCATCGCGCAGGTGCTGGCGGACCTGTATCGGAAGCTCTTCTGGGCCATCGAGGTGCTGCGACTCGTGGCGCTCATGGTGGTGGTGGTGGCCGGCGGCGCCCTGCTCGCGAGCCTCTACAACACGATGAGCGAGCGGCGTCGGGAGCTGGCGATCCTCCGGAGCCTCGGCGCCAGCCGCGCGACGGTCTTCAGCGTCATCGTCGGCGAGGCCGCGGTCATCTCGCTCCTCGGCGCCATGCTCGGGTTCCTGGTGGAGCGGGCCATCCTCTCCAGGGTGAGCGACACGCTCCTCTCCACGACGGGCGTGCTGCTCTCGGCGGGGACCGCCGGCGGGGCGCACCTGTGGACGCCCCTGGGAATGCTGGGGGTCGGAGTGGTCGCCGGCGTTGTGCCCGCGCTGAAGGCGTACGCTGTGGACCCGTGCCAGACGCTGGCGAGAGGATCATGACAGCCCGCACCTGCACCCTCACCCTGCTGCTCCTCGGCCTGGCGTCTTGCCAGGGCGAGGACCCCCCGTCGGGCGGCGTCGTGGAGCTGCCCTACGACGGTGGCGCGTTGGACGGGAGCGAGGACAGCCAACTCCCCGAGCTGGTGGTCGAGCAGGGGCTCCCCGCGGAGGGGGACGCGGCCCAGGAGGGCGGCGCGGTCGACGCCGAGCGCCGCGCGGCCCTGGAGGCGCAGGCGGCGGCCTACGACACGATGCCCATTGACGAGCTGCTCGCCACCATGGGGTTGGCTCGCGATGAGGAGACCCAGATGATGGACCTGCCGGACGACACGATCCGGCAGCTGGCCATCGCGCGCCTCTGGCGTGAGGCCGCGCGCCCGGATGACGGCGGTGCGCCCAGGCGCCGCGACGACGGCCACCTTGAGGTGCGCTTCCGGCACCTGTCTCTGGACGACCTCGACGACGAGGCCTACGAGGGCGTGATGGACGACCTGATGCGGGGCGAGAAGCGCTTCCCCGAGGGGGTCGCGGCCCTCGACGGGGAGCGCGTCGAGATCGTCGGCTACATGATCCCTGAGGAGTGGCAGCGTCGCGAGGTCACCGAGTTCATGCTCGTCCGGGATCTCCTCGCCTGCTGCTTCGGCGGCGCGCCCCAGCCGGACGAGTGGATCCACGTCTCCATGAAGAAGGGCAGCGGCTCGCCGTACTTTCCCTTCGTCGCCGTCAGTGTGACAGGGACGCTCCGCATCGAGGGCATCGACGACGGAGCCGGCTACGCCGCCGGGTGCTTCCGCCTCGAGGGGACGGAGACGGAGGAGCTCTGAGCGAGCTTCGATCCGGCCCAAGGTAAGGGTCGTATCAGAGCTGGTCAGTTCAGGCGGCCCAGGGAGGCGTCGCGCCCCGGAATTCTGGACGGCGACTATGCTCGGTCCACCGGCCGGGCGCGAACCCTCCCAGCGTCCGTCGGGCCTTCCTTTCGATCCACTTCGCTCCGGCTGTAGCCGGAGAGGATGCTCCCATGCGACGACACCTTTGCCTCCCGGCCCTCCTCCTCACTCTGTTTTCGGGGTCGTTGGCTCCGGTCGCCTCGGCCTCCCAGGACGAGCTTGGGCGCCGCCCCCTCGAGCACGAGGACTACGAGCGCTGGAGCT
>CBFHHK010000006.1:38189-40667 GCA_965655435.1 Planctomycetota bacterium | reverse complement strand
CTGGCTCCGGTCGCCTCGGCCTCCCAGGACGAGCTTGGGCGCCGCCCCCTCGAGCACGAGGACTACGAGCGCTGGAGCTCGGTCCGGAACTCGGGCCTGTCGCCGGACGGGGCATGGGTGGCCTTCACTACCCGACCCGCGGAGGGAGACGGGACGCTGACGATCCGCAAGATCGCGACCCAGGAGCAATTCACCGTCGAGCGCGGGACCTCTGCACGCTTCACGCGGGATAGTCGGTACGCGGTCTACCTCGTCCGTCCGGCGAAGAAGGACGGCGAGGAGGGCGGTCGCGGTGGGGGCGCCTCCAGCCTGGAGATCCTCGACCTCGAGACCGAGCGGACGGTGAGCCTCCCGGACGTGCGCTCCTTCCGCATCCCCGAGGAAGGGTCCGGCTGGATCACCTACTCTCCCTCGGGCAGCTCGGGGGACGCCGCGGCGCGCAAGGGGGCCTCGGAGATGACCGAGTCCTACAGCATCGCGAGCGGGGCGCTCGGGCCCGCCGGGGCCGCGCCGGCGGCCAAGGCCAAGTCTGAGGCCAAGCCTGAGGCCAAGTCTGAGGCTCGCGAAGAGGCGAAGGTCGAGTCCCCAAAGAAGGGCGCCGAGGGGTCCTCGGGAGAGCCGGCGAAGAGGGCGTCGAAGAAGGGGGGCAAGAAGGGTCGCAAGGACGCCCGCGCCAAGAAGAACGGCGGCGTCCTCGTGCTCAGGGACCTGGCGACGGGCATGGAGCAGCGGTTCCCCGACGTCACCTCCCACACCTTCAGCAAGTATGGACGGTGGCTCGTCTACGCCACGTCGGCGACTGACGCCGAGGACGACGGGGTCTTCGCCATGGAGCTCGCCACGGGCGAGATCACGCCGCTGCTCTCAGGTCGCGGGGCCTATCAATCCATCGCCATCAGCGAGGACGAGAAGCGGGTGGCGTTCCTCTCCGATCGCGATGACTACGGGCCGGAGAAGCCGAGCATGTCGCTCTACCACTGGGCGGAGGGCGATGACGCCGCCGCCAAGATCGCGGACGAGGCGACCGAGGGCATCCCCGAGGGTTGGTGGATCGCGTCCTCCGGTCCGCGCTTCACCGAGGACGGCCGGCGGATCCTCTTCAGCACCCAGCCCAGACCCGAGGACGCGGGCAAGACCAAGGCGCAGCTCGAGAAGGAGAAGAAGGCCAAGGCCAAAGATCCGGTCGTCAAGCTCGACATCTGGCACTGGAAGGACGACGCCCTGCAGCCCCGCCAGCTGCTCCGGGCCGAGCAGGAGCGTCGCCGGAGCTACCCGGCCCTCTTCGACATCGAGGCGGGCAAGGTGGTCCAGCTGGCGACCCTCGAGATCCCCTCGGTCCGGGTCGATCCCCGGTCCACCAGCGACATGGTGGTGGGGACCTCCTCCCAGAAGTACGCGGTGTCGGAGTCCTGGGAGTCGCCGGGCTTCAGCGACTCCTACGTGGTGGACCTCCTGAGCGGCGAGGCTCGGCTCGTCCTCGAGCGGGTCCGCGGCACCGCGAGCATGTCGCCGGCCGGCAAGTTCCTCACCTGGTGGGATCCGGACCAACGCAAGTTCTTCGCGATGCCGACGGCTGGTGGCGAGACGGTGGACCTCTCGACGGGCATCCCCACCTCGCTCGCGAACGAGCTGCACGATACGCCGGCGCCGCCGCGCTCCTATCGGACCGCGGGCTGGCTGGACGATGACGCGGCGCTCCTGATCTACGACCGCTTCGATATCTGGCAGGTGGATCCCACCGGCGCCGAGGCGGCGCGCTGCCTCACGGGGGAGCGCGGCCGCGCCGAGCGGCTCCGCTATCGGTACCAGTCGCTCGACCGTGAAGCCCGCTCCATTGATCCCGCTGCGCCCATGCTGCTGACGGTGTTCGATGAGGGCACGAAGGCCTCCGGCGTGGCGCGACTCGACCCCGGGACCGGCGAGATCACGACGCTGCTCATGCTCGACGAGCGGATCGGCGCGCCGGTGAAGGCGAAGGACGCGGACACCCTGGTGATGACCCGCCAGACCTTCCGGCGCTACCCGGACCTGTGGGCGACCACCACCGCCTTCGAGAGCCTCAAGCGCCTCAGCTGGGCCAACCCCCAGCAGCGCGAGTACCTCTGGGGGACGTCCGAGCTCGTGCACTACGAGACCACCGAGGGCGTCCCGCTGGACGGCATCCTCTACAAGCCGGATAACTTCGACCCGACGCGCAAGTACCCCATGATGGTGTACTTCTACGAGCGCAACTCGGACAACCTGCACCGCTACGTCACCCCGTCGGCGGGCAGCTCATCCATCAACTACGCGTTCTACGTGAGCCGGGGCTACGTCCTCTTCGTGCCCGACATCCCCTACACCACGGGGGAGCCAGGGATCAGCTGCGCCAACGCGGTGCTGCCTGGCGTGCAGTCCATCGTGGACATGGGCTTCGTCGATCCCGACCGGATCGGCGTCCAGGGTCACAGCTGGGGTGGCTACCAGATCGCCTACCTG
>CBFHHK010000006.1:19676-38090 GCA_965655435.1 Planctomycetota bacterium | reverse complement strand
GTGACGATGACGAACGTCTTCGCCTGCGCCGAGTCTGGCGCGCCGGTCAGCAACATGACCAGCGCCTACGGCGGGATCCGCTGGGCCAGCGGCATGAGCCGGATGTTCCAGTACGAGAAGACCCAGAGCCGCATCGGCGGCACCCTCTGGGAGGCGCGCGACCTGTACCTGAAGAACTCCCCGGTGTTCTACGCCGACAAGATCGAGACCCCGCTCCTGATCCTCCACAACGATGAGGACGGGGCGGTCCCGTGGTACCAGGGCATCGAGCTCTTCGTGGCCATGCGGCGCCTCGGCAAGCCGGCCTGGATGCTGAACTACAACGGCGAGGCCCACGGGCTCCGGCGAGAGGAGAACCGGCTCGACTTCGCCCGCCGGATGCAGCAGTTCTTCGACCACTACCTGATGGGTGGTCCGGCGACCCGCTGGATCGCAGAGGGGGTCCCGGCGGTCGACAAGGGGCGAGAGTTTGGGTTTGATCCGATCGAGGCCCCCGAGGCCCCCGAGGCGCCCGAGAACGCCGAGGCCGTGGAGGCGGTCGCGGAGAGCGCTGCGAGCGGGGAGTGATCGTCGGCCCGGAGGGCAGGCTCGACCGGACCGAGATTGATGGACCTCTCCCTCGCAGGTTGAGCGGGGGAGAGAACACAATGTCGCCATGCTCAGGTCACGCCACCAATCCGTCCTGCTGATCCCGTTCGTCGCGCTGACGGCCGCCTGCACCGAGGACTCCTCGATCTTCGATGACCAGACGCCGCCCACGGCGACGCTGGACTACCCCTTCGACGGCGCGCTGGCCACCGGGCCCGCGCTCATCTTCACGGGCACGGCCCAGGACCCGTCCGGGGTGACCTCGGTGACGGTCGATCTGGCCGAGGCTTCCACCACGGATGAGTACGCCAACTGGGACGTCTCCCTGGACCTCCCGACGGGCGACCTGTTCGTCCAGGTGGGGACGCGGGACGAGTTCAACTACGACCCGCAGGCGGTGACCATCAACATGGAGCGTCAGTGCGAGCTGGTGGCGCCGACGGCGCTGTCCTTCAACGCCTCCACGGGCCAGCTCGTGTTCACCGACGTCGGGCTCGAGGGCCTCACTGGACTGGTCCCGTCCCCGGAGTCCACGCAGAACCTGAGCGCGCCCAACATTGGCTCGGGTCCGCCCCTCGCAGGCTGCACGGGCGTCGCGGTGGACGGCGTCTCGGGGACCGCCTACGTGGTGGACACGAGCACCTCTGCGCTGTTGGCGGTGAACCTCAGCGACGGCACACGGACGGTCTTCTCTGACGCGACGACGGGTGTCGGGACGAATCTCTCGAGCCCCGTGGACGTGGCCTTTGACGGGACCGGGTCTCGCCTGCTCGTCACGGATGACGGTCTCGACGCCGTGATCGCGGTGGACCTCACCACGGGAGACCGCTCGGTGTTCTCGGACGGCGTGACCGGCACCGGGGCAGCCTGGGTCTCCCCGGCCGGGGTCGCCATCGACAGCGTGGGTGGCGCGCTCTACGTGGCGGACCGCGCCGGGTTCGTGGTGCAGGTGGACCTCACCACCGGGGATCGGACGCCGGTCTCCGGGGGGGCAACGGGCGCGGGCGGGGCCTTCTCGGCGCCGACCTACCTCGACCTCGATCTCGCCATGGATCGGCTCCACGTGAGCGACCTCGGGCTCGGTGCGATCCTCCAGGTGAACCTGACGACCGGGGATCGGGTGGAGGTCTCTGGCCCGGGCGTGGGCGCTGGGGACCTCTTCGATCAACTGGAAGACCTCTGGCTCGACGAGGCAGCGGGCCGCTTGCTGGTGCTTGACAGCGACCTGCCGGCGGTCTGGTCCGTTGACCTCGCGTCGGGAGACCGCTCGATCTTCTACGAGTTCCGCCGAGGGACTGGTGAGCGAGGCCTGGTCCTGGACGCCGTGGCCGTCGCGCCACAGGGGGCCGAGGCCATCTTTGGCGTCGCCCGCGGGGACGCCGCGATCATCCGGATCGCGACCCCGAGCGGAGACCGGACGGTGCTCTCCGACGCCGTCACCGGCACCGGGCCAGGCCTCGTCGATCCGACGGACGTTCAGTCCCTCGCACCGGGCGGCGTCGCCGGGCTCGGCGGGGGGCTCCTCGTCGTGGATCGCGGGCTGGGCGCTCTGCTCTTCGTGGACTCCGCGACAGGGAATCGCACGGTGCTCTCGGCGGGCTTCTCCGACCCCTCGGGCGTGGCCGTGGACGCCACGGGCGCGGTCGCTTGGGTCACGGACGATGGCACGGACTCGGTGGTGGAGGTGGACCTCGCCACGGGCAACCCGAGCACGATCTCTGGTGGCGGCGCTGGCGCGGGGCCGGCCTTCGACGCTCCGGTCCGAGCCCTCCAGGATCCGAATGATCCGGGGCGTTTGCTGGTCATGGATCGCGGCCTCCTGGCGGTCGTCGCGGTGCAGCTCACCCCGGGCGGCAGCGCCGGTGATCGGACGATCCTCTCGGACTCGGCCACCGGCGCTGGTGATCCGTTCCAGTCGCTGGCTGGCGCGTCCATGACGGCCGCTGGGCTCATGGTCTGTGACCCCACCGCGGCACAACTCGTCCTCGTGGACCTCACCTCGGGTGACCGGACCCTGGCCGCGGGCGGCGACGTGGGATTTGGCCCGCGCCTGTTCGCTCCAAGCGGCCTTGCGACGCGGACGGGAGGAGGCGGCCTCTACCTGGTCACCGCCAGCGAGACGCTCCTGGTGGAGCCCACGGTGGGCGACCGGGTCGTCCTCTCCCTCTGAGGGGGCGAGGCGTGCCTACGGGGGTCTTGGCGGACGGCTGCCAGGCCCTCGGAGTCAGGCCGACGTGGATGGGAGGGAGGCCGGCTCTGAGGCTGGCTCTGAGGCTGGGCCTCCCCCGTCGTGCGGCTTCAAGTCCACGGGCCGCTGAGCCCGTGATCTGTCACTTGAAGCTGAGGAGCTCCATCTCGAACTTCAGGTCGCCCCTGCCGCGATAGGCCAGCGCCTCCGGCATGAGGATCACGAAGCTGTCGCCCACTCGCATGCGAGCGACGACCTTGTCCCAGCCGACGATCGCCTTGCCGGAGCCGACCTTGAAGGTGAAGGGGCGGGTGCCGGGATCCAACACCTCGCCGTTCGCCGTCATGGCCTTGTAGGCCAGCGTGGCCGACTTGCCGGTGCCGCAGGCGGGGCCGGTCCCGTTTCCCCTGACCTCGAGAATCTCGATGTCGGGGACGCCGGGGAGGTCCGAGGGGATGGTGTCACCGACGGCCCATTGGGGGCTCTCGGCCGGGGCGGGTGCCGCACCGGTAGGCTGGACTGCCGGCTGGACTGCCGGCTGGGCGGGGGCCGACGGCTCCTGGGGAGCTTGAGTCTGCTTTTCCTGAGTGGAGCCCGCTTCGGGCGTGGGCTCCTGGGCACAGGAGGCAACGGCGGCAGCGAGTAGGGCAGCGGCGATGAGGTTCAGCTTCATGGTGCGCAGAGGCTAAGGCAATGACCGGCCGGAGGCGATCCCTGAAGGGCCCGGGCTGGAGTCAGAAGGGGTGCTGGATGTCGACGAGGAAGGCGTACTGCTCCGGGCCGGCGGCGACGTCGAAGCGGAAGAGCGCCTTCTTGGCGAAGATCCGCAGGGAGATGCCTGCGTCCCACTTGAGGTCCTCGTGGAGCAGCGCGGCGTCCCACTCGGGTGCGACCCGGCCCGCCTCGGCGAAGAGCGCGAACTGCCACCAGTCCACTGACGCGCGGCGGAGCTTCTCGACCCTGGGCAAGGGCTGCCAGCCGGGGATGAAGCGGTACTCGGCCCAGTAGTGGATCGCGCTGCGGTCGTTGAAGCGGTAGGCGGGGTAGGCGCGCAGTCGCTTGCGACCGCCGAGGGTGGCGCCCATGAAGTAGGGCGGCTGCCCGCCCCCGTCGTCGTCCCAGGTGGGGGTGTCGGCGGACCAGGCACCAAAGGCGAGGACCTGCTGCCTGGCCCAGTCGGTCCGCCCGAGGTCCACGTACTTCGTGGCCATGGCCTCCAACGACGTCCAGCTCCCCGCGCTATCCATCAAGCCGAAGTCGCGCCAGACGCGGACCTGCTGGAGGCTCCCTCGGGACGGGTTGCGCGGGAAGTCGCGGTTGTCGTACGTCAGCGCGAGGGCCGCGCCGTTGGTGGCGAGTGCCCCGCGCTGGCTCGCGGCGTCGTACTCCTGCCGCCGATAGAAGGGCCGCACGTCGAGGAAGGTTCGTCCGCTGTCGAGGGGGTTCCAGGTCGATCCGCCCGTCCCTCTTCCCTTGAGGAGGCCATCCTCCAACTCGTAGCGCTGGATCGGCTCCGAGGCGCCCGGTCCCAGGGGGAGCACCACCCGCAGGGGGAGCTCGAACCGCACGTCGTAAGCCTCGTCCTCGCGGTAGTTGTCCTCGCTCGAGTCGTTGGCCCCCGCGCGCTCCCCGCCCGCGTCCAGCCCCGTGTACGCGCGCAGCCGGGTGTAATCACCCACCGACAGGAAGCCGTCCAGAAAGAGCCGGTTCGTCCCGGGGAGCTTCAGGTTCGCGAACCCGAGCTGGAGCTCCGAGGTCTCGTTCGTACTCACGGCGACCGCGCCGAAGAGCTGCAGCTGGTCTTGGAGGAAGCCCGTACCCACCGCCCCGTAGCCCAGCGCGAAGTCCCAGGTCGCCGAGGAGAAGGCGTAGGGCATCTGAAAGACCTCTGCCTTGGACGCGGTTTCCCCCTCGTCGGCGTCGATGATGACCTCCTGCGCGGCTGTGGGCGCGAGGAGCGAGAGCCCGAGTAGCCAGCCAGGTACGATTCGATCAGCGCTCATGAGACGGAGATAGGCATGGACGCATGGCGAGACAAGCGGGCTCCAGAGGGGCGAGACGTCGGGTGGGCGCGCTCCCGCTCGTTGTCGGTTGCCACGCCGACGAGTATCCGTGAGTCTGGGCGTCGAGACGATGCCTGGAGCCCAATGAAGTTACCCATGAGACCCATTTCAATGGAGGGCGTCCTCCTCGTCGCGATGGTGAGCGCCTCCTGCGCAGGGGCCGGCGTGCGCCCTGTCCCTGAGGCGGCGGCCCCCCTCGCTCTCGTCGGGGCGGGTGGAGCGATTCGTGCCTCGGTGGAGATCATCGAGCCAGCGCGGCCCCCCATGGAGGAGGCCGGGAGCGGCGTCCTCGGCGGCGAGCTTGGCCAAGAGGGCAGTGCGGCGGCCCTCGGCCCCGGCGCGGAGCCGGTGACCCCATGGTCCACGTTTGGCGTGGAGGTCGGGAGCGTCTCTTCGGCGATCGACAGCACGGTGCGGGTTGGGCTCGCGGGGGCCGGTGTGGCTCTCGACCTGGAGGACTTGCTCGGCCTCGACAGCTCGAATACCACCGTCAAGGCCAAGGCCTTCTGGAGGTTCACTGAGAACCAGCGGCATCGCGTGGACCTCTCCTGGCTGGACCTGAACCGTCGAGGGAGCAAGACCGTGTCTCAGGACCTCAATATCGGCAACGGCGAGGTCATCGCCGCAGGTACCACGGCCTTCACCAAGCTCGACCTGCGCCTCCTCCGGGCGCAGTACAGCTACTCCTTCTTCCAGGACGAGCGCGTCGACTTGGCCGTCGGCGGGAGCCTCTACGTGCTGCCCATCGAGTTCCAGCTCGAGGCGACGGGCGTGACCGACACTTCGGACTCGTTCGGGGTGACGGCGCCGCTCCCGGCGGTCGGCCTTCGCTTTGACTTCGCCATCACTCCGAGGTGGTTGCTGCAGAGCGACCTGAACCTCTTCTACATCGAGTTCGAGGACTACACGGGCGCGCTGACCAGCTGGTCGGGCGGCGTCGAGTACCGGCCCTGGGATCACTTCGCGGTCGGCCTCGGCCTCGAGTCGTTCTCGCTCGGAGTCGAGCAGAACGGGAGAACCGACGTGCCGGGTGTGAACGAGGCCGGATCTGTCAACCTGGGCTACATCGGCCTCGGCTTCTCGGTCAAGACGCGCTGGTGAGCGAGGCGCGGCGGGGGCCTGTGACCGGCGCGACGGGAGGTGGTAGGGTGCGCTCCGAGCCGGCTCCTTGGGCTGGCCTCGCCGTGAACCTCGACCTCTGACTGTCATGCTCAAGATCCTCGTCCTCGCGGCGGCGTCCCTCGCGCCGCTCCTCGCGAATGCGCCCGCCGGGAGCTCCAAGAAGCCCGTCCAGGTCTTCATCCTCGCCGGGCAGTCCAACATGGTGGGCGCCGGGACCATCCGGGCGAACCCGGAGCGCAACGAGGGCAAGGGCAGCCTCGAGCACCTGGCCAAGGACAAGGCGTCCAGGAAGCGCTGGTCTCACCTGGTCGACAAGAAGGGGCAGTGGGTCTCGCTGGACGACGTCTGGATCAACTACTTCGATCGGTACGGCGAGCTGGCCCCGGGCTACGGCGGGAACGAGGAGCAGATTGGGCCCGAGCTTGGCTTCGGCCACGCGGTGGGTGAGGGCTGCGACGAGCAGGTCCTGCTGATCAAGGTCGCGTGGGGCGGCAAGAGCATCGGCAAGGACTTCCGTCCGCCGAGTGCCGGCGGCGAGGTGGGGCCGGAGTACACCAAGCTGTTCGAGGAGATCCGCGCGGCGCTGGGCGCGGCCGAGGAACGCTTCGAGGGCTACAAGGGGCAGGGCTTCGAGCTGGCGGGCATCGGATGGCACCAGGGCTGGAACGACCGGGTGAACCAGGCCTTCAATGACGAGTACGAGAAGAACCTGGCCTGCTTCATCCGTGACGCGCGCAAGGAGCTGGAGGCCCCCGATCTGCCGTTCGTCATCGCAGAGACGGGGATGAGCGGCAACGAGGAGAAGCACCCCAGGGCGCTCTCGCTCATGGACGCCCAGGCGAAGGTCGCCACCTACCCCGAGTTCAAGGGCAACGTGGCCTTCGTGGGGACCCGGGACTTCTACCGGCCGGGAGACGAGTCACCCTCGAACCAGGCCTACCACTGGAACAGCAACGCCGAGACCTACCTCCTGATCGGAGAGGGCATGGGAGAGGCGATGCTGGAGCTCCTCCCGAGGTACCGGAGGAAGCGCGCCAAGGCGGCGCGCCGCCGCTAGGCGTCCAGCGCGTCGGTCATCTGCCGGACGAGGTTCCGGACGGTGCGCGGGAGGGACCGCTGCCTGCGCGCCCGGTGGATCACGTGGTAGGCCGTGAGCCGGGTCACCAGCAGGGCGCGACGCGCTCGCGCGGTGTCGCGGGCCCAGGCCTCTCGGTCGAGGGGGATGCCCGACTCGCGCTCGAGGGCCACGCGGTGGGCCTCCATCCAGCGGTCCGGGTCCGCGGGGCCGACGAAGGCCAGGAGCTCGACCAGGTCGCGCTGGGGGACGTCAACGGTGGCGAGCTCCCAGTCATAGGCGACGAGGACGGGGCCGGCGGCCTCGCGCCGGAAGCCCACGTTGCGCGGGTTGAAGTCCCCGTGGATCAGGGTGCGGGGGGTGCCTGACGGGGGGCCTTCCAGGAGCTCGTCGAGCGCCCCTGCGAGGTCTACCCCGCTCCACCCACGGAAGTCCTCGGCGGCACCCGCCGCGAGGGCGCGCCAGAGCGGCGCGAGCCCTCGTAGGCGGCAGGCGGCAGGGGGTGGGCGGGATCAGCGAGCATGTGCTCCAGAACCTCTCGTGCCTCCGCCGGTCTCTTGGGAGGTGTCGAGGGGACGACTCGCGCGCCGGTTCAGTCTCCTCGGAAGCACCAGAGCGTGTTCTCGGTGCGCACGAACAGCGACCCGTCCACGACGGCGGGCGTCGCGAAGAGACCGTCCTCGAAGTCCACGTAGTGCACGATCTCCAGCCCCTCCGAATCGGCGTCGAGGACGTAGAGCGTGCCTTCGGCGGATCCGACGAGGACGTGCCCGGCCAGGCCCATGGGGGACATGTAGTACTCGCTGCGATCGGGCAGCCGCTCACGATCCAGGACGCGCTTGCCGCTCGCGGCGTCGATGGCGCTCACGATGCCGCCGGCCTTCATGAGCCAGATCCGGTCGCGGTAGAGCAGCGGGGAGGCGACGTAGGGGAGGCCGCGCTTCCATGTCCACTCCACGTGGCTCTCGGTGACGTCTCCGTCGCCACCGCGACGGATGGCCATCAGGACGTTGGCGCCCGGGCTCGCGGGGCCCCCGGGGGGCGTGATGAGCTCCGGCCGCTCCCAGACGCCGTTCCCGTTCTGGTCGAGGAAGCCGAAGGCGTCCTTGGCCCGGCACTCGGGCAGCTCGTCCAGCTCGACCGTCCCGCTGTCGTTGGCGTCCAGCCGATCGAAGAGCAGGTTGGGGTCGGCGACCTCCGCGTCGGACAGCTCGAGGGAACGGCCGAAGCCCGCCTCCCAGAAGGACCGCCCCGTGGCGTTGGGGGTGCTCCAGGCGCCGAAGAAGAGGGTGTCCGCGTCGGCGGTGGGGGTCGTGCAGCTGAAGACGGTGACGCCGCTCACGTTCCACAGGGGTGCGCCCGTCTTTGGGTCGAAGGAGCACACCTGGCTCGTCCCGCCGATGATCAGCTCCTCGCGGTCCGCGTTGCTCCAGAGGAAGGGCGTCCCGTGGCTCTCGATGAAGCCGAAGCGGTCGATCTTCCATGCGACCTCGCCGGTCGCGGCGTCGAACGCGAACACCGCGGCCTCGGGCGCGCCGTCACGGGAGAGGATCACGTTGCCGCCGGCGACGATGGGGGACGTCCCGACGCCGAAGCCGTAGCCGGGGTGGGGCAGGCGCTCCTCCCAGAGGAGCTGCCCCTCCAGGTCGAGGGCGACGAGGCCGTAGGAGTCCACGTAGGCGAACACGCGCTCGCCGTCGGCGCACGGCGTCGAGACGGCGGGCACCGCGTCGGCGTGGGAGTACTGGGGCGGCGCCTCGGCCTGGAAGCTTCGGCGCCAGAGCTCATGGCCCGTCGCCTGGTCAACGGCCACGATCACCCCGCGGTCCTGGAGTTGGCCGGTCAGGAAGACCTTGCCGCCGTGAACGCAGGGGGACGAGTGTCCGGCGGGCAGGGCGGCGCGCCATTGAAGGTGTCGCTCGGGACCGAAGTCGAGGGGGATTGAGCGGTCCTCGGAGATCGGGTGGCCGGCGGGCCCGCGGAATTGAGGCCAGGAGGAGGGCTCGTCGCTCTGAACCGCGAAGGCGGGGAGGGCCAGAAGCAGGGCGAAGGCGGCGTTCGAGGGGAGGAGGCGCATGGACGAAGCCGGGGCAGGCACACGGGGAAGGGGGGGGGGCAGGACGCAGGCCACCGCCCATGATGAAGCCCAGGGAGCCCTGCGCATGGGCTCCTCCTTCGATCTTTGGGCCATGGGGGCGGCCATGGGGGCAGAGAGTGGCGCGTGCCGGGGGCCGGCGGCTCAAGGAACGCGGGCTTCGGGTCGATTGACACGTGACGGACACATACGAGCCCCCTCTTACCCCTGTCTCGGACCATGACCTTCAACAAGCAGAAGTCACAGCGCTACGCCTTCGCCCACGAGCGCATGAAGCTCGCCCTCAAGCAGGGCTTCCATCTGGAGGCGATCACGATCTGCGAGTCAATGATCTCTGACCGACTGCTCTCCAGCCTGGATCGTCGCCGCGGCGTGACGCGCAATGCCCGGTGGGGCCTGCACCGCCTGATCAACGCACACCTCGACGAGACCGTCCTGGACCGTTCGTCCACCGCGAATGGCGAGAAGCTGATCGACGTCTTCTCCGCGCTGCGGGCCTGGAAGGACGAGCGCAATGAGCTGCTCCACGGCGTCGCCAAGTGTCTCCCTGGCGACGAGGTCCACTCGAACTCGGTACTGATGGAGCGCGCCAAGCGCGCAGCACAGGACGGCCTTCGGCTGTTCCGTCACCTCGACAACTGGCACGGGAAGCACACAAGGAGGGCCGCCATGGCGGCGGCGCCTGTAGCGGCGGGCTTGAAGCGGGCCGCGTGACAGCAGCTCCCTTGGTGCGGTGTCCCGACGGCCGCTCCGAGAGGAGGCATGCTCATGGGATCTCCTGCTTGGCCAGCCTGATTGGCCCGGCGGGCTGATTCGGCGGGCTGATTCGGCTGGCTGTTTCAGTCGGCTGGTTCAGTTGACTGATTCAGTTGGCTGATCCAGCTGGCCGAACTCCGGACAGGCTCCGCGGACCGGTTCACGGGTCCTGGATGCCATGCTCGCAGACCGGCTCGCCTGCTGGTGCATGCCTTCGGTCTGGCGCTCCGTAAGGGGGCCGAGTACACAGAGGCCATGATCCGCCTCGAAGCTGTAGCCGCCGTCCTCGGACTCGCTCTCTCGTCGTCTTGTGCGAGCACCCGCGAGGCTCCGGCCCCGGAAGAGGTGTTCGTGTTGGGGTCCATGCAGACCCTCGCCACCGAGCTGGGCTTCACCGAAGGGCCGGTCTGGGTCGCGAGGGAGGATCGACTGATCTTCAGTGACATCCCGGCGGCGAAGCTCATGTGCTGGACCGAGGAAGGAGGCGTGACGGTGTTCCGTGAGTCGCCCAACCCCAACGGCAACCTGCTCGACAACGAGGGGAGACTGCTCACCTGCCGCCACAGCGCCCGCGACGTGGCGCGCACGGAGCCTGACGGGTCCATCACGGTGCTCGCCACCGGCTGGAGGTCAAAGCGCTTCAACTCCCCGAACGACCTGGCGGTCGATGACTCGGGAATGATCTGGTTCACTGACCCGCCCTGGGGTCTACCGGACCAGCGAGAGGGGCGCGAGATCGACGTGAACGGCGTCTATCGGCTCGACCCTGGGACCGGCGAGGTCGCGCAGGTGTCGGTCCTGCACGCCATGCCCAACGGGATCGCCCTGTCCCCCCTCGAGGACTCTCTCTACGTGACGGACACGGGCGGTCACCCCTCCCACCCGGACGAGGCCATGCGCGGGTCCGAGGGGAGCGTGACCTGCTACGCCGTGGGGGATGACGGTGCACTGGCGGTGAGGTGGCAGGCGCCGGTCATCAGCGACGGCATCGCCGTGGACGAGTTCGGCCGCGTGTACACGACGACGGGTCAAGGCGTCGTGGTCCTGGATCCCGCGGACGGCGCGGTGATCCAGACGCTCGAGTTCCCCGAGCAGCCCGCGAACTGCTGCTTTGGCGGAGAGGATGGCCGGACGCTCTTTGTCACGGCGCGGACGGGCCTCTACAGCGTCCGTACCGGTGCGGCGGGGGCTCACTGAGTGGCGGTCTCGTCGCCGAGCTAGGGCTCTATCGGCGAGCGGGGGCACGGCGAGCGAGCGGGGGCACGGTCAGCGAGCGTAGGCGCTGTTGCCGGCAGTCTCGTGGCCGGGCAGCGACCTTGTGATCGGCCGCCTATTCGCTGACGGCGGCACGCATGAACCGAGCCACGCGCTCGCGAGTCCCAGCCTGGACGAGGACTCCCGGGCCGTTGTGTCCTCCGGCGCCCTCGATCCACTCCGCCGGAGACCGGGCCGTCTCGGCGAGGGCTGTGCCCATCGCGATGGGGATCAGCTCGTCGTCGGGGGAGTGGGCAACGGCGAGCGGGACCGTGACGTCCCGGATCTTCGCGAGGTTGTCGTACTGGATGCCAGGGAACCAACGCAGCGGCATCCAGGGGTAGAAGAGCTCCGCCATGTCCGGGATGGAGGTGAAGGTGCTCTCCAGGAACAGGCCGGCCACCGGCTGACGCAGGGCGAGCTCAAGGGCGACGGCGCCCCCAAGGGAGCGGCCGTAGGCGATGACCCTCGACGGGTCGAAGCCCGCCCTCGTGGTGATCCAGCCGTAGGCGGCCTCCGCGTCGAGGTAGGTGCCCGCCTCGTCGGGAGACCCGCTGCTCGCGCCGTAGCCCCTGTAGTCGTAGAGCAGGACCGAGAACCCCATGGCGACCAGCGCCCTCGCCGCCCCGACACGGCCTTGGATGTTGCCCGCGTTCCCGTGGCTGAAGAGCACCGCGCCGACGGCCTCTGGCGCGGGCAGGAACCAGGCGCTCAGCGTCTCGCCATCGCGGGTCTCCACGGACACGTGCTGGCACGGGCACCCGAGGTCCTCCGGTGTCCGCGACGGCGGCGGGCCGGGAAAGTAGACGAGCCGCGGCTGCAGCGCGAGGACCAGCACCAGGCAGGCGAGGTAGGTGGCCGCGAGCGCGCCCGTGATTCGCAGGAGCCGGCGCGGCACGTGTCAGCGCGCTCCCTTGCGCCCAAGGTTGTAGCCGAGACCCCGGAGCTTGCGCTCGAGCTCCTCGGAGAGCGGCGCCGTGGTCGCGGGCCGGCGGAGCTTCGAGAACTCCGAGGTGACCTCTTCGACGTGTCGCGGGTCGGCTACCTCGGGAGCGGAGGCGTTGTCGAACGCGCGGTGGGATGCGGTTCGATCGCCGTCCTCGAGCCGCGCCCGGAGGGTGACGACGCCGTTCGAGGCCATCCCCTGCTGCTCCTCAGGGATGAGGTATTCACTGCCCTCGATCCAGCCGCCGTTGCCGAGGTGGAGGAGGGAGGGCTCGTCGAGGCGCAGGGTGCGCTCCTCGGCGTCGGTCAGGTTCGCAGCGGCGAGACCCTGTGGTCTCCCAACTCCCGCAAGTCCGAGCAGGGTGGGGCCGAGGAGGCGGTTCTCGACGCGCTCGGGGATCCGTGCTCCCCGCGCGATCCCTGGACCGGTCAGGATCAGGGGGACATGCACGCTCTCCGGATAGAGCTGCCCTCCGTGACCCATGAGGCCGTGCTCGAGGAACTCCTCGCCGTGGTCGGAGGTCACCGCGAGGAGGGTGCGATCCATGGGACCTCGGCGCCGGAGCGCCCCGAGGAGTTCCCCGATGGCGAGGTCCGCGTCGCGCACCTCAGCGGCGTAGCAGCGTCGCCGCCAGTCCACGAAGCCCTCGATGGCCGCCTCATCGTAGGGGGCCCCCTTGATCATCAGGTTGTACGCGCGAGTCACGGCGCCGAGGTCCTCGTCGGTGGGCGGCGCCGAGAGGTCGAGCGCCGCCGCGGACTCCTCGGACGGTCGGTAGGGGGAGTGGGGCTCCACGAGGTGGACGTAGAGAAAGAAAGGCTCTCCCGGCTCACGCTCTGCCAGCCAGGCTGCCGCGCGCTCCAGGGGAATCGCCGCGTCGTCCCAGCTGTCGTCCGTTCCTTCCCACAGGTCGAAGCCGCGGCCGAAGCCGAGCTCGGCGTCCATGATGGGGTTGGCGACGAAGGCGGCGGTGGCCCATCCCGCGGCCTGGAACGCGGCGGCGACGCTCGGGACATCGGGCGAGATGGAGGAGCCGTCCTTGCCGATGAGGCCGTGCTCGGGGGGGAGCTTGCCGGTGAGCAGGGACGCCGTGGAGGGCCAGGTCCAGGAGGAGGTCGCGAGGCAGCGCTCGAACAACGTCCCCTCTCCGGCGAGGGCGTCCATGGTGGGCGTGATCGCCTCCGTCGCCCCGTAGGCGCCAAGGGCGTCGGCGCGCAAGGTGTCCACGACCACGAGGACCACGGCGTCCACCGGCGGCGGCGTCGGTCCCGCCGGCTGGCAGCCGCCGAGGAGCGCCGGTGTGAGGGCGAGGGCGCCCGGGATCCACGCGGTGGGGATCCACGCGGTGGGGATCCACTGCCGGGCACAGCTGGCGCGACCTGCTGGGGTGCTGGGAGTGAGTTGCATGACTTGCGGTCCGCGTCGAGGGGACGCTCGTGTCCCATCCTACTTGGGGACCGTGGTCAACCTGCCCAGGACCGCCGTCAACCGGGATGGGCGCGCTCCGGCGAGGCCGCCCTGGGGTGTCCCTTGATCGGCGCGGTCGGCTGGCGAAGAATGTCCTGCGGATGCCCACGACCCTGACCAAGACCATCGCGTGGGCCGGAGCCCTGGCGCTGCTCGGCCTCCACCTCGACTTTTGGCGCGACCGGGGGACAGCCCTGCTCATGGGCTGGATGCCCCAGGAGCTTGCCTGGCGCATGGGGTGGATGCTGCTGTCGACGCTCTACCTCATCTGGTTCTGCCGGGCCGTCTGGGTGGAGGAGGACTGACCCGTGGATCCCCTCACCACCTTCTTCATCGCCCTGGTCGCCTACGTGGCCCTCGTGTTGGGCGTCGGGATCATGGCGACGCGCCGCGCGGGCTCCTCGTCCGAGGAGTACTTCCTGGCCGGCCGCGGCCTCGGGACGCTGGTCCTCTTCATGGCGCTCTTCGGCACCAACTGCACGGCCTTCGTGCTGGTCGGGATTCCAGGGCAGGCGTACCACGACGGGCTGGGCGTCTTCAGCATCAACGCGCCCATCATCGCGCTGGGGATCCCGCTCACCTTCTGGGCCATCGGCTCTCCTGCGCGCCGGCTCGCCCGGGAGCTCGGGGCCATGACTCCCGCGGAGCTCTACTCCCGCCGGTTCGGGTCGCGCGCGGTGGGGATGGTCATGTTCGCGTTCTTCACGGTCTACACCCTGCCGTACATGGTCACGGCGATCCGGGGCGCCGCCGTCACGCTGACGGTGGTGACCGAGGGGCAGATCCCCGAGTGGATCGGCGGTGCGGCGGTGCTCGTGGTGGCCCTCGCCTACACGTCCCTCGGGGGCATGCGCGCGACCGCCTGGACCAACGTCGTCCAGGGGGCGATCTTCCTGGGCTTCATGATCGCGGCCTTCTTCGTCTTCGCCAACGGGGTCGGCGGCGGCGAGGGGATCGGCGGCGCCATGCGCGCGGTCCGAGACCACGACCCCGAGCTCCTCGGGGTCAAGGACACCGGCCTCTACGCACCGGCTGCCTGGACCTCGTGGAGCCTCGCGATCTCCCTCACCGTGGTCGCCTTCCCGCACATGCTCGTGCGGCTCATGGCGGCGGACTCCGACCGCACCCTCAAGAACATCTGCCGGCTGTATCCCGTGGCGCTGATCGCCCTCTGGGCGCCGGCCGTGATGGTCGGGGTCTTCGGTGCCGTCGCCTTCCCAGGACTCGAGGGCAAGGAGTCGGACCGCATCTTCTCGATGATGGTCACCGAGTACCTGCCGCCCGCGCTCTCGGCGCTCGGGTTCCTCGCCGTGCTGGCGGCGGTCATGTCCACGCTGGACGCGCAGATCCTCACCCTGGGGTCGATGCTCTCGAGGGACATCCTGCGCCCCTCCGAGGACCCCAAGGGCGACGTGCGCCGAGGGAGGGCCTTCGGCGTCGTCATCGCCGTTGCCGTGTTCGTGCTCTGGCGGGTAGGGGGGCAGTCGATCTTCTCCCTCGCCTCCGTGTCCTTCTCGGGCTACGTCACCCTGACGCCGGCGCTGTTCCTCGGCCTCCGCTGGCGGCGTTTCAACGCGGCCGGGGCGCTGACCTCGATCCTGGGTGCGAACGCCGTCTACTTCCTGGCCTTGGAGTCCGCGGGCGGGCTTGGCGGCGCCATGTCGCCTGCCTGGTTCGGGTTCCTCCCGGTGATGTGGGGCTTCCTCGCCGGGTGCGCAGGCGCGGTCCTGGGGACGTACCTGTCCGGTGATCGCGGCGAGGCGGGCGCGGCTGCGAGCGGAGCCTGATCAGGCGGGAGCCTCGGGCCTGCGATAGCGCACGACGAAGCGCCGGAGCGCTGGAGTCTCGTCGTCGAGGTAGTCCTCGAAGGAGCGCTCGACGAGACCGAGCTCTGTGAGGGGGGTGAGCTCGGCGCGGAGCAGGGGCCACGGGAGCGCGCCGGGGTCGTCACCCTCGTCGCGGCCGCGGGCGATGATCCAGAGCTCTCCTCCAGGAGCGACCAGGGCGGCGAGCGGCGCGAGCGCCGCGGTGCGGCGGCCCGGGTGCGAAGAGGTCTCCAGCGAGCCACCGGATCGGCCGGTCGGAGAACCTCCCGGCGGCCGCCCTGACGGCGCTGGGCGAGACGTCGAAGGCGGTCACCCGCGCGCCCCGATCCGCGAGCCAGGCGGCGTCATCGCCGTAGCCCGCGCCCGTGACCAGAACACCAGCTCAGGCCGCTCGACCGCCTCGCGGTAGAGGTCCTCGCACCACCCGTCTGGCCGCCCGTCATGGGCGGCCTGCGCGCGGAGGGCGCGGGCCCTTGACCGCGGGTCAGGGCGTCCCGCGGGCTCGGGCTCATCGGGGGGGGACGGTTGGGACACGGCAGGGGGGCGGAATGGGGCGTCCAGACGACAGGTCGGTGGCTTCGAGCGCGCGCGGGGCCCCCAGGGCCCCGGAGCGGGCCCCGCGGTCGCGTTCTTCGGGAGGCTGGGATACGGTCCTTCCCATGGTGCCCCTTCTCCTTGTCGCGATCGCTCTGGCGTGGACGCCCTCGTCGGCGGGGCTCGCAGGACGGGTTGGCGGCACGCCGGACGGTCCGGACTACGCGGCCGAGATCGTGCCGATCTTCGAGCAGCGCTGCGTCGAGTGCCACGGGCCCGACCGTGAGGAGAGCGGGCTCCGGTTGGACCTGTTCCCCCGCGTGCTAGGTGGGGGAGACTCCGGCGAGCCTGGGGTGGTGGCCGGGGCCGCCGACCGCAGTGAGGTCCTGCGGCGGGTCACCACCGAGGACGAGTTCGAGGTGATGCCGCCCGCCGGCGAGCGCCTGAGCGACGCGGACGCGGCGCTCCTCCGGCGGTGGATCGACGCCGGCGCGCACGGACCGGAGGGCGAGCAGGCCACCAATGATCCCACGTGGACGGGGGCAGGTGACCGGCGCGCGCACTGGGCCTTCCAGCCGCTGGCGGATGGTGGCGGCGTCGAGGGGGGTGGTCCGTCGACGCTGGATGAGTTCCTTCGAGCCGGGCTGGAGGGGGCTGGGCTGGCGCCCTCACCTGCGGCCGAGCGGGGGGTCCTGATTCGCCGGCTCTACCTCGACGTGCACGGCCTGCTGCCCGCGCCCCAGGACGTGGCCGCCTTCGTGGGGGACTCCCGACCCGACGCCTGGCCGCGGCTTGTGGATGAGGTCCTCGCGAGCCCGCGCTATGGAGAACGCTGGGCGCAGCACTGGCTCGACGTCGTCCAGTACGCCGAGACGAACGGCTTCGAGATGAACACCCCTCGTCCGGCCGCGTACCACTACCGGGACTGGGTCATTCGCGCCCTCAACGAGGACCTGCCCTACGACCGCTTCGTCTTCCAGCAGCTGGCGGGGGACACGGTGGGAGAGGACGCGGCCACGGGCTTCCTCGTGGCGGGGGCCAGCGACGAGGTGAAGAGCGAGGAGGTCGCGTACACCGCCCAGCAGCGGCAGGATGAGCTGGCGGCCATGGTCAACACCACCGGGACGGCGTTCCTGGGGCTGACGGTGGGCTGCGCCCGCTGCCATAACCACAAGTTCGATCCCGTCAGCCAGCGCGAGTACTACGCCATGACCGCGGTGCTGGCGGGGGTGCGTCACGGAGAGCGTCCGCTGACCTCCCCGGAGATGGCCCGGCGGCGTCAACGGGTCGAGGGGCACCGCGCGGAGCTCGACTCGCTCAGGGACGGCCTCAACGCGCGACGGAGCGCGGTGACCTCTCGCTGGAACGAGGAGCGCTTCGAGCCCAGGCCCGCCACGGCGGTCCGGTTCACGGTCGAGGCCACGAACAGGGGCGAGCCCTGCATCGACGAGCTGGAGGTCTGGTCCGGTGGCGAGAACGTGGCCCTCTCCGCGAAGCCATCGTCCTCGGGCAACCTCCCGGGCTACCCCCGTCACGCGCTCGAGCACGTCAACGATGGCCTGGTCGGCAATGACCACAGCTGGATCTCGGACGCGCCAGGCGGCGGGTGGGTGCAGCTCGGTCTCGCCGAGGGGTACGTCGTGGACCGGGTGGTGTGGGCCCGCGATCGTTCGGGCCGCTATGACGACCGGACACCGACCCGCTACCGCATCGAGCTCCGGGACGAGGCGGGCGCGTGGACGAGGGTGGCGGGGTCTCAGGATCGACAGGAGTTCGGTGAGGAGGGGGGGGACGACAGAGCGCTGGCCGCCTCACCCGCGGTGCTCGAGTCCCTCGCCACCGCCGACGAGGCCCTGCGGCTGGCGCAGGCGGCGCCCTCCGCGATGGTGTACGGAGGCCGCCTCGAGGAGCCGCCGCCGGTCTACCGGCTGTTCAGGGGGGACGTGACGGCCCGGCGGGAGCTGGTGGTGCCCGACATCCCGGCGATCTTCGGCGGCCTCGAGCTGACCGCGGAGGCCCCGGAGTCCTCCCGGCGCGTGGCGATGGCGCGGGCCATCACCGGGGAGGCGGGCGCCTTGGCGGCGCGCGTGATGGTGAACCGGATCTGGGCCCACCACTTCGGTACGGGGCTCGTGGCGACCCCCGGTGACCTCGGCGTCAACGGCGCGCGGCCCACACACCCGGCCTTGCTCGACTGGCTCGCGGCGCGCTTCATCGAGGGCGGCTGGTCCATGAAGGCGCTCCACCGGCGGATCCTCCTCTCCGACACGTACCGCCAGTCCAGCGCGCCGAGGCCCGCGGCGCTCGCGGTGGACGCCGACGCGCGGTGGCTCTGGCGCTTCCCTCCCCGACGGCTCGAGGCGGAGGTGCTCCGCGACTGCATCCTGCAGCTGGGCGGCAACCTTGACCTGAACATGGGGGGGCCCGGCTTCAGCCTCTTCGAGCCCAACGACAACTACGTCCGCGTCTACCTCCCCAAGGTGGCGCTCGACCCAGGGGA
>CBFHHK010000006.1:13964-19577 GCA_965655435.1 Planctomycetota bacterium | reverse complement strand
TCACCGCCGCATGGTCTACATGCACAAGGTGCGCATGGAGACGGTCCCGGTCTTCGGGGCCTTCGATGTGCCTGACGCCGGCCAGGTGTGCCCCACCCGGGGCCGATCCACCACCGCGATCCAGGCGCTCAACCTCTTCAACAGCCCCTTCGTGCTCGCCCAGGCGCGCCGGATGGCGGCGCGCCTCGAGGCGTTCGGTCCGGAGGCCGTGGAGGCGGCGTACCGCCTGGCCTATGGCCGCGCCGCGGCGCCGGGCGAGGCGCGGGCGGCCGGGGCCTTCATCGAGCAGGAGGGGCTGGTGGCCTTCTGCCGCGCCGTCCTCAACTCCAACGAGCTGGTGTTCCTCCCGTGACGCGCCTCAGCCGAAGGGACCTGCTCGGGCACATGAGCTCGGGGTTGGGCTTCATGGCCGCCTCGCACCTCCTGAAGGCGGACGGCCGGCTCGCGGAGGACGCGGTCTCGATCGATCCGGGCGCGCCCTTCGCTGCGCGCTCACCGCACTTCGAGCCCAGGGCGAAGAATGTCGTGGTGATCTTCTGCAGCGGCGCCCTGAGCCAGGTGGACTCGTTCGATCACAAGCCCGAGCTGATCCGTCGGCACGACACGCCGCTCCCGGGCGGCGACGGGCTGATCACCTTCCAGGGGGCGAACGGGAACCTGCACCGGCCCCTCTACGACTTTCGACCGCGGGGGGAGTGCGGGAAGATGACGAGCGACCTGCTCCCGCAGCTCGGGGACCTCTCGGACGATCTCTGCTACATCCACTCGCTGCACACGAAGACGGCGACCCACGGGCCTGGCGAGAACTGCATGTCGACGGGGTACATCCTCGATGGCTTCCCGAGCATGGGCGCCTGGGCGACCTACGCGCTGGGGAGTGAGTGCGACGATCTCCCGGCCTTCGTGGCGATCCCCGACCCCCGCGGGGTGCCCCAGAGCTCCATCAACAACTGGGGCGCTGGCTTCCTGCCGGCCGCCTTCCAGGGGACGCCGTTCAACGCCGCGCGGCCCGTGCAGAACCTCGCGCCGCCGGCGGGGCTGGACCCCCGGCGTGACCGGGCGACGCGCGACTTCCTTCGGCGACTGAACGAGGCGCACCTGGACCGCTATCCGGGGGACGCCGAGCTCGCGGCCCGGATCGCGAGCTATGAGATGGCCGCCAGGATGCAGCTCTCCGTGCCGGAGGTGACCGACCTCTCCACCGAGTCGGCGTCCACTCGGCGCATGTACGGCACGGACGACCCCAACCCTCTGAAGGCCGGGTTCGCCCGCAACTGCCTCCTCGCCCGGCGGCTGGTGGAGAAGGGCGTCCGCTTCGTCCAGCTGTTCAACGGCGCGTACGCCATGGGGGAGGGCAAGGGCAACTGGGACGGGCACCAGCAGCTGAAGACGGACTATGACGTGCACGGGCCGATCCTGGACCAGCCCGCAGCGGCGCTGATCCGGGACCTCAAGCAGCGCGGCATGCTCGAGGACACCCTCGTCGTGCTGTGCACGGAGTTTGGCCGGATGCCCACCTTCCAGGCGGGGGCTCAGGGCCGTGACCACAACCCGTCGGCCATGACGGCGATCCTCGCCGGCGCGGGCGTCAAGGCCCCGTATACCCATGGGGCCACGGACGACTTCGGCTGGAAGTCGGTCGTGGACCCGGTCAGCGTTCACGACTTCCACGCGACGATCCTCCACCTCCTCGGGCTCGACCACACGCGCCTCACCCACTACCACAACGGGCTCCAGCGTCGCCTGACCGACGTCCACGGTGAGGTCGTGGAGGGCGTCCTCGAGGTCTGACGCCTGCCCGGGGGAGGACCTCGACCCGACGCCACCGCGTGGACCGAGGAGGTCACCGAGTGGACGGTGTTCGGTCGCCGCTTCCTGTGGTCGCTGGACCCACAGGCCGGCGAGGCGCCCCAGGGGACCGGACTCTCTGGATCAACGCTCGAGGTCCCACACGATGACGTCAGCGCGCTGGATCCCCTCGATTCTCAGGGTCGCCTCATCCACGACTCCCGCGCCGTCGCCGGGGCCCAGGACCCGATCGTTCAGGCGCACCTCCCCGGAGCTGACGTGGACCCAGGCGCGCCTTCCCTCGATGGTCAGGCTCGCCTGCTCGGAGGGGTCGAAGGTCCCCAGGAAGAGGCGCGCGTCCTGACCGATCGTGATGGGGGCCAGCGGGCTCTCGCTCGCGGGGCCAGCTGCGAGGGCGAGGCGCCCCTGCCGTTCGGCGGGGGAGAAGTGGCGCTGGTCGTAGCGCGGTTCGCCGCCGGGGCGTGCGGGCAGGACCCACATCTGGAGCAGGTGGAGCGGCTCGTCCTCCGACGCGTTGAACTCGCTGTGGGTGACCCCCGAGCCAGCGGACATGTACTGCACGTCCCCCGGCCGGATCACCGATCCGTTGCCCATGCTGTCCTCGTGGCGGAGCTCGCCCTCGAGCACCACGGTCACGATCTCCATGTCCTGGTGCGGGTGCCGTGGGAACCCACCGCCCCCCTGGATCCGGTCCTGGTTCAGGACCCGCAGGCTTCCCCAGTGCATGAACCCCGGATCGAAGTAGCTCGCGAAGGAGAACGTGTGGCGCGCGTCGAGCCAGCCGTGGTCGGCGTGGCCGCGATCGGCGGAGCGGCGGAGCGTGATCATGGCCCCACTTAGCCCCTCACTGGTCCTCTTCAAGCACGAGCTGGATGGCGCCCGACGTCTCGATGGCGATGGGCTCGAGTCCTTCCCACTCGGGGTCGCCCTGGACGTGCTGGCCGAAGATCCGAAGCGGAGCGGCAAATCCGCTCCCGGCGGTATCGAGCGGGGCCGCGGAGATCCGCGAGTCGGGGCTCAGGGTCGGGGGGAGGTGGATGATGAGTCGGCCCCGCACGTCCGACCTCAGGCGGTGCCCGCCGTGGAACCCGTAGCTGTTGGTCCAGCCCCTGGAGCGGGCCCCTTCGGGCAGGGAGATCCTGCTGGGGGCCTCGGGCCGGAACTGGAGTCGGAAGGCCGTCCCCGGGGTCGGCGGGAGGAACTCCACCCGGTGGACCTCCAGGTCCTCGAAGGTCAGCGCGGTTCGCTGAGCGTCCACCGAGACGGAGGTCTCGAAGATGGTGACGGGGCGGTCGTGCCCACCCTCCACCGGCGTCGAGCCGAGGCTGAGGATCGGGTGGCTCGGCACCAGCGTCGCCTCGAAGGTGGCGTGCCCGTGGTGATCGAGGGCGCGGGTCTCCTCCATGAGGACGTGGGGGATGCGGATCCCTGACTGCTGCGCGGCGCCCGCCGGGTCGCTCCACGTGAGGGTGGCGGTGAGGTGCCCGCCGAGCCCCACGAGGCGAGGGAACTCGACTCGCAGCGGCTGGCTCCGAACCAGCTCGCACACGACCTCCTCGTGAACAACTTCGGGGTCGAGCGAGAAGCCACGGCTCCCGTAGCCAGGCGCGGAGACCAGGATCTGCTCGTGCTCGGCGTCCTTCGCGTCGACCGGCGCCTCAATCCGCTCGCGCAGCACCGACGGAGCGGGGGCGTCCTCGGTGGCGGAGAGGGACCCCTGCACGCTCTGCTCGCCGCGGCGGTGGAGGTAGGCCGCGGATTCTCCGGCCGAGAGTCCCTCGACGATGAGGCGAACGGTGGGACCCTCGGGGAGCTCGCTCGCCGCTGGCGGGGTGATCTCCAGAGCCGGCAGGTTCGCTGCGCTCCGGCCTTGCCTGTCAGGAGCTGGGAACACGACGCCAGTCTCGGCGGCCGAGACCTCCTCGGGCATCGACCGCGCGACGCTTTCGCTCTCGCGCTCCTCCGGACCCCACAGGAGGAGCACGAGGAAGACGGCGACGAGCACGATGCCGGCGCGGATCAGGGCGGTCTGGGGCTTCAATGAAGGGGTGGGATCATCGAGGGGTCGAGCCACAGGTCATACGTGATCAGCGCCGGGGCGTTGGAGGGAGCCCCTGCCGCAAGCTGAGGCGAGGCCGGTCAGCTGCCGAGGCCAAGGTCACCCAGCAGGTCCAACCAGGCGGCGGACTCTCGCTCGGGGGCGACGAGGGCTGAGCGTTCGTTCGAGAGCCGTGTGAGCTGCTCGCCAAAGCCGGGTTCGCTCTCGACTCGGAGCATCAACCGGGCGAGGTCCTCCGCGTCCCCTGGCCGGAACAGGCCTGGGTGCTGCTCACCGAGCAGGCCCGTGTTCCCGGGGATCTCGCTGGCGAGGACCGGGGTCCCCATGGCGAAGGCCTCGGTGATGACGTTGGCGCCGCCCTCGCTGCGGGAGGGCACCACGACGGCCCGGGCGCCGCCGAGCAGGCAGAGCGCCTCCGACCGCCTCACGTTGCCCCGCCACTCGTACCGCGGGTTGTTCGCCTGCTCGAGGCGAGCGGCCTCGGTGATCTGTGGATCGAGGGCGGCGCCCACATGGATCACCCGAAGCTCCGACCGGTCGGGCAGGAGGCGCGCGGCCTCGGCAGGGAGCAGCGGGTCCTTGACCGCTCGCAGGCTGGCGATGACCGCGATCTCGGCCGCCTCACGGGCAGGGACCGAGCGCCGCGGCATGGCCTGGTGGATCACATGGGCGCGTTGGCGCTGGGTGGAGCTGAGCTCGCGGAGGGCATGCTCCTGGAGGACGATGATCCCGTCCGCGCGCTCGAGGAGCGGCTGCGCCTCCGCCTCTAACTCGTAGATGTCGGTCCCCGTGCAGGCGACGACCAGCCTCGCCTCGGGATAGAGGTCCATCAAACGCTCGATCTCCGAGCGCACCTTCACGGCGTGGAGAGCGATGAGGAGGTCGACGTGGACGCAGGGGGGCCGGCGGCGAGCGTGCTCGGCGCGGCGGACGGACCAGCCAAGGGAGCGGAGGCGTCCCGCCCAGCGCAGCGCCGTGGTTCGGTTGCCGCCGAGCGCGTCTTGCGGGGTGGAGAGGAGGGCGGTCCGCATGGGCTTTCGCCGGCGAGTCGCGCCAGCGTGAGTGCACAAGGTACCCAGGAACCCTCGCCGTCTGAACTCCGGCTTCGAGCGGCGACCGCCTGTGGTCCATCCGTATCGCTCCTCGGGTCAACCCTGATCGGGTGGGGCAGGCACCCGTTGAGCAGCGGTCGCGTGGGAATCTCGCGCGGTGGAGGGTGTGGTCGAGGCGCCCTCCGGCGTCATCCAATGGGTCGCGCCAGCGCTCCTCCAAGCTCCCCCGACCTTTGAACCTCGACGTGTCGGTCGGCCCCAAGACACTCGCTCCGCCCCTCCTCTTCACGGCCTGCGCCGCGCCGCCCAGTGACGCCCCTTCAGCCGCAGAGGACACCGCCATCATCTGCACCATGGACGACCCCAAGTCCGTCATGGTCGGCCAGTTCCTGGATCTCCATGCCAAGGGAGACCTCAGCTTTGCGGACGAGATGTTCACGGATGACGTGAGCTTCTACTGGGTGACTCGCGAGGCGCCCTTCACCAAGGAGGAGTGGCGCGCGGGGATGGAACTCCAGCACAGGACCTTCAAGGACATCGAGCCTTCAAGGACATCGAGCCTTCCAGGACATCGAGTTCGTTGATCGCGTGATCACCACGGGCACCTACCCCGATGGCCTGACCTGGACTACGGTCTGGGCCGAGTGGACCGCCATGAACTGCGCCACGAATCAACCGTCCAAGTACCTCCTT